>CAZICJ010000056.1:0-16771 GCA_964537635.1 uncultured Pirellulales bacterium
AAGCCATTCATCAAATGAAGAGATGTTCTCTGTTAATATGTAAAGGTCGTTGAGAAGCATATTATTACATCATCGTTAATGCAATTTTTTTAACAGATAATCGATTTCTACTTTTGAAACTTCTCTAACTTCGCCATCTCTGATGCGTTTTAAAACGCTACGACATATATCAACAAAGCCTGTGTTTTCACACTCTTTCAATTTATTTTCAAATTCATTTCCAAACAAGTTTTTGCAATGCACTTTTTGTTTCATAATTACCCCTGACGCATGACACCAGCAATTCTATCGAGTTTTGTAAAGAGATCAGGATCGTTTAACTGATTATCAGGGACGCGCATTAAAAACTCACGAATTCTTTTGCGCTGACCCTGATTAAGCGCCGATGGTACATCGTTAGAGTATGCCTGGAGAATAGACCTTACTGTTCTTTCACGCATCATTTTTGTTTCATCGCGCTCTCGCAAATAGAAGTCACGAATCATTTTACGAGCCTGTTTACCAAATTCTTCTTCTTCCGGATACATTGATTTCCACAGAAGCAATTTATCAAACAATCTGAAGTCGTATTTGATTCCTTTTCCAACGTTTTCTTTAAGCCATTCATATACGCTTTCTACATCTTCTGAAGAATAATATCCTTCATACTTCCGCTTAATCATTTTAAGACTTTCAGGCTCTCCTGTTTTTTTCAATACGTCAGAAGATGATGGATTAAAATTTACAGGAACTGAAATTCTTGACTGAATATTTTGTGGAAGTTCTTTGATCTGGCGGTTTGTAATAATGATTATTTTACCGCTGTAAAGAAACTTGTCAGGAATAACATTTCCGTTGCCGGTTATTATATAACCTTCATGCTCGCCCGGCATACTTACCCATTTTGTTTTTTCTGTTTGTGATGCATGAAGAATCAAATCCTGCAGATTTTTGTCTTCCCAGAATGATATGTTTGAGTCGTCATATACGATTACATTGCCGTTAGATCTATAAAGCTCAAAGTACAACTGACCCTTGTTTGCGTTTTGAGAACCGGCATAAACCCTTCCCTTGTAAGGAGGTTCTTGAGCGCCGACCATTGAAATGCGCTGTCTGGTTGATTTAGGCGTATACTTTTCAATGATTTCCGCCATTCTAGATTTATAATACGGATCGCGTGTTTCTCTGTATTTATTACGCATTTTACTGTATTCAATAAGAGATCTTTCATCTTTGGCATCTTCAAGTTTTTTTAAAACAAAAGACTCCTTTTCCTGTTTTGACATATTCATGTATGATGCATATTCTGTATCAAATATTTTTTTATCATGCTTGGAAATCATTTTTGCACCAGGCAGGGTGTTGTCAAGCCCTCCAACAGTTTCAGCAACCGCTTTTAAAGCAGTTGATTTTCCTGTTCCTGGTTTGCCGGCAATGACCATCAGTGAATAGTGCGGCGGAGATCTTAAAAATGCTTTGATCTGACGCTCAAGCTCATCATACGCATCTACTTTTTTAGCAGATGGCGGAGCTTTTCTGCTGCGTTCAGGAGATACGATTTCTTCGCCGTCTGTGTCGATCACAGAAGCCTGTTCAATAAGATGAACGCTGGTCGGGACAATATTATGGTTTTCGTGAACTGCTATAATGCCGTCGGGAGATATGCTGACAGTCCTTCCTTTTTGAAAGAAATATGAATAGCCATCAGCATTAAACGCTGATTTTAGTTTTCTGATGTCCGGTTTTGTTTTCATGATATTACCTTAAAGAGATTTTGCATCAAGACCTTGATTGGAATTAGAAAATGGCGCGTGTGACGTCCAGTAAGCGTTTGTTTGCCAGAAGTTTCTTGTGTGGTTTGTGTCAACGCCGCTGTTAACATCTATTTCGTGTCCTTCGTATGATGAAATCATCGCGTTTAATCTTGATCCTGATTTTAAGCTTGCATAAAGATTGCTCAGACGCTTTTTAATTCTTTTTGCATTTTCTGGAGTCAGATAATTAATAAAGTTCTTCATAAAGAACGGATAGCGCATAAAGTGTTTTATAAACGCATTGACGTCATTCATGTATGAAGCTTCAGAATATCTGTCTTTGTTTTTAGATGTAAGCTCTATAAACTTCCTGATGCTGCTTGCGGCTTCCTGATAAAAGGCGTTTAATTCCAGAGGGTCATTTATATATCTGCTAAAATCGCTGGATGGATTTGCACGCTTTTTGATTGCAAATGCTTTTCGTCTGTAATCAAGATAGTGTATATATTCGTGAATAAAAGAAGTTCTTTCCGGCATTACTTTATTAAGTACATCGCTGAATTTTGAAAGAGCCACAATTATTACTGCGTCAAATGGCTGTATATTATAATGACTGTTTTCTTTCTTGTAATCTGTAATCTTAATATCAGTGTTGAAAACTTTGAAAGATCCTCCTTTAGCGGATCTATAAATTATCAAATGCAAAAGTTGCGGCGAATGCGCGGGTTGAATTTCTTTCACCATAAACAAATTATTTGAAGGAGAGATTTGCAAATAGTCGCCGGCGTTTATTCTCTTCATTACTTTATCAAAAGCTTCTTCTGCGAGTTTTCTGTGCCACTCATCACGCCTCTCTTTTGCTGCATTTTTTGCATATACGTCTTTTGCATTCTTTTTTGCATTCATGATTGAGTAATCATTCATTGTGTCGTCATATGCGTTGATTGACTTTCTTGATTTAGAACTTCTTTTTCCTTTCATGTTGCGCATTGCATTGCGCATATTGTTTAAATCCTGATCCCACCTGCTTTCATCTTCTTCTGGAGCCGCCTTTGCAACCGCTTCGATCAGCGACTTTATTCCAAGTTTGTCCATCAATTTAAGAGACTTTTCAGGGTATTTACCGGATTTGATTCCTGCATACATTCTGGCTACCCATTCTGGAGGAAGGTCTTTGATTGCCATTTTATGGCGCTTTATAGCCCCCAGGAGGCGCTTTGATACCACGGGTTGGGGGAAAGCCGTCAATACCTTAAAAAACCTCACCAGAAGCCTTGGAAAGGCTTTCAGAAGCCTTTCCGGGTCTCCAAGCATGCGAATCCGCTGATTTTTTATATCAGAAATGCCCGTATAGTAGTCATAGACAGTCCCATCCCAATCCATGAACAGGGCGTTTACAGTGAAGTCACGCTTTGCCGCATCTTCAGCCCAATCCTTATCATATGTTGTGTGCAGTTTTTTATTGCGGGATTCAATCCTGTATCCAAGAGAGCTGACCTCATATACTTCTTCTTCGCTGAAGTAAACATTGATTGTGCCGTGAGATATGCCGCCGGTTTTATATTTAAATTCATTCTCTGTAAAAATATAAATCAATTCTGCAGGAGATGCATTTGTTGAAAGATCAATATCTCTTGGTTTTTTGCCATTAAGAAGGTCGCGCACAGCTCCGCCGACTACTCTTACTTCGAATCCATAATCTTCAATCGCATCAACAAGACTTTTTAAATTCTCTGTCAGATAGTAATCTATTTCAGAACGCGGTATTCTCGCCTTTTTCAACTCCAGACAACCTCGCCCTTTTGATATTTTTGGTATGCTTTTTTGCCAATTTCTTTTGGAACTTTCTTTTTTGAAGAAAGGGATGACGAGTCTATTTCTTTAAAATTTGATGAGAAAATAGGGTTTTTTGAAAAGGCATATATATTATCGTTTCCATACACGTCATTGAATTCATAAATAAACAGATTGTGATGCGAAGCTTTTTGAATCATCTGAATATAGATTCTGTTTCTTCTGTTTATTCCGCTGAAATGATCATATCCGCCCTCGCTCCCGGAGAACATAAATATTGCATCTGGCTTTTGTGAAACAAACCAGTCTACAATCTTGCCAACATTTGCAAGAGTTTGAAATTGCATGCCTTTATTGATATCGCCTATTTCAGTGCCATAAGCAAAGAATGCGATTTCATATACCGGACGATTTGATTCATCAAATCTTTCATTACCAAGGGTTTGATCAAAAGTCACTTCAATATCCACGTCATCAATATAAAAGAAAAACACGTAATTGTTTCTGATTTTTTCGTAAACTACAACTTTGTTGTATGGTATATTGCTTTTATTCGAGAAATTAATCAGGGCTTTTGAAAGAGATTTCGGATCGTCTCTTTCCTGCTTGTTTTTTATGATGCCCTTGATTGGTATTATATACAGATCGCCATATTTCCATGCATGCGAAGCAATTGATCGATCTCGTATTTTTTCAATCTCTTCCGGATTGAATCTGAGAACTTCATTAATTGAAAATTGTATGTCTGACAGCAGCATTGCTGTATTACCTTTATACAAATCAACATAGTTTTTGTATTTAGTTGATTATGGGAATCTGACAGTCCACGAAAACTTGAATGCAAAGTTCTCATCTTTTGTCAGGTTTGGCAGCGTTACTCTCGCAAACATGATGTCATTTTGAGTAAACAATCCCGCCTCTCTGTAAATTACAGGATCAATTGTGGTTCCGTTGCCCTGTGGACCGGCCATTGTCGCCTCAAATGTAATCGCCTGATCATAGTCAGGGATTCCATTGACATCTGCGCCGTTACTGTATCTGTATGTGTCGATTGTATAAAAATCAATATTGTCCTGAACCGGAATCGTAGTTCCATCAGCATTAAAAAGCGGTGGAACTACAGCCAGAACTCCAGACATGGTTATTGATGTCTGAGTTCCATCAGTTCCAAAACGCATTTTTGTGATTTTTAAATCTTCGCTGGTTGGTATTCCCAACTGAAGAAGAGCGTCGCCAGAAAGATTATTGGAAAGATTGCCAACTGGAGATAAAAGGTGAGTCAAAACAACATGATAGCGAATAACGAGCCTGTTGTTATTGTAAATTTCTTCAACAACTTCGCCTGTTTTAGCGTCGATTTTTTGAATCGAGACATAACCTGCCGGAACTCTCTCTTCAATGCTCTCTAATTCTATGCTCTGATTATTATCTGTTTGTAAGTTCATCACGAAGTTTTTTTTCAATCTCTATCTGATCTTTGAGAGAAAGCCTTTTTTCATTATTCTTCTTATATCTTTCCTGCCACTCTTTAACATAAGCAAAATTATATTTGTCGTTTTTTATCAATGTCTTGCGTAGATTTTCTTCCGCTATTTTAACCGCGATCGTATTTATGCGCTGAGCCTGAATCGCAGAAGAAACTCTTGAATTTCCAGAAGATACGTCTATTGTCTGAACTCTAACGCTCATATCCGGCGCGACTCCGGGCGACTTCAGATTTAACGATCTCATTATCTTCTAACTTTGTTTTTTCTGTAAGATCTGGCGTTTACAAATTTAACATTCAGACCTTTTTCTTTTGAAAGGCGCTTGAATTTGTTTATTATTCTGGCGTCCGTTTCTTCAAAATCTCTGAAATTTGACAGATCAACAACCACATTTTCAAAAGAATATTGGTCTACAAGAATTTGCTTGTATAAATCAAGTATTTCAACAGAATTACTTGCTTTTAAAATCACGTTTGCTCCATTCATTTTTTTTGCTCCGCCATCCATTCAAGAATTTTATCGTAAAGCTTTTCAAGTCTGTCAGTAACTCTTCTGATTTCTTCTTTTCTTTCTTTGCTGACATTCAGTATAAATTCACGCAATTCTGAATTTTCTTTTATTGCCTGTGATTCAAATTTTGCAATATCTGCGTGATATTCATCTTCTAATTTTTTCATTGAGGCTCTGATTTCCTCAATCGCTGTGATTTCAGATTGACTTTCTTTTTTTGCAGGATCTTTTTTTGAATCTTTTGCGTGCTCAAACAGGCGTTTGATAATATCCAGGAGAAGATACAATGCAGCGCCAACGCCGCCAAGAAAGGCGAGGGCGGAGCCGATAGACATGCTGAAAAAGTCCATGTTGTTAACTTTGCTCGAAAAATCAGCATTATTACGATTATACATTTTTGAATTGACAGACAAAAAGGCGTGAATATGAATGACAAAATGGTATTTACCTGTACGCAAGAAAACCCGTGGAGTGAAGAAAAATCAGTTTATGCAATGCATCCTGATGCAAAGTGCTACGACTATGTATTTATGGCTGAGTATGATCTGGCGCTTTACGAATGCCCGCACTGTGGAAAAAAATTTCAGGTTGAAGAATAAAAAACGCTTGAAATTTATTTAATTTGTGCTACAATATATACATGTCCATGAACATGGCAATCTGATCAATTGCCGCTTCCCGGATAAATTCCGGCCGCGTTTCACGGTCTGAAACCTCTCGCGCCGGCGAATTCCGGCGACCCTTACGCAACAAAGGTGAATGACGGTTCTACTGAAACGGAACCGCTTGGTTGTAATTCAATCGTAAAAATATTTCCAGACTGAGCGATCTGCTCAACGCTCAACCCTTTTCTGGTAGAAGACTGATAAGCCTTACAGTATACAGGTCTGGTATTGTCATACCAGATATCTGAAAATACGCCGCCAACATCTGTGGTTATGTTTTTTATTAAAGTCTCTGTTTCGGCATCAAACACATTTACAATTATTCCCGACCCATCGCCAGAATATCCGCTTACAATTCCAGATACAGGATAATTGTAATCATACCACCAACTGCTTGAAATTGCAGAGTGCCATCCTGAAATCAATGATTGAACTCTTATTGTTTTTGGCGTTTTTATATCAACTCTTGCAGTATCCGGATCACCTGGATAACGCATGAATATCTGTCTTTCTCTTCCACAATAAAAGGTTTCTGTTTTTTCATTATCTGTTAAGTACAATTGAGAAATAACCGCCTCCCATCCGAGATTGTCGCCAAGATTAACAAGTATTGTCAGCGCATTTCCTGTTGTTGCTGAATTTACAGTAAGGTGTCCAAAATAAGCCGCAGAGTTTAAATAATAATTTGATTCAAATGGCGCTGAACTTACAGCAGAGGCAATATTTGTTTGTGTGCCGGCAGTTGCTTGATCTGGTTCAATTAACTTCATCATTGTCTGTGATCTGTAAACAGGACTCTTATCATATGAATATGTCAAAATTAATAATGCAGAAACGCTTGATGCGTTTGTAGAAGTTGTTGTTGCACGAAATTCCGTATTAATATTTACAAGTCCGTGATCAAAATTTATTATTCCAGCGCCAACTGCAGAGCCGCTGTCAATGCGGTGAGTTAACATATAACTGCCGCCGACACCCTGAGACACCTGATATGTTCTTTCTGTTTGATTTCCTGATTTAATAATAAAAGATCCTGGATCTCCAGTCGATGCATAATAAAAATCAAATCCGCTATTGTTTAATATTGGATTGGCTTCCTGAATAAATAATTGTCTATTCTGCACTCCTTTTAAATTCGCTGTTGTTCCTGGCGAAAAACCTGGCTCTTCCAGCAAATTAGCAAAAAAAGTTTCTGTAAGTCTTACGCTGCCAGAATGATCATAAGAAAAAGTGCATACTGCATATCCGCCTATGTTGGTAAAAACAGCTCCCGCTGTATTGCTTACTCTTGCCTTTACATCATGAGTTGTTGTAATGTCAACGTCTGTACGCTTCCATAAAAAGAACGACATTATATCTGACTGATTAGCCGCCTCCATATCTCCAAGAATAGTTTCTGCTTCTGCATCAAGTGCAACGTTAAAATTATAGTCTGTCGTTCCAGCTTCTCTGATATTTCCCTGAAAAGCAATATAAAAATCTTTTAATATAACGCCGCTCTGCTGAAGAATGCCGCCTGAAAGCGCCGGAATTTGATTTGTACCAATCGACGCCAGTGAAGTTGTGAGGTCTGCTTCAATGCTTTCAATTGGTAAAACAACGCTGCACAGTTGAGTCCCCGCTGTATCGTCGTAAGAATAAGAAATATATAACTCTGCAGAGTAATGACATATATTTCTATTTACAGCAATGGTTCCTCTTGATAGAGAGGAAAATTGCATATCTATTGTGTGCGTATTTCCTGTAAAATCTGTTGTAAATTGTGATGTCAAATCAACATAAAAAAATGTACCTACAGACTCGCCGGTTAATGTAGATGACGCAGTTCTGAAATATGCATCAGAATAAACGCCTGCATCAATTCTTGTTTGTATTCTGACAAAATCAAGTTGCGTTGAGCCAACAGGAGTGTGATACCATATTTTTGCAAATACGCTTTCAAAAGTTCTTCCTGACGGACCTTCTGGTATTTCTACAGAAAGGGCGTTCCACACCTGTTCAACAGGCGCGCTATTAATAGAAGTTATAATTCCGCCGTTTGTATGAAGTACAGTAGTTCTTATCCTTACCCAGTATGCAGAAACAGAATTAACTGTGGTTGTAGCCCAATCTGCAGGAACATTCCATCTCAATGCAGTGTCTGCCGTAAGAAGAACTGAGCCGGTTATAACTGTAGCGCTTAAAGTCGTCCACGTTGCGCCATTCCAGTATTCAATAACGCGAGTTCCACCTGATGTGTTTGTGCTCATGTCAATCCATACGCCACTAAATTGTTTGGTTGACATTCCAAAATAAAGTGCGTCGTCTACAGCTGTTCCAAGCGGGACATCGCCAGTCGTTGCACCTGCGGCGTCTGTTGTTTCATTGGTAAAAACAGTGCCGTTTGTTGTTGCAACAAATACTGTGTCGAAATCAGATTTTCCTCTTATTGTAGTTGCAGCATATCTGACTGTTTTTTTACGAGTTGCCATTCAGTGTTTTAACTTACTTACGACTTACGAATTGAGATCACAAGAGTTATTCTGGTAACTGCAGAAACAGAATCAACATTAAATCCAAATACATCGCCACCATTAACGGTCGTATTCCATGTTGTCAAATTTGTATCACTTGTATTTTGCGCCGCAGACAGGGTTGGTTTTTCTGTTCCGGTAATTGAATCTCCAACACCAGGCGGAAAGTTTGCAAAAGAATTTTTCCACACGTCAATTTCGATCGATCCTGTATTGTCGGCTGTTAAATACCATCCTGTAATTACCCCTGCATATGGGCAGGTCACATAGCCTTTAAAACCTGTTGTAATCACATTCTGACCATCGCCTACGGTAATTCCAACAGCGCCAGTTGGAGCGTTTACTTCTACGTTTATTGCGGTTCCAGAGGCGCTCGCAACAATTCCTGTTCCGATAAAATTAACCGCATCAATTCCTCCAGAAACGCCAACGTTTACTCCTTGATCTTTGAATTGAATTTGAGTCTGCGCAGATCCAGAAGGCGACGAAATATCAGACAAGAGCGCGAGAGTTCCTGGAGATGCCGGAAGATTTACAACATAGCCGCTTGTGTGAGAGGCGCGTAGAATTAAGTCTGCTGAATTTCTGAATACAACATCCTTGCTTCCGGCAAGGTTATTTCCAACAAGCCATTGATTTTGATTCGTACCAATATGGTCTCCCTTCAGAGAATCAGTATAAATCATAGCCTGTCCGCTTGTTGCGTTTGAAGATATTATTCTTCCAATTCTCTGACGCAGATTCGGATGGGCTGGAGGTACAAATGCTGGAATTCCAGGAGTTGTAGAAACATATAATTCTTGTCCTATTGTAAATATTGATGTATCAATATTTTTTATAATACCATTAAGCAAAATAAACCCATTTGAATTGTTAGCAATTGTTTCAATTGTAACTCCAATAGCAGGCATTGTGTTTGCATCAGATGCGTTTGCTGCTGCAACAAGACTTTCGCCGGTAATTGCTATTCCTGATTCATAAACAGGAGTAAACGCTCCGATTGGGGAGCCTGTTTCGTTTCTTACAACAAGAAGATTATCCTGTGCAAGTTGAATTACAAATCCAAGTTGATTGCGATATTGCAATACAGTTCTTCCAAATTGATCTGCAGCAAACAGTCTTATAGTGTCGACAGATGGATTGCCGGAATCTTCTGTTTTCAGAATATTAATAAAGTTGTTAAATGTTTGCGGTTGTGTAAATGTGTTTTGTTCATCTTCATATGCAATTGTAGATGGCAAATCAGATTTTTGCAAATTCAACTCATTTTTAATATCTGTAAGCGATCTGTTTATCCACGTATCTGTATATCCAAGGATATCGCCGCTTGCAGGACCTGTAATCAGTGTATCAATAAGTCCTGACAAACTTGTGTTGTGCGGATTGCCAGAGTTGACAAGGTGATTGTCAAGATTTGTCTTATCAGACGCCGACATAAATCCGGCTGCAGATTGTGTTGCAACATCATGCAATAATCCGCCGCTCAGATTGCCATGTGCATGAATGTGGTCGCTTCTTGCAAATAGCGCAGCAACGCCTTCTTGATTTGCATAAGCAATTCCAGATGGAGTTCCAACCGGTATGTTGTGAACGTGATCGGCTCTTGCAATAGATGCAGAAGTGCCGATTGCATTAGCCTGTGCTGGAATTTGAGTTGATGGAGCCCCTGTAGTTATTGCGTGAGAGTGGTCGGATCTAGCAAAACTATTCTGTATGCCTTCTGCATTACTTGTAGTTGCGCTCAAATTCGTTGCCGGAGCTGCTGTTGTAATTGGATCAGAACCATTTGGGAGATGTCTTGCTGCATGATCAGAAACATCTACGCCATCAACCTGACTGACATTTGTTATGTTGTTTGCGCCAAGATCAAGATTTCCAGTTAATGCACGAGCCCCAGAAGTAAGCAAATATTGAGGGTGATCATCGTCTGTCAAACCAGTTAAATTGCCGTGGTCGCTCGCGGAAGAAGAACCTCCGGTTGAAGAAAACCCGAGTCTTGGTCTTTCATCAATTATTTCAATAATATTAGTTTGTCCTTCTTGAACAATAATGCCGGCAAGTTTAACAACCGCATCTGTAAAAGAAGATGGGGGAGTTGGCGAAGCGTCTCTTGCTTCTGCAATTCCAGAATTTGAAGATTGTCCGTATACGAGCATAAATTTTTGCTCGTTACCAATTGTGTAAAGATCGTGTTTTACATAGTGTCCTGATGGTATGCTTATTAAACCGCTTTGATTAAAGTCATATTGAGTATTTGAAACCTGCGATTGTGCTTCTTTTGTAAAAGCGCCATCGTGATAATACGCATCAAAATTAAAAACTCCGCCTGAGAATATATATTGATTTGCGCCATAGAAATATTCTCCAGCGGTTATACTGAGCCCTCTTGTTCCGTTTTCTGTGACATTGCCGCCGGAGGCAAAAATAGATCCAACTGTTTTTCTAAATTGTAAATCGTATTTGTTTCCGAGATTATCTGCTGCGAGCGGCGATCTTTCAATAAACGCCACGCTGCCAGACAGAGTAGAGACTCTTCCAAGAATTATGTTTGATACAGAAGAGGGTCTTGAAGAACTAAAAACAAGCAACGAGTTTGAATTTATGTAAATATAATTTGATTGATTGTCAGGAAGAGTTAACTGACCGCTCGAAAATGAAATTCTTTCGATGTCAACATCTGGCAATGGATTTTTTGCCAGATATCCAAATCCAGATTGAACGCTTATTACAAGACCGCTGATATACTCTATTAATCCGCCATTCATCAAACCCATGGTGGAAGCGGATGTAATTATTTCGGTAACATCAGTTGCTTTGTTAAAGTCATCTCCAAAGACGAATCTTCCTGTATTTACGAAAGTTCCATCAAATGGATCTGAAAACGTAAGAACAACGCCGCTTGATGCAATAACGCAACTGTCATAGTCTGCAACTCCTTGAATTGTGCCAGTTGCCGAAGGGTGATCAATCTGTATGTCGTTTGTGTTTGTTTCTAGAGAAACGCCAATCGCTCTTATGAATGGACCCTGCCCTACATTTGGCAACCATATTCCTTTTGTAAAATTTCTTAGTGAAATATCACTGATTCTTGCTTGAGCGCCATTTTCAAGAACAATACCCGGACCAAATGGCGCTGCCATTCTTACAAGCGCAGCGTCAATTATAAGCGCTGTATCCGGACCGCTTGCGTAAAAAAGAGCGCCGCTTGCTATTGGCGGCACAACGTCCTGAATTATAAGGTTTGTTAGTGCAAGTTGAGTCGCAACGCCAGAATTGCTTGTGACTTTAAACCCTTCAGTCCAGTTAAATAACCCCCCGAGCCTGCAGTCGTCAATTTGAACGATTGTAATGCCAGAAGAACCAAATACATTAACCTGCGTATGGTTATTTCCAAAAATTACACTGTCAATTAAGAACGGAACAAGACTCCCATCGCCGGTTGCGTAAACAGCCTGTCCTGAAACAGATCCTGTAAGTTGCAGATTTGAAATTCCACAGTTTCCAAAGTTTGATGTAATTATTGTAGAATATACATCTGTAGATTTTATTATTGTTGATTGGTCTCCATTTCCTTCGATATAAACATATGGCTTCATTTGAAGATTTGTTTCTTCGTAAACTCCAGGGCCAATTCTGATCAAATATGGATTTGTTGATGAGTTATTTGTTATAAAGTTAAGCGCACCGCTGATTGTTAAAAAGTCTCCGCCGCGTTTTGCAACCGTAACTATTTGCAAATCTTTTCCAGTGATATAAAATGGCGAATCGAAATTAATAAAGAATTTGTTTATATTGTAATCGCCTGTAAAATTTCCAGTAGTTCCGGAATTTTGAATATCTATATCTGTTATACAATTATTAAACTCAACGCCGTTCAGATTAATTTCTGTTGCGATTTCACCCGAATTAGTAAATACAGCTCTATTCAAATCTCTAAAATATCCGCCAAGAGCTGAAAACCTTGCTCCATCTCTTACAAAAACCCCATCATCAACATTATTCGTTCCTGCCAGTCCAAAAGCCTGTAGATCAAGTTGAGCCGCACTGCCGCTGACAATTATGTTTACATCGGTGTTTCCTGAAACTGGAGCGGTATAAAAATTTTCAGCATTGCAATATGCAAGAGAGCCGCTCTGGCTTTCGATTACAAATGCATTTTTGTAAGAACCTTGAACATCAACATATTCCAGATAAATAAATGAATCTACAGAGTTTGTGGTATATTTGATAGCCGTATGACAATCTATTAAAGAAACCTTGTGAGCAAGTCCATAAGATCCAATGTTATCATAAACAATGCCGGCATAACCAGATGGCGCATTTCTTAAAGTAAGAAAAGCAATTTCATTATTGGCGCTTGCATTTATAATATTATGGTTTCCAGCAGGCTCTATAATTGTCGTCTGTATACTGGAGCCGGTAAGGGTAACGTAAGATGGAATTACAATTTCTGGTTCGCTATATACGCCCGGTCCGACAAGAACCTGATAGCGGTTTGTTGAGCTTGCATCTGTAATTGAATCTATTGCATTTTTAACAGAGCTAAAGTCGCTTCCAAGTTTTGCAACTGTAACTATGTTTCTGTCAGTGCCATATATATAAACAGAACTATCAGAATTTATTGTTGAGTTGTTTTTATTAATCAGCCCAAGAACAGATCCTGAAGCCTGCGGATCTTCAACAAGAAAATCTTCAATACATCCTTCTAGATTCAAGCCAACTGCGGAAACACTGCTTCCGAGAGGAGATCCAGAGGCAATATGAACGCCTACGTGAAAATTAACAATATTTACAGAATTTATCCTCGCTCTTGAGCCATCCTCGATATGAATTCCATGACTGGATACAACAGATGAGCTTCTTATTTGAACGCCATTTAAAATAACCTGTGTATTTGGACCTTTTCCCTCTACTACTCTGATTGGCGGATTATCTGTCCTTATGCCCGCTGCAGTTGTTGAGTTTCTCAGTGAGATTCTTGTTGCTGCGGACGGATGCGCAGCTATAAATCCCTTTTTGAAAACATATTCTCCGCCAAATTTTGCATTGTTTATAAGAACAAGAGAAGGTGAACTTGATATATTGTTTACAAGCGCCCAGTTATCAAGAAAATGTACATCTTCAACAAATGAAAAATCTGAAGAAACTGAAGTTGAACTATTATAAAGAATTGCAGCCTGTCCTGAGTTTGTAGCTCCGCCAATAGCAACGTTTCTTATTCCAGAATTATCTGCAAGAACAATTGCGTTTTTAGCAGGACTGTCCACTTGAATGATTGTTGCATCTGAACCGCCCCCATCAATATACACATATGGCTTAAGAGTTATTGTGTCTTCAACGAAAAGACCCGGTCCAACAGAAACAAGATATGGGTTTCCTGACGAGTTGTCTGAAATGCTATCAACAGCCAGCTTAATAGATGTGAATTGTCCGCTTACATTTGTTTTGCTGACGGAAACAACATTGCTTCCACCCATCACTCCGCTCACAAAATCCTGCGAGGCAATTATGTTTTCAGTTATTCCGTCTATAGTTGTTCTGAGATTGCCGTCATTTCCAAACCACACACTGCCTGGATTCATCACGTTTGGAAAGCCTGAGATTACGTCAAAATCAAGCGCATTTACAAGTAAGTTGCTCATATATAGAAATTAACTTAGCTCACAGGCAGAGTTTCTCCATGATAAATAGCGTCCCAGTAAACAAGACCGGTTACTACTCCGTTAGCATTTGAGTTTATTGTAAATCCAGAGGACGTTTGATTTTCAACGCGCCATTGTCTTGAAGCGTTGCCGATTATATTTACTGTATAATTTGCATCTGGAAATGCGCTTATAAATGAAACACTTGCTGTTCTTGGCGTACCAACAAAAACAGATCCGCTCAAGAAACTTGATTTAATTAAATTTGTTGTGTTTTCTATAACTCCGCTTATTCTGGCTGCTGACCACAAATCAATCGATGCGTTTCCAGAATCATTGATTGATCTGTGAATTTCACCGCTGTTAATATGGTTGTCTATCTGAGCGTGCGTGTATACACCAGAATTTAGAAGATCCTGGTGGTCTATTAAAGATGGATCTACATTGCCAGATATTGTAATTACACCGGCTGATTCTGTTGCGTTAAGAATTACGCCTCTTACATCAACGGCGTGAATCTGTCCTGATAATCCAATTGGTGAATTTTCATTTCTGAATTGTATTGCCTGTTGTTTTGAATTAAGGTCATCTGTCAAATCTGTAACTGCAGATTGCGGAATTCCTGCAAAGTTTGATTCGTCAATATCTATTTCAATCGTATTCGCTCCGCCATTAAGCGAAACGCTCAATTTATTTGAAGCAGCGTCAATACCTCTGAATTCAAGAATTTCTCCTGTTTTTTGTTTGAACACTCCAATTCCGCTTGAATTTACATTCAATCCAGTATTTACTTCACCGCTGTTAGATCCAGAAGAAGTGTCATTGGCAGTCAAACCTTCATAAATAAAACAATCAATAAATAATGGCTCAATCCACGCATCTGTTGTTGCGTTTTTTTGAATTACGAGAATTCCAACATCATAGTAGAATGTCGTGTATGCATCAAGATCGCCCTGCGGTATTAATGTGTTTGTATTATAGTAGAATTTTGGAGCATACAAATTTCCATGCTTTTCAGGATGAAGAACAGGCGACGATGGCGATTGAAACGCACGGAAAGCTCCGCCAACAGTGACGATTCCAGACATCTGCAGATTACCGCTTGACGCAACGCCTTGAAGAATAGCAAGAGAAGGATTATTATCCGGTATAATCGAAGTAAGTACACGATCTCCGGTAATATAACCGGTTGTAAACACATCTTCTTCGCGAAAGCTCTTGTCAGTGTCTGTGTTTACAGTACCGAGTGCGTGCTTGAACGCTGTGGATAATTTCAGGTCTTCTGATAGATTGTCTGGCACGCTTTTATCTTTCGCAAAAAAACGTTGTGCAATTTTTTTTACGCTTATGCTTCAGACAGAAATCTGAATTCCGGGATAAAACAAATTTACCATGATGCAAATGGCAGCAAAGAAGAAGGTTGCATAGAAATTCCGGTTAAACCGGGGCGGATGATGCTTTAATCTTTTTGATTGCGGCGCAGAGCCCCGGTAGAAACACCGGGGTTTTTTGTTTTATGGCGTTAAAAACCGCCTGTAACTTAGTGGTATAGTATCCGGCTTTTAACTGGAAAGCGCGAGTTCGATTCTCGCCGGGGGACATTTATCTTGAAAAAAGATCTTTCATGCTGATAAAGCGTGTGTCTTTGAATGGCTCTTTTACAACGATGCGCTTAGCGCCTCTTATTTCTTTGATTTCAAGCGTTGGGATGGTTCCATCCATGACGACATTCATAAGTGCGCGTGAATCCTGCGGCTTGTATTCTGGAGTTTTTAAAACCTCTGTGTAAGAACTGTGTCTGTCTTTTTCTGTTCTTACTCTGATTCCAACTCTCGCGTCAATTGAATCCCAGTCAACTTCTTTGTCGTCTGGAGAAATGTCTTCACTTCCAAAAACAACATATTCGTATTCTGAAGGACTTTCGCTTATTCTTACAACATAGGTGTTTGTTCTGTCGTCTTTATACAATAACGGAACTCTTGAAGACATATCTCTTGGCGCTCTTTCTTCATCGCCAAACTTCTTGCGATATTCTCCGGTAAGGCGATTTCTTATTCCGCTGATTGTGTCTGACGCACTACCGATAAATTCTTTAAGCTTTTTAGCCTTGTCATAAGCTTTTCTTTTTTCAAAATAACGAAACGCTTTTGTTGCAATTTCTTCAAACGTGGCTCTTTTTCCAACTTCATCAATCAAAGAAGGAGGGTTTTGTTCGTTCATGTAATATATAATGAGTAAGTTTTTTATCTGCGATGGCAACGGTTCTTTAGAGGATTGATCAAGCCACTCGTTAAATTCACTCATCTTTTCGGCGTTGATTTCTTCAAAAAGAAAGTTGAGATTCATAATATTTTATCTTGTAAATGAAAATCATGCAATTCAGAAAAGCCATTATAAGCTTGCGGAACATGCGCCGCCTGATCCGCC
>CAZICJ010000057.1:0-16378 GCA_964537635.1 uncultured Pirellulales bacterium
CTACCGCAACCCGTACTCTAATATACGTTTCTCAGGGTAAAAAGTCAAGATGAAAAATTTTTTTTTGACGCGGCACACAGCGCCAGCCAGTGATTATGAGACTTTGCCGAAAAACCCCTCTCCTAATTGCGTTCATGGGTTCTTATGTTATTCCCCTACATACCTACATGCTTATGTACTTGTATACTTAACTGCGTTTTGCAAAATTAAGCCATTTTCTGAAAACTCCCACTTGGATATAGGCCTATCATGCCCAGTCGTAAAATCTCCGGCTTTTTTCTTTCATTGAAAAACTTTGACAGCCCCTTCAATCTTGCTATAATCACATGCGATTTTTATCTTTCGATGCTCGTTTTTGGAGGCACCGCGAGGTTAGCTCTTGCGGAGTCGCACTAAGAAAGGATATTGTATGTCGTCAATCGCCTATTCGCGTTGTTTGTTGCTGACCGCTGCAACGGTTTGCATCTGGGGATGTACTCCATCAGAGACATCGCAACTCAATACACAACAAGATCTTATCGCTGCTAAAATGGAAGAACAGCGGGCAATGGCGGTCAGCTACTATGTTGATGCGATGATGCTCAACGACCTCAGCGATCACCAAGAGGCACTCAAAAAACTGGATTCGGCGACGGAATTGGATAGCAGCTTTGCGCTTGCCTATTCGATGAAGGGCGATATTTATCAAAAATTGCAGGATTATCCGGCCAGCGCCGCCGCGTATGAAAAGGCAACCGAATTAGACCCCTGGTCGTTCAAGGACTTCTTCAACCTGGGCGGCGTGTATGAAATTATGACCGAATGGGTCAAGGCGGTCAAGGCGTATGTCGCCGCCTGTAACCTGGATTCGACGCATTATCAGGCGCACTACAAAGCCGCCAAATGCTACTATGAATTGAAGGATTACCAGCCATCCAAGGAGTATGCCCAAAAGGCCAGGGCGATTGACCCCAATCAGGCCGAAACGGAAATCCTGCTGGGCGACCTGCTGGGACAGGAGAAAAATCACACCGAAGCCATTAACTCGTACCGCCGGGCGCTGGAACTGGAAGGCAATAATCCTAAAGTGATGGTCTCGCTGGCGGCGGCGTATTTGCGAACCAACCGGTATAGCGCCGCTAAAGAACTGCTAACCGATGTGCTGGCCGGCGATCCCAATAACGGTCTGGCCTGCCAATATATGGGGTTTGCTCAACTCAAATTGAAAGAAACCGACCTGGCCGTCGAAAATTACAAAAAAGCCGTCCAGATTAACGACAATGACTGGATGGCACACAAGGGACTGGGTGTGGCCTATATGCTGCAATCAATGAAGAATAACAATGAGAAGCTCAAAGCCATGGCGCTGGAGCAATGGGGCATCTCGCTGCAAATCAAACCCGACCAGCCAGAATTGAAAAAACTAACCGAAAAGTACGCTGATTAAGCGATCCTATGGTTGCTTCCATACCGGAAAGAATCCAGGCTTTTTTCAGGCGGGACAATCTGCCGCCTGCGAGTCTGCATGGGATTTACTGGCCGCTTGCCGTCGGCGGAGCGGCGCTGGACTTTTGGTCGAAGTCGGCCATATTTCAATGGCTGCCGACACTGCCGCAGGAATACTATGTGGTCATACCGAATTTCTTCCAGTTGATTCTGCGGGAAAATGCCGGTGCGGCGTTCAGTATCGCTTATGGGCAGCGGCTGTTTTTGACGGCCATTGCTGCTGTGGCTGTTGTCGCCCTGCTGCTTGGCTTTCTGTTTGGGCGGGTGCGGCGGCCTGTGGTGATTATCGCGATGGGCTGTATGACGGCCGGCGTCATCGGCAATCTCTATGACCGGCTGTTCAATGAGGGGCGGGTGCGGGATTTTCTGGATGTGTTCGTCGGTACATATCACTGGCCGACGTTTAATGTCGCCGACAGCCTGTTGTGTATCGGTGTAGGACTTCTCTTCATCGCCAATCTCACTGCTCCATCTGCTCAAACACACGGTCATCAACAAACAGCGGCACGCTGAGGCCGGCCGCAATCCCGATAGCATCCGACGGCCGGCTGTCGATTTGCACCACCTTCTCGCCCTGCATGATATGGATAACCGCAAAGAAGGTATGTTCGATTAGGTTGCTGATGACGATTTTTTCGATGCGGCCGCCCAGTTGGCTGATGAGGTTGGCCAGTAAGTCATGGGTCATTGGGCGGGGCAATTCGATGCCTTTGAGCCGGCGGTCGATGGCCAGAATCTCCGGCATGCCGATGACGATGGGGAAACTGCGGCTACCGTCGATTTCCTTAAGTACGATGACCTGCTGGTCAACGCTCTCGTTAATCAATATCTGGGATAACTCAACCGGAATTTCCATATTTCACCTCAAATAAGACCTATCGCGTCTCCATTACGGCCAGACATACCACAAAACACGCTTGAATGCGGACAAATTGGTCGTTTTTTCACTCATTCCCTTGAGGTTCTTTCCATAAAAAACGGCATCGCGTTCAAGCTACCGATTGCCGTACATGCCCTGGTAGTATTGCTGATATTGTCCGGAAACAACATGATTTAACCAAGTCGTGTTGGACAGATACCAATCGATCGTTTTGATAATACCCTGTTCAAATGTTACCGTCGGCGACCAGTGCAATTCTTTCATAATTCGTCCCGAATCAATCGCATACCGACGGTCGTGGCCGGGGCGGTCTTTGACATGGCGAATCAGCGATTTCGGCTTGCCCAGACGCTCCAGAATAATGCCGACGACTTCCAGATTGGGCTTTTCGTTATTGCCGCCGACGTTATAAATCTCGCCGGGCTTTGCCTGCGTCAGCACTTTCCAGATGGCCATGCAATGGTCATAGACATACAGCCAGTCGCGGACATACAAGCCGTCGCCATAGACCGGCAACTCCTTGTCATTCAGTGCGTTGTGAATCATCAGCGGAATCATTTTTTCCGGAAACTGATACGGCCCGTAGTTATTCGAGCAGCGGGTGATATTGTACCGTAAATCCCAGCTATGCCCAAAGGCTTTTACCAGCATATCCGCCGACGCCTTGCTGGCCGAATAGGGAGAATTGGGACTTAGCGGCGTTGTTTCCATAAAATAGCCACTGTCGCCCAGCGAGCCATAGACTTCATCGGTAGAAACCTGTAAAAATCGCTCGAATTTGTGGTCTAAAGCGGCTTTCAGCAAGGTCAGCGTGCCAGCCACATTGGTCTGTACGAATACGCCAGGCTCGACCAGCGACCGGTCCACGTGGCTTTCGGCGGCAAAATTGATAATCGCATCGATTTTGTGTTTTTTAATCAATTCCTCAACCAGACTTGCGTCGCAGATATCGCCCTTGACGAAAATGTGGTTTGGATTCTGCATATATCCATCCAGATTCTCCAGATTGCCGGCGTACGTCAGTTTATCCAGATTGACGATTCGACAATCCTTGTGCTCATCCAAAACCATACGGACAAAATTACTGCCGATAAAGCCGGCACCGCCTGTTACTAATAGGGTTCTCATACTTGCTCCAAATAGTCTTTGAGGGGATCCTGCCACGGACGCATCGGTTCGCCCAGCAGCGCCGTCAATTTGCCGCAGTCAAACCGGCTGTTGAGAGGCCGTTGGGCGGCGCTGACAAAATCGCTGGTCTTGCAGGGACTCAAAGAAACCGTCATTGATAAAGTTTGAAATATAAACGCCGCCATTACATATCGGCTCACAAAGCCCTCGGCGGCTAAATGATAAACGCCTTGCGGAAACACTGGTAATTGCAGCATTTTGACCAACACCTTGGCGGCTTCCATCGTCGAAGTCGGCGAGCCAATCTGGTCATCGACCACCCGCATCGGTTTGCCGCTGCGAGCATTATCCAGCATCTTCTTGACAAAATTGACACCATTTTTTCCATACGTCCACTGCACCCGCACAATACAATGCCGGCAGCCCGAAGCGGCCAATAATCTTTCGCCTTCATATTTGCTTTTGCCATACGCACTGAGGGGGTTTGGCAAATCCGTTTCGGTATAGGGTTTGTTGGAACTGCCGTCAAACACAAAATCCGTACTGATATGCAAAACCGGCACATTCAACGATGCGGCAATACGCCCCAACTGCCCCGCCGCAAATCCATTGATACGAAACGCCAGTTCCGGTTCGGATTCCGCTTTTTCCACATTGGTGTAGGCGGCACAATTGACAACCGCCAAACACTCCTTCATTGCCCTGCTAACGGCATCGGCCTGCGTGATGTCATATTCCGGCAGGTCATAGCCAACCGCCGCGATATTCTGCCCTCGCAGGATGGACATTAAATCCATCCCCAGCATTCCTCGTGCGCCAAAGACCACAACCGGCTTATTCATTTACCTGCCCCCGCGTACACCGGCAGTTTGGCTTGAGCGATATCGCACAGTTTCCCAAAAGCCGAATCCTTAGCCGACAACACCGGATTGGAAATCGGCCAGACAATTCCGATATCCGGGTCATTCCACGCAACCCCGCCTTCGTTGGCGGGCATATAATACTGCGTGCATTTATAATGGAATATGGCTGTGCTGCTCAACACGCAAAATCCGTGAGCAAACCCCGCAGGAATATAAAACTGCCGGTGGTTTTGCGATGAAAGAACCGCCCCCGCCCATTTGCCGAAAGTCGGAGAACCGACACGGATATCCACAGCGACATCAAAGACCTCGCCGTCGAGCACTTCGACCAGCTTGCCCTGAGCCAGAGGATTTTGATAATGCAGCCCGCGAAGCACGCCCTGCTGTGAAAATGAGATGTTGTCCTGGACAAACGATTCCGTGATTCCCGCATCACGATACCGCTGGGCACTGAAAGTCTCTTTGAAGTATCCCCGCGCATCGCCGAACACTTTGGGTTCTACAATCAAAACACCGGGGATATCTGTCTGGATACAGTTCACCTGCCGACCCCCTGAATCAACTGCAGCAGGTACTGTCCGTATTCGTTCTTTTTGAGCGGCTCGGCAAGACGCTGTATCTGGCCGGCGTCAATCCATTTTTTGCTGAAAGCTATTTCTTCCGGACAGGCAATCATCAGCCCCTGCCGCTGCTGAACGGTCTGGACAAAATTGCCCGCCTGAATCATGGTTTCGTGCGTCCCCGTATCCAGCCAGGCAACGCCGCGTCCGAGCAATTCGACATGCAGCGACTGACGCTGGAGATACATCATATTGACATCGGTAATTTCTAATTCACCGCGAGCGGATGGCTTGACGACGGCGGCAATCTCCGTGATATGGCGGTCATAAAAATACAGCCCGACCGCCGCATAATTGGATTTTGGCTGGCTGGGTTTTTCTTCGATGCTCAGCGCCTTGCCCTGGGCATCAAACTCAATAACGCCGTATCGCTGCGGGTCTTTGACCCAATAGCCGAAAATCGTCGCCCCGTCGAACCGTGCATTGGCCGATTGCAGATTTTGCGTAAAGCCATGGCCATAAAAAATGTTGTCGCCCAGCACCAGACAGGCGGGACTGCCGTTGAGAAAATCCTTGCCGATAATAAATGCCTGTGCCAGTCCTTCCGGACGCGGCTGAACGGCGTACTGAATGGACAAACCCCACTGACTTCCATCTCCCAGCAGATTAGCAAACAGCGGCGTATCCTGCGGCGTAGAAATGACCAGGATTTCACGAATGCCGGCCAGCATCAGCGTCGTCAGCGGAAAATAAATCATCGGCTTGTCGTAAATCGGCAGCAATTGCTTGCTGACCGCCTGCGTGGCCGGATAAAGACGGGTTCCGCTGCCGCCGGCCAAAATAATGCCTTTTCGTGTCATAATTCCATTCCTTGTACGTTATTGAAGCCGGGATTCTACCGAAAATGATAGGATATGTCAACCATTTATAATACTTTGTCGGGCTTTGCCGGATAGAACACCACAGGCGGCTTTAATCATAAAAAGACTCTCTAAATTTCAGGATTACCACGAACCGCATGCCAAATTCTCAGAATGGCAACCGACCTATGGATTCAAATTCAACCCATTTTTTTCCAGAATAGAGCAAATTGAACGCACAAAATCCTCGGCAACGCGAGCCGCTCTTTCGGAATCTTGTTTTGTTACATGGATGACGACACCATAGTCACCCACACTGCGCAATTCAAACAGCCAGTTTAATTCCTTGCCCTGCTGTTTATCTAATTTTCCGGTTTTCACAAATCGCTGGTGAACCATGGCGATAACGCCGCTGTGCTTACTTGATTCCACCCCCTCGTGCAGCAATGCGGCACAAGCCGCGTAAAATGCCGCATAGTATGCCCGCGAAGCAGCAAAGTCAAAGTACTCTTTGGCCGTCAATTCTCTGGCCGCCTCAATGGACTGTTTGGCCCGTTGGAGATTCGCAGTGATTTCCGGTTCGTACTTCGATTTCAAACCAACATTCCTTCCCGTTTTGCATTTCGATAGAGCGATATACTGCCGCTTTCATATTCATTCACATCGGCAGGTTTGGCTGAAATCAATCGTTGAGTGTCAAGCTGGACAGGATAAAGCAATTCGATAATCCGTCGCAGCTCCAGAAAATAGTCCACCGGCGTATTCAGCAGAACCAGCAGGTCGATGTCGCTGTCTGGCTCGGCCTGATTACGAACTGACGATCCATACAAAATCAGACCCTTGAACTGTGAGCCATAATACGCTTCAAGTACCCTGCGACACTTTTGAATGTTTTCCGCAATTACCATGAGAATACACTTGTTTTAAGTTTTCCATGACATCCTGATGAGGAATCACTCTGCCGGCCCTGATATCCTCAAGCCCCTCTTGAATCGCCGCAAGAAACCGCATACGCTCCTCAATATCATTCCATGTCGCTGAATCCGGCATCTCCTGAATTGTCTTAATGGCAATTTCTTTAATCGTCATAGCGACATTGTACCAAAATATCCCATCAAAATCAAGTCTTTTGCCGAATACCCCCATTTTCGACAAAACACGCTTTTCGGGTCTAAAACTGACTTAAAAACCGAACATCATTTTCAAACAGAAGCCGAATATCGGTTATCCCATACTTCTTCATCGCCAGCCGTTCGATGCCGAAACCGAACGCCCAGCCGGTGTATTTTTCGCTGTCAATACCGACAGCGTCAAATACATTGGGGTCCACCATGCCGCAACCGCCGATTTCCATCCAGGTTTCCTTGCCGCTTTTGTCCACCCACAGAATATCCACTTCGCAACTGGGCTCCGTGAATGGGAAAAAACTCGGGCGAAAACGCCATTTGGTATCCGCGCCAAAAAATGCGTGAATGAATTGATTGATGCTGGTCTTCAAATCCACCATCGTAACGCCTTCATCCACAACCAGCGCCTCGAGTTGATGGAACATAAACATGTGCGTCGCATCCACCGTATCCGGACGATAGACCCGTCCGGGAGCGACCACGCGAATCGGCGGTTTCTGATTTTCCATGACCCGTATCTGAATCGTCGAAGTCTGACTGCGCAGCAGCATCGAGTCATTGACATAGAAATTATCCATTGGGTCGCGGGCGGGATGCTCGGCGAGGATATTCAGGGCAATAAAATTATGCCATTCATCTTCGACTTCGGGCCCATACGCAATCGCAAACCCCATCCGGCCGAACAATTCCAGCAGACTGCTGATGGTTTGACTGATGATATGACGGCGTCCCCGCACCACCGGCGTTCCCGGCAACGTGATATCCAGCATCGGCCCCTGCACCGGATTGCTTTCAATCCGGCTGCGGACCTCTTCAAATGCCTGCGAGACATCCTGCTTGATTTTGTTGGCAAGCTGGCCGGCTGCTTTTTTCTGGTCTGGGGCAAACGACCCAATTTGCGACAGCATATCGGTTACCAGCCCCTTGCGGCCAAGGTATTTGACGCGGTACGCCTCAATTTGCTCGGCTGTTGCAACCGCCTTCAGCTCATCGAGGGCGTTTTTACCAATCTGCTCAAACGATTCCAGCATAGCCGACCACCTTGTTCAATAGGGTTTGAGCCGATTATAGAGCGGCCATTGCCTTTTCGATAATCTTCTCAAAACCGGCCGGGTCATGGATGGCGATTTCACTGAGCATCTTGCGGTTGATTTCAATGCAAGCCTTCTTCATCGCGCCCATAAACTGGCTGTACCGGATATTGCGGGCGCGACAGGCCGCATTGATACGAATGACCCACATATTGCGGAACAGGCGTTTCTTGCGGCGGCGGTGCGCCCGGCCGTACACAGTGGAACGGACTGCGGCTTCTTTGGCAAGGCGAAGCTGCCGCCCCGCCGGACCATAAAAGCCCTTGACTGCTTTAAATAATCTCTTTTTAGATTGACGCCGTGCGGCGCCTTTACTTACTCTTGGCATACCAGCTTTTCCTTTCTATTTCGGTGGTGTTTCAATGCCCGCTGCGGCAGCTGATGGAGCCGGGAAGCTGGGCAAATGGGCGGGTTATGCACCCAACAAAATTTTGGCGACTTTGGCCTTGGGTCCTTCAATCAGCGACGAGGAGCCGATTGTCCGGCGGCGCTTGGCTGATTTGCCGCTCAGCAAATGCCCGCCATTGCAGCGGCGGCGTTTCACCTTGCCTTTGCCGGTTATCTTGACTCGCTTGGCAAGACCTTTATGGGTCTTCATTTTTACCATAACTCATTCCTTAGCAAACAGTTATATTTAATCCACAGATATTATTTTTATACTGAACCGGATAAGATACCATACCACCCCCGCAAGGTCAACTAAAAAAAGACAAAATCTCCAATTTAGCGACCCTAAACTTGGTCAAGCAGGTCAATTTTCTCTAACAATCCGTTCTCAGATCGGCGAAGCAGAAGACTTGGCCGGCGCTGCGGCAGCCGCTTTGCTGGGAATCAGCACCATCGTCATCCGTCTGCCCATCAGTTCTGCCGGCTTTTCCACTTTCGCTCTATCCTGCAAGGTAAGCACAATATCCTGCATGATTTTTTGAGCCTGTTCGACATACATCGCTTCACGGCCGCGAAACATCATCGTAACCTGGACTTTATGTCCCTTTTCCAGAAATTCCGCCGCATGATCGATCTTAATCTGCTTATCGTGCTCGTCAATTTTGGGACGAATACGAATTTCTTTTAAGGTCGTAACATGCTGTTTTTTCTGATTCAGCTTGACTTTACGTTTCTGCTGGTAAAGAAATTTTCCGTAATCCATAATCCGGCAGACCGGCGGCTGTGTATTGGGAGAGACTTCCACTAAATCCATCCCGGCTTCCCGGGCGCGTTCCAATCCCTCGTAGGTCGATACGACGCCAATCTGATTATTCAATTCGTCAATCAGCCGGATAGGGCTGGTGCGAATTTTTTCATTGATACGAAAACCTTCGGTAGTGATACGATTGTCCTTTCAATAAATTGTTTATCCGCAGCGGCTGATTCCCGATGAATCAGCCCGGTTATAGCAAGTCCGCCGATTTATCGGCAATTTTGGTTTTCATCATCTCCACAAACTGCCCCAGGCCGATTGTCTGGGTCTGCTGGCTGTGGCGAACACGCACATTGACCACCCCGTCGGCGGCTTCTTTGGCGCCGACAACCAGCATGCAGGCAACCCGGTCGCCGTGAGCGCGGGCAATTTTGGCGCCGATTTTATCATCGGACAAATCCACACACGCCCGCAGGTTCTGCGATTTCAGCGTTGCCAGAATCTCTTCGGCATAGGCATTTGTCTTTTCGCTGATAGGCAGAATCCGAACCTGTTCGGGCGCCAGCCACAGCGGGAAGTTGCCCGCATAATGCTCAATCAAAATACCCAGAAACCGCTCCAGCGAGCCCAGAATCGCCCGATGCAGCATCACCGGCGTCTTTTCGGTATTGTCCTTGTCCGAATATGTCAATTCAAACCGCATGGGCATCGAAAAATCCAACTGTATCGTCCCTAATTGCCACGAGCGGCCAATACAGTCATTGATATGGAAATCAATTTTAGGACCATAAAACGCCCCATCGCCCTCATTGATCTGATACGGCAATCCCTTGTGCTTCAAAGCGCCGGCAAGCGCACTGGTCGCAATCTCCCAGATATCATCCGAGCCGATGTGCTTTTCGGGTTTGGTCGAAAGCTCAATCCGGTAATCCTTAAAGCCGAATGCCGCATACAATTCCTGAATCAGGTTAATGACACCGATGACTTCGGCTTCGATTTGCTCCGGTGTGCAGAAAATATGAGCATCATCCTGTGTGAACTGCCGCACACGCACAAGTCCATGCATCTGTCCGCTGGCTTCATAGCGATGAACCAGCCCCAATTCCGCGACGCGCATCGGAAATTCCCGATACGAATGCTTGTTGGCTTTATAGATCAGCAGCCCGCCCGGACAGTTCATCGGCTTGATGGCATAGGTAATCTCATCGACGGTCGTAAAATACATATTCTGTTTATAATTATCCCAATGGCCGCTGCGGTGCCAAAGCGACTCATTGAGCATAATGGGTGTTTTAACTTCGCAATATCCATAGCGGCGATGAACGCTGCGCCAGTAATCGATAATCTCATTCCAGACAACCATCCCCTTGGGATGCAGGAACGCGAAGCCGGGACCTTCATCCTGGAAACTGAACAAATCCATCTGACGCCCAATGACGCGGTGGTCGCGCTTGCGTGCCTCTTCAAGGTGATTCAGATAATCATCGAGGTCTTTTTTGCTGCGCCATGCCGTCCCATACACACGCTGCAGCATCTTCTTGCTGGCGTCGCCGTGCCAATACGCGCCGGCCACCGACATCAGCTTGAAGGCTTTTGGGTCAATGACGCCGGTACGCGGGATATGCGGTCCCCGGCACAAATCCTTGAATCCATCGCCCTGGCAATAGAAACTAATCACATCGCCCTGGGCGCGGTCGATATTGTCTAATTTGTATACATCATCAGCCATCTGCTGACGCGCCTGCTCGCGGGTCATTTCAATCCGCTTGAATGGGCGGTCTGCCGCAACAATCTCCCGCATTTTGGATTCAATCTTCTCAAAATCCTCCGGTCGAATCGGCTCATCCAAATCGATATCATAATAGAAGCCGTCAGCAACCGTGGGGCCATAGACCAGCTTTGCCTTGGGCCACAAGGCACAAATTGCCTCCGCCATGATATGGGCGCAGCTATGGCGGAGTATCGCAAGCCCATCAGCATCTTTGGCGGTGAGAATTTGAATGGATACCTGGCCGAACACGGGGTACGACAAATCGACCGTCTGACCGTCAATCCTGGCAGCCAGCGCCGCCTTGGCAAGTCCAGCCCCGATTTTCTCCGCGAACTGATATGCTGTTGTGCCGTCAGGGCTTTCTAATACCGACCCATCAGGAAGTATTGCTTTTGCCATTTTATTCTCTAAATGTTATTCCGAATCATATTATCACTTATAAAACGGATAGTATAAAGCAATTGATGCGATTGTCAAGTCAGTAAATCCCATAATTTGGGAGGGGAAAGAATATGCAAGGGACAGGGAGCGGCCATGTCATAAAATATTTCATAACATACTATGAACAAAATACTTAAAAGAAAAATACTCCATACAGACGAGGGGCAATCTGCCCGAAATGTGATAGTCGCCGGTTCATTGGAATCATACGACAATCACGCTTTTGAAAAGCAATTTCCTTGTCAGCAAATATTCGCCAATCCGAAATTGCCATACGGCATAAATCACCAGACTGTAGAACAGACATCGCCATACGCTGAAGCACGGTACATTCTCATTATGCCGATATCCTTCCACCCTATCGAGCCGTCCAACAGGCAGTAGTTTCCCCCGACTGCGCCGGCCTGAGCCGACGGAAACCCGCCTTGACCCTTTTCGGCAAACCGGGTAATCGGGCCGCGAACACCGTGCGGAGCAAAAGTCCTTTTTTCGCCGTTGTATGTTATCCATGCGTTCAACTCTGTAACGATTGGCTGATTTGGGCGTTCTGTGATTTTCTGTGGAGATGTCCACGCCGTATAGCCCGGAAAAATCGGCCATGGTGTTTCCGGATGCCCGCCCAGATAGTTATACCCGATTATACAGCCGACGCCCTCATATTTCCAGCCGTCGGCGTTCTTGAAAGGTCCGCCAAGGGAGGGGCATTCCAGTAGTTTATTATGACCGATGAGGCGGATGATGGTGTCGCGACACTGCGGGCTCAAGGCAAGAGTATGGTTGACTTGCGAGCTGGGAAAATCACTGGGCAGCGTCTGATTGTGATTATTGGCATAGACTGTAAGCCCGATATAAAACAAACGAACATTGTTTTGGCACAGCACCCGCCGGCTCTTTTCCTTGACCTTGCCCATAACCGGTATGATGACCGACAAAAGCATCGCAATAACAGCCACCACAACCAATAGTTCAATTAGCGTAAATCCGCTGCACCGCTTTTTCTTGTACATTGCCGAACCTCCATGTGGAAACCGGCTTTTGAACAGTTTATAAAATAAAACCGACAAAATCGCCAGGGGCTTTTTAATTTGGGGAACTATTTACGATGTATCAGCAACCCGCCCAATGCAAGCAGGGCAAGCGTTATCGGCTCAGGAATAATCGTAATGTTACTGACAACCGAAGAATAGCCGCTTCTGTCAAGAAATTTAATGCTAAAGGCAGTGTCGTCTTTCCATATCCCATTCAGATATTTGGTTGTCGGATTGTAGGTTGCGGATTTGCAGATCACCTTGATATGTTCTGGATTTGGATTCAAGTATCCACTGATAATCTCGTTGATTAGCCCACCGCTTAACACCGCATTTGCATTTTGGCCAATATCAATATGGTTGATATGTCCGCCGGAAAAATCTAATTGACTCCAGCCGAACGAAATCAAATCCCAAAGGCCGCCAACATCGACAGCAAGAGGCGAGGATGTGTTTTTGATTTCTGCGATGCTGTAATCTTTACAGGTCAATAAATCTCCCCCTCCCCCTGTCATTAAGAGTGTCTGAGTGTTTTCCAGTGTCAAAGAATAAAAATAACCATTTGTAATCGTATAGTCGTAATCCGCAAAAACCGACATAGAGACTGTTAGTAATGTTGCAACTATGAAATTTTTCATTGTAGTTCCTCCGATTCAGATAAGGTTTGAGCGTTTAATTGTTCCAATTCTTGAACATTTTCATACACCGCATCCATAAATTCTTTCCACGATGCTGCATCAATTTCATTTTGAAGTTCCACCTCTGTTTTCCAGAGTTCTTCCAGCCATTTAGCAGAACCTTTCAATTCTGCAAGTTGTTCCTCAATCGACTTTTCGGGAACTGCAACTTCCACAACGGCTGCTTCCATCGGGATAGGTTCTGCCGACATCTCTGCAATTTGAGTTTCAATCGGAATTGCAGTGGCGGCCATCTGTTGCGGCTGAGAAATTGCCATCATCATCGGCGGCGATGCGACCTGTTCTTGCCATTCTTCCGACAGCCAGCACGCCTGCCATAACCAGCGGTCGGTATTTGTGCTGGAATTCGGATCCGCATCGATAAATACAAGCAAGTCCGCCACATCAATTACATGGCGACTATCACCACTTGAGGTAAAATTGCAGACAGGATTCCATCTTTCTTTGTCTGCTTGCGATACATAATAGGGACTGTTCGGGTCGTTCATTGGGTTGTTGGGGTCATTAAGACCCAGGTCATTGGGGTCGTGCGACAGCCACGCCTTTGAGAAGATATTAAACTCGACAAGATTCACCAGCCCATCCGCATTCCAATCCCGCACATTGAAAATATCCTCGCAGCCAATCTCATCCGCGCCGATATCAACGCGGTTGTCAAGAATACGCTCTTCCTTGTCGATGTCATTTAAGCCAACATCACCATTGCCATGCGTGGGATTGCCCCTGTCCTTGCAGTACGAATCCCAATTTAGATGCACATTGATTGCAACATTGGGGTCATTATTGTATGGATACGCAAACCCCGGCTTGCCGCTGAAGTTGCTGTTCGGGTCCAAACTGTAATTCAATCCCTCCGGGCAATTAGGGTCATAAACGCAACTATATTTTGGCCTGATTTTCCATCCAGAAAACTGTTCCTTATTGCCATCCACATTGTTATACCAGAGAATGCAGTTTTGAATATCCGGCTTGTTCACATGATTTGGATCGCTGTCTGCGTAAGAAAATGCCTCGTTCCTGTTGTATATTATGGTGTTGTTATAGACAATAGGAATCGCTTTGGGATTGATACATCGTATGCCGAAATAGCTCGTACCGCTAATACCATTATTACAAATAGCATTGTTTTTGAAGGATGCGACAGAATCCTTTATATAAATCCCGTGTCGCTGATTGCTTGCTATACTGCAATTCTCAACAACAATGCTCCTGCTATTGCCACTGTGATAAATCCCATCATAGCCATTCTCCCTTATGGAAGACCATGTTATCTCAACATCGCTGTTGTCGGCATAGATGCCGTAGCTTTCATTGTTCTTGACAATACAATTGGCAATCACAGCAGAATCAACATCTCTGCACAAAATCCCTTGCCCATACAATGCCGAATCCTGCACCACGCACCCATCCAGCAGTGTATTGTTGCCCATCTGAACCACCGTCTCATTGCGCTGGGCGCCGCCGAGACCGCTCAAAATTGTCTGATACAATTTCGGGTTTCGGGTATTGGCATTCGGCCCCTCGCCGACATAACCGCCATAGACTGACACGCCCGCTGGAATCACAAACACACTCTCCGCCTCGCGTCCCGGACTGTACATGCCGCCGGCAACATAAATCGTATTAACGCTCGAACATCCGGCCGCCGCCCGCATCAGTGCCCGCTGCAAATCCGTATAGGCATTCACCCAGTCAGTCCCGTTGTTATAGCCCGTTGCGGCAGCATTGACATAAATAATCCCATCATCCGTATCCCAGCAGCACACCAACGTATCCTCTGTCGCTTCCGCCGTGCCAAGGCTGCTCGACAAAATCGCCGAATTATGCAGTTCTAACCCCGGCTCGGACGCCTCATTGACCGCTACCGTCAACTGTACGCTGCCCGAACTATTGGCCGCAATCGTTCCCAGATGCCATGTATAGGTATGGTTTTCCTCATTGTAATTCGGGTCCGATGAAATAAGATTAAAATTCGAGTCGAAGCTATAGGTAATCGGATAGGTTACACCGGCAGGCAAATAATCAACCAAAACAGCGTCGAATGCGGGCTCATCTGAATAATTCTGCCAGTTTATCGTATAGGTGATTTCCTCATCGAGGTCGCGGCAGTCGCCCATCGCAACATCGTCTGTTTTATCCAATGTAATCGGCGCCTCAACAGGGGCCGCATGGGAACACAGAAAAGCAATCGTCATGGTTATTGACTCATTCGGGTCCAGCGTTCCCATATCCCATCCCATCGCACCGCCGACTTCTTGATTGTAAAGGCGTGCGATATTGTTTAACTGCCGGTTTTCAATATGAACATGTGTCCCTTCGGCAGGCCGCCCGGAATGTCCGTTGAAAGTATCGTTGTCTATCCAGTTTGGTTCTCGTGTGCTGCTGAACCCTGCATAATCCACATGTTGCGGATAGCGTTTGGGGTCGTTCCATTGGGTTATATCGTAACGAAAATTGCCTGTCTGATGAACTGAATCAAAGGGCACATAATACTGCAATCCGTCAGAGATGCTGTTGGATGCATAGCAGGAGTGTACCGCAGCGGTATAAATGTTAGCGCCGTGGCTGTGCAAAAACTGATAAAACTCCAGATTGGTTATAGGGGTGTTCATATCTGTGTTGTGAAAGGTATAGGTTTGCAGAAGCACATATCGGTCGCTGTAAACAAACGAAGGAACAACCGTCGAAGGAACAACCGTGTTGGGTTCTTCATAAAACACCATCGGAGATCGCTTGAGAGAAGAATTGGTGATCGTGTCCAGGTCGGCGATTTCATAATCGATTTGTATGTCGAGCGATTGGTTGCGCACCCATGATCGGGCAGCATCATTGTTTTGAATGGGATTATTGGGGTTGTTCCAGACTTGATGAGTGCGATTGTCCGGCACAAAAAAAGGCTGTTGGTTGTCCAGTTGGGATACGAAAACCAATTTGTCAACCACATTGCCTGATAACCGTCGTTGGGGTCAGATGGGTTGATCAGCGGAGAATTGATTCCATCATAATACACAGCCGCTCCCCACTACCCGCTAAGCAGCTCATGCGAACTAAAAGGATGAATGTCAGTTATCCCGTAATATATCGCATCGGAATATCCGCTTGCATCCGATGTAAGCCACAAGCCCTCATCGTCGATATCACTTCCCTTTCCACCAAGGACGATTTCGTCGTCGGATGGCGGAACGGAAAAACAAGGATTCGTTCCTATTGTCCCCAACAACAAACATAAAAAAATGACCCGCCTTACAACACTGAGGTTGTCCCCATGCGTTGGACAGAAACACCTTTGAGTTAAGGTGGAACTG
>CAZICJ010000058.1:0-16206 GCA_964537635.1 uncultured Pirellulales bacterium
ACTCATATATCGGCTCTTACTCACCTAATAATTGAGGTTTTGGGATAGGTTCTAAAGGGATTATTCCATCGTTGGCCGAAAGTTTGTCAGATATTTATTAATGCGATCTATCACGCCCTGGCGATTTGGTACGCGAAGTTTTGGAACAAATGACTCCAGAAGCGGGATTTTTTCGACAAGCTCTTGTTCACTGTATGCGGCCAGGATATGGCCGAGCTGCTCGAACTTACGGGCAGTATCAAGCTGGTGGTCGTTGACATGTTCGCCATATTTCTTCAGCCGCGGCATAACCAGGAGTGGTTTATTATATTTTATCGCCATACTGATACTGCCCATCCCAGCATGACTAATCAAGGCATTTGACTGCGAAATAATTTCTTCAAACTTCGATTTTTCAAGAATATCAACATAGTTCATCGAATAAGGTTTGTATTGGCCTGTTCCTATCTGGGCGAATACTTCTTCTTCGATCTGACCTGATCGGACCAACTCATCAACCGACCGTATCAAACGATCAAACTCAAACAGAGTACCAACCGTCAAAAAAATCATATTACCTCGCCCACATATTCTACCTTGGAATATTTGGCAGCCACATCCGGCCACTGGCTCAGAATTAAATCCGCAAAGGGGCGGATCATCCATCCACTCATCGACAATTTTCGAGCATTAGCAATACTGTCCAGCCAGATAATTTTGGCACCATATAATTTCCCCCAGAAGCACAGCAGAAGTCCTGGAGCGGCACCGGTGCTAATAACTACCGAAGGCCGCTGCCGCAGCACAATCCACAGGCATTTCCAAAGCACGCCAAAAGTTCTGACAGGATGCTCCCGATTGCACTCCCCCACCACATACGTTTTGCCTTGCTTCTGGAGGTTTTGCGCCGCAACATCCAGAGATGTTACAAAAAAAACATCTCTGTCCTTCCAGACCTCTGCAATCAGAAGCAACTGGCTTAAATGCCCCCCTGCAGAGGCCGCAAGACAGATTTGAATTTCTCTTTTCACTACCATAGACCCAGTCGCCTTTGTATAGGACGCCATAATAATTGCGGCCAAAATATGGATTGGCCGTGAATGGCATTGCGAACTATTTTTTTGCGCAAGTCCTTTTTGGCCAACATCTGCAATTTATTAAAATCCTTTTGATAGCATTGTTGATAATCGGCGGATGATGCGTCCATCTCCAACAATTCACAGCGGTAAAGAAATTCCCGCTGATAGTTTTTTTCATCCTCCGGGCTCATAAAAAAAGGCCGATGCTCATGATTTTTTTGGATGAGACGATAAGACCATTGATGCACCCCAACATCTGAAAGCGTTACACTTAATATGATTGACCAGGTGGTATCAGAAAAATAACCATTAAAAATAAAATTCCCGAGACTGTACGCCACCAGACTGCCTCCCTGACATTCAACTCCTTGCAGCACATGCGGATGGTGTCCCATAACAATACTCGCGCCGGCATTTTTTAACTTTTTGGCAATTTCTTTTTGTTCGTGCGTAGGGCGGTTGATCAGCTCTTTTCCCCAGTGCATTGAAACGATGACAATTTGACCTTTACAGCCCTGAATAAAGTGAATCAATTCATCAAGGGCAACACCTCCATTATAGGCGTATTTTTCTTTCAACAGACAGCCACCTACAATTAAAACAGGGATGCCATTTACCATGCGATAAACCGTTTTGAGACCTGGCTCAAACATCCCATCGCTGCCGGTACCGATGGTGTCGATGCATTTGTCGTGGAGCAGTGCGGCGGTATCCACCGCCGCAGGTAGGCCATGTTCCAAAATATGATTGTTGGCCAGGTTCACCACATGAAGCCCCCATGTTGACAGGTATCCGGCGACACTGGGGCGTCCGCGCATCTGCCGCCGACGCAAACTATTGTCTTGCCGGCCGATATCGGACAAAACACATTCGACATTCCCGATTACCAAGTCGTGTTGTTTCAAGTAATCTTGAACATCCTCGGGCAGGAAACGCTCACGGTACTTATCCAGCGAGGCCGCAACTCCCGAATTGATGGCGTAATAGGATTCGCCACACATAATGTCGCCGACAAGTGCTACCTTTGCTACTGACACTTAGGCCTCTCGCTTTCAGTCATTCTGTACCTTTCTCTGATTGTTTGTTCCATGAGACCCGATATGATCTCAACATGAGAATCCCAACCATGCCGGGCGGCAGCTTCTATCCGTGCTTTTCGGCGCTCTGTGGAATCAAGGGCTAACTCATTGCTGATCGCCTGGCAATATTCTTCCTTGGAGTAAGCAACACTGACAAGATTAGCATAATTATCAACCACTTCATTAATTTCAACTGAAACAATCGGTTTGCCTGAAGCCATGTATTCGAAAAGCTTTAGAGGATTGCAATTCCTTATCCAGTCTGTAACTTTCCACTGCAGCATACAGACGTCAAAATTGGCATTTAAGGCTGGAATCTTTTCGTAAGGTAATCGTCCCAGATGATATACATTAGGAAGCGATAGCAGCTCCCGGTAATCCCCCCCGGTGATTTGACCTGCAAACACGAAAGAGACATGGGGCAGCTGGCGGGCACAATAAACCAGCATATCGATATCGTTGTTATTGGTCATCGTTCCGAAATAACCTGCAATGGGGCGAGGAATGTCCTTAATTTCATCCAACATCAGACTTTGCTCCTCAGCCTTCCGAAAACATTCAAAATCCACGCCGTGGGGGAGATAATGGACATTGTTATGATGTCTGGACTTCATATCAAACAAAAGACGCGAAACACAGATCAGCAAGTCGCTGCGGGCAGTGATGTATGCTTCACGTTTTTCCAGCACCGCCTTATTGGCGGTGTACTTGCATTTTGAAAAAAGATCAGAAACATGATAAACAGTAAGCAGAGAATTAAACCATCGCATCATGTCAGCAGCACGAACGTTCTCCATCCAAAGAATCACATCTGACATTTTAAGGTAATGGCAGATAAGTTTCAACTGAACCATGAGTAGATAATTATTGATCTGATCGATTATGGGGTTGCCCTGCATGGGCAAAAAAAGCGGGCTGTACACGTAGAGATTCTTCTCTGGTTGACGTAAACATTTGACAACGCTTTTGCATTTTCGGACAAGCCTGCTCAAGAAACCCCGGCGGATACCGCCGCCCAAGTCGGAGCTGAAAGGATTGATGAATAAGACCTTGTTCCGTTGAGCCAACCGCTGCATGATATGGGTGGTACAACTGGGATTACCTGCCCACCAGTCATTAGGGGCAAAACAGATAATATTGTATCCTTCTATCATTTTTCATTCCTTGACAAGGGACATGGCTTTACCGGAAACACTGCGAGACAGCTGATCTACCTGCTCAATTTGCATCGACAAATCGTGGGGCAGTTCCTTCTGTAAAATTGCCATAATTTTTGTTTTTTCTGCACAGCTAAATCCTTGCCGAGGAATATACTCGAAAACAATCGTGCCGTCCTGATTCAAGATAAATTGGCTGTCATGAATCAATAGAGCATTCGTTTGCATCATCACATTTTTGAACAATCTCCCGATCGCCGTTAAGCCAAGCGTGCGTCCGGAAGAGGTCGTAATTGTCCTGCTCTCGCGTCCAATAATCTTCTCAATTTCTGGAAAATGCCTACCGCAGGTACAGGACTGTTTTTTCTTCTTTTTTATTAGATCCCCTGTATCGTACCGAATTAAAGGCATCGCTCGATTCCAAAAGCCAGTCGCTATGACCTTGTAACAATCCTCATTGGGCGGCGACGCCTGAATACATTCCGTAACACCATACTCCGGCACAAGATGATAGGTCCCTTTTTCGCACGTATGAATATAGCAAACCCTTTCAGCACCGCCATAAAAATCATACACAGGACAATGAAATGCCCTGGAAATCAGCTGCCTTTCATTGTCCCCCAAAATTTCAGAGGTCGTCAATATGCCCTTCATTTCAATGTTTATGCCCTGATCCAGTACTCCTCTAGCCAATACACTTGCAGATGACGGGTAGGCTACCAAGAATTTGACCTTATAGCGACGAATTGCCTCAACATACTGCCTTATATTATGCAGTGACAAATGAAATGTAGACAGGATCAGTTCCCGCATAAATGGATCGTAAGCATAGATATTCCCAAATTTGCTATTAGGATCTGAAACCGTTCGCCATGTCAGATAGGCGCATCGATCGCTCATCTTCATTCCCGCCCATTCAAACTGTCTTCTTACAAATGCATGCTCGTCTCCGATAGACACAAAGTCCCGACGCAATGGAAGCCGCGGACCCGTTGACCCGCCCGTGTGCGCTATATGAAGAAACCAGCGAGGGTACTTTCGAGAAACCAAGTCGTTCCCAACCCTGAGAATATCCGATTTGGTCAGAATCGGAAATTCCTTAATAATATCAAGCGGCAGAGCATATTTTACAGAAATATTCAGATCGTCCATCAGTTTATGATAGTAAGGCACCGTGTGATAGCAATGCTTTAGAAGTTTATTTAAAAGAGAAGCCTGAAGCGTCTGTATTTGATCAATATCCAACCATTGCGTCCGAGTAAGCCACATGCGGCGATACCAAAACAGTCCCGCATATCGGCGAATCAATAAATTATACCCTCCCCTGGATATAACTCGCAAACTCATATCTCAAAAACCTTCCCATTAAACACCGGGGTCGTTATCACCAAAGATGACCCTATTCAGCCCCGCATAAATCTTGTACAGATTATCGCCGCAATAGTTCGCCAAGCGATCGATGGATGGCTTCGACACCTTTCCAGATTACGCCCGCCGCGGGCGACTTTACTGCATCAAAAGTTCCGATATGATAGACCTCGTATCCGCCCATCCTCATTTTGAATTGATAGACACTTGGATTTTCTTTAGGATCTATCCCGCCCAAATTATATATCCTCATCCCTATCCGTTTGGCGGCAAGCAGCGTCTTCCACCAAACCAGATAGGATGCTCCGCATTGCAGGCCTTCTTTTGTGCTGGCCGCCAATATCCCCTCCCCCATATGGCCAAGAAAACTAGATGCATGCACCGTTACAGGCTTTCCCTGATAATACGCAGTAACTATCTGCATCTTTTCCGCCAGCGGCAGCCGCTTCTGGGTTTCAATAAAAATACTTGGATCTAATCCGGAAAATCCTTTGCGCTTCCTTGATTCATTATAAATTCTCTCTAATGTATAAAAGTCTTCTACGGAAGTGCTTTCTTCGATTTCGATACCGGCCTGCTCAGCTTTTTTGAGGGACCTTCGCCATGAACGATCCAACCTGTTTCGCATCAATTCTTCATCTTCAATAGGCAAATAGAACGTGTGATAGGATGAACACTTGGCAACCCGCTGATAGCCAACCTGCTGCAGCATTGAAGCAATTTGAACGCCTTTTTCATCATTAACAATACATGGAACTATCCTTAATATATCCACTTTCTTCAAATAAGCCTCTCGTATCAAGGCAAATATCTTACTATCTATTAAATCATTGCACCCCTTGTGATCAATCAACGGCCCCCATTGAACATATCCTATCCGCAAATTGATTAGAGGCACTGACTTGATTCGAACTTGCAGCATTGCAGCCGCCCTGCCATTTTCATCTCTGACGGTCGCACGGCTGATTTGCTGGCGGTCCTTTTCACAGCGAACCTGCTGGTAGTCCCAACTTTGATAAATCGTATGGTCATTAAACGCTTTGACAGATGTCTGCCAATCTTCTTGTGTGAAATTATCTATATCAATAGTATAAATCATTTGGTGAGCAATCAGCTATCAGATTCCAGTATACAGATGACAGACTACAGCTTGCAGTGGACAGCGAACAGCAGCAGCCTGTGGAATTTTTCTGGATTTACTTTTTTTTACCACAAAAAACACGAAAAAAACTCACAGCTAACAGCAAGCAGCAGACAGTAGGCAGCGGGCAGACAACAGATTTCAGCTGCCAGAACGATGCCGCAACTTTCTGAGAAATTTTCTAAACGGAAATAGCCAGGCATACGCGCCGCAGCAAGTCAGATAAAATTCTATCGGCCAGACATCGGGCGACATTGAAAAACGGCCAATGATTCCGGTTTCCAGACTCGTCGCCAGCTTGGGTTCCAGGGTATAAATCCTTTTATAGCCCACTTCTTGTGCAACACGCAAAACATCCTGATTATATGCGCCATGGGGCAAGGCTAAATCCTCAATCGGCTTGCCAAGAATCTGTTCCAAGTTTTTCTTGGACTCGGATAATTCCCACCGCACCTGATCGGGCGGGAGTTTCGATAAATCCGGATGGGTCTGAGTATGAGAACCAATTTTAATTAGATCGCTCTGAATATCCTTGAGCTGCTGGACGGTCATTGTTATTTCGTTGTATTCTGCATGGCCGGAGGCAATATTCCACTTCGGGGTTTGACCGAGATTGCCGGGGACGGCAAAGATAATTGCCGGAACGTTCAACTCTTTGAGAATTGGAATCGCATTGTCCAGCAGATTTTCAAAGGCATCGTCAAATGTAATACGAACGAATGGAAAATTGTAACCCAATTGGTTCATCTGCCGCTCAAAACGCAGCTTTTGCTCGAAACAGATACCATGATAGCACAATAGAACCATTTTCTTGCGCCTCAACCAACCGCCGCCGGTCAGCAAATACCAAATTGCTGACCACGCCAGATATAGAATGCGAGTTAGATTTCCGTTTCTGCCGTAAACAGTCATCAATGTCCTGTATCTCCCTGTTTAAGGCAAGAAGACATATATTCAACATGTTTTCGATTCAATCGCTGGTGGATGGGTATCGCCAAAACATGTTCTTTAAGATATCTGGCCTCCGGAAATTCCGACCAGTCAAAGGCTCTGTGGAATCCGGCCCACCATTGACCCACGTAAATTCCCATTTCATTCAGTCGAGCTTCCGCTAATTCCCTGTTTTCGACCATCACAGGCAAAACTAAAGGGCACACGCCATCCGGAAGTTCCCGATAAAGCGGTTTAAATAGTTCTGAATTCTGAACAACCTCATATAGCATGCGGTAGTTGTTCCTGCGCTGCCGCACAATGGACTCTGGACAGGTACAGCGCAAAATTTGGCGGGTTATTTTAGAGGCAGTCATATCCTGAATATTCTTGTCATAATAATAGGACTCCGGCATTTGCGGCAGTCCTGCCGATGTTTTGGGCATCGTTCGATTTTGTTTATTTCTGCTTTGAGTTAATTTTTGAGGTAAATAGGGGTATAATCTTACGTTGTCACTGAACCGAAGCACTGCCCGCTTAATGAAAGGCAACAGTTCTTTGAAAATCACACCTATTGGAGGCGATCTCCCAGGCTCTTCTGCTAATGGATCATCATTTGCCACTATCAGCATTCCTCCATCCGGCACCGGCAGTGTTTTGGAGAAACTGTAGATAGCGGCATCTCCGAAAACACCAATTGGATGCTCGACAGGATTACTGAAAAGCGACAACGCACAATCTTCTATCAGATGAATTCTTTCTGCAATGCTCTGATAACGCCTTAATGTCCTGCGGCCAGCCGAAATAGTGGGTCACATAGACAATTTTTGTTTTTTGTGTTATTCGAGTATAAATATCATTCAGGTCGACAGCCGCATTAAGGTCCACTCTATAAAAGACAACACTAAGCCCATAATGAATAAAGGGGTCCACTTCCGTTCCGCAATTATAGGCCGGTACAAGAATCTCATCCCCACTTTTTAGCTTCCAGTGCCGACACAATAGTCCTAAACCACATCGGCCCTTATGTGTATGGTAGATATACCGATTATTTCCATGATACCGGGCCTGAACGTCACCTGCCTTTCTAATCAGATCCCCAAAGGTGATTCCGAGCGGTCCGCAGTAACGTCGCTTGTCGTTCATAGCCGGGTACGAATCCATAACTTCCATAAGGGACGACGTTTAAACGGCAGTTTGGGAGCAATCCGATTGAACCAGATACGATAATAGCACAAATGAAGCCATTCAGAAAGAACATGAAAAATACGTACACGCAACCGACTCCACAGATGATTTCGGGCAATTAAAATAGTTATCAATGGCTGTTCCTGGCCGCCGGCTTTGATTTTATAATCGTAATGGCCGGCGCCTGCTTCAATACGGCTAATTCCCTGGCCAATCGCCCATTCAATCATTGCAATCAGGCCGGTGCGCCCCAGACCATACCGGTTCCAGCTTTCGCCGGAAGTGCGTGCCGGCAGACGCCAATATAATGTCCTGCCGAAAAGAAAACACAACTGATAGGAAACCACCTCGGAATTTGCCTTCAGGCATATCAGCCGGTACCGCCCCCTGTCCGATTGGGTTTCCACGAGCGATTTGTTGAAATCATAGCCATTTGGCCAATCTTTGAAATGTCCGAGTTTGCCATCGGCCTCCCACTGCTGCTCATGAAGTTTGCGGAATGACTCGAGTTCGTCCGCAGCGTATCGTTCTCCTACAACCATTTGGATTTGAAATGTCTTATGCAGCAAATTCATATCACGGCGGAAATTACCCCGCTGGCGTTTATCAAGCGAATTAAGGTACCCTTCAAACGTTTCCGGCAAAGCGAATTCCGTATAGGGCGACCGCACTTTTTCCCGAAGAAGACGGACGCCGGAATCCACCTGCCCGCAGACAGATCGCAACGCATCCAGGCAGGCGGAAGGCGTCCCGGATAAAGGACCCAGCCACAGAGCATCACAGCGAAACTGACCGACCAGACACATCAACATATCCTGAAAGACCGCCTCAGCAAATTCAGCTTGAACAGGCGGATTCAACATCACCATTGTATGATCGCAACCAACCATTTTGGCTATCTTGAGCCAGGCCGGACCCAGCCAGAGCGTCTCAACAAATAACGGCAGGATAGCGACAATCCGCTGGCCGTCGCGATATAGACGGATAATTAATTTCCTTCCCTTGCCATAGTATTGCCACCAGATATAACACCAGTCAAAGGTAAGGTAAATATCTCCGCCAACCGTTTCAATAAATGCATCCCATTCCTGTTGCAACCCCTGTATTTCACTGAATGAGGAATACACCTCGAGGGTAAGGTTTATTGCAGAGGTGCTACTGGTGTCATCTTTGGCACAGACGGATTGTTGAGGCTGGCTTGTATTCATTTAGAATCAATTCCTAAGAAATGAAATTTCAGCGCCGCCAGCGATTGGGCGGCCTTTCTGGCAAAACTGTCATTCCGCACAAGAAACGACACTGTCCCACATGTGGCGTATCGAACAAGCATTGAGAGAACATAAATCATCTTAACGCCGAACCAAGACAATACTCCACAATTCTTTCTGTAAAAGATTAGAAGGCTTTTCTGCATTTGAACATACATTTTAACCTTGACGAGATCGGTGCTTTTATTACCGCCGTCTAAGTGGATGATGCGGGCAACCGGAGCAAAAACTCGTGGCCAGCCAGCTTTTTTGAAACGATAGCACCAATCGGTTTCTTCAGCATAGACAAAATAAGCCTCATCCATTAAACCGACCTGCTCAATTGCTTGGCGCCGCACCAGCATGAACATCCCGGAGACAACATCGACTTCCATGGGAGTCGTCCGATCCCACCAGCCATAGTCAATCCATCCAAATGCGCGAGAACGGGGAAACAGTCGACGCAAGCCCATCTTTTGCACGATAAGACCATACAAAGAGGGAAAAGAAAAACAAGTTCGCTGAATTTGGTTTTCATTTAACCAAACCTGACAGCCAAGGACGCCTATATCAGGATGGTTATCTGTATAAGCAACGGATTTTTGTATCGCGCCATCCAGAACAATCGTGTCGGGATTCAGGAGCAGGACATATCGACCTTTTGCGATTTTCATCCCCTGATTATTGGCCGCGGCAAAACCGCGGTTGTCCCGGTTCTCGATCAGTACTATCTGCGGAAATTCCTTTCTGAGCATTTCCGCCGAACCGTCAGATGATGCGTTGTCAATAACAATTACCTCAAAAGAGATACCCTTAGTCTGCTCATAGACCGATTGCAGACAATCGCGGACAATCTCCCGCGTATTCCAGTTGACAATGATAATGGACACATCAATAGACATTATCGCGGACTCCGCCGAGATGCGGAAATTGCAAGGGGCTTAGTCTGCACAGATAGACTGCCAATGACGGCTAAAAGCAAATACCAGAGTATCCAAATCTGACCAAAGTATGACACGCCGATAAAGTTCATACAATGGACAAACAGGCTGACTCCCAACGCCCAGGATAACGCCAGACGATAGGGACTACACGCCTGCCCTCGCCACAATCCTCCCACTTCACGAAATGCGATTACAATAACAGTAACAAAAAAACACAGGGTTAAAAACCCGCCCTTGATTCCTTCATAGACATATTGGTTGCACATATCCTGAGCCCCCCAAAACCAGTGAGCTGTTGAACTTGTCCCCATTAGTGCCCATTCAGGAAATCGCTTGATTGCAGAATCGATCAGCATATACCGGAAATAACTTGTTGAGCCGCCTACCGCACTGACACGGCTAATCAAATGCCAGACTGGCGCATTCATTACCAAGTGCAGGGCAATCAGAGTCAACAGGACACTCCAACGCACAACCCGCATGTATTGCCGCAAGTAAAAAAAAACACATCCAACAATTGCTGCAATCACACCCATTAGCGGCGTACTGGATGAACAGCAAAAAATGATAATTAGCGAGGCAATTAGTCCGCTTATCGCCCAGGCTCTCCCTCTTGCGGGCTTCCACCAGAATGCTGCAAAGAGCGGCAGCAATGATGCCCAAAAACAACCGGCAATAATCGGGTGGGCAAAGGCACCCTGACAACGGAGCCTGCCGTCGCGAATCATTGTTATTTCCGGCACCCCGCCAAAAATGGAAAAGAGGTTGCGACCAGTACGATTTTCAACCAAAAAAAACGCAAAAACAGGAATACTAATTAAAATAAATCCAAAAACGATATATTCTAAGTCTGACCAATTTTGTATCAGACAACGAAATAAAAAGTACATCCCAAAAACATCGAACAAGAAACCCAATTGGTTAATCACGGCAGAAAAAGATCCCTGCTGAAGAATATAAATGACCATCGAACTAGTCGCCCAAAGCATAACCGCAATGTCTAGAGGTTTCCAGGAAAAATGGAAGTATTCTTTGCGAAAAATTAAACGCGAAACTCCAAAAAGAACGATGATGCGCACCAAGTCAAAATCCATCTCGAAGACAGTTATCTTCTGAACAGACGGGAAAAAACAAGCAATAATAAGCATCGGCAAAACAGCCCATCGTCTCGGCAGCAGGATCAGGGCAACGCCCAAAACCACTACAGCAACAACTGACAATGGATGGATATTTGTGATATCCTTAAATGCAGCAGCGCCGAATCCCTCAGGCATATTTCTAACATCGAAAGGCATTTTATCGTGCCATTCCGCAAATCAACACTTTATATCTGACCGAGAAACATACGATTCTGTTTTTCTGGGGTTAAACAATTTCTTGACAAACACCCGCTTGACCGTACTGATAACCGACCGCAATTTTTCTTTGATCGACAATTCTGACCGCCACAATCGATAGAAATAATAACTCTGATAGTCCGGTGTCGGAACTCCCATCATCTTGAGAGTTTTTAGTCTTGCCCACAATTGACCCTGGTACTCGGCCTGTCCGGGACGACACAGGGGTAATATCTCAATTGGCACAGACTCTGCTCTCAGATCGCCGCCCTGAATCGCCCACTCAATGATATCCCTGCCGCGCGATGTCCTGGCAATCATCACCGACCGCCCCGGCTGATGGTCAGCAACGGGTCTGTGCCAGGCGTCCGCCACCGTAATATCTGCAAACTCACCAATATGATCTGGGCAGATATAGCAGCGCCACTGACGGTACTTCTGCAGGATATCCCCCCAAGACTGCTCGTATGTCAATTCAGATGACTTCAATTCTCCATTTTCCTGATAGATTACGGCGGCTTTGCCAGGCCAACCACGCCCGCGATACCGCAGTGAACAAATGGAAGATGGGTCTTTGACACCCATTGCCCCTGCCATTTTCAAAGTGCCTTGTGTCGAAGGTGTGCCAGCACAGAAAAAGGCTATGGTTAATCCAATTTTTTCCGCCAGCTTGGGGCGAAGTTTCATTGCTTTGTGTACTGCAGCTACATCACAGGGTTTTCCGATAAAGACACAAGGACTGGGTGCATCTTCGATCATTTTAAGTCCATCACACGGACTGGCGGGGGCATATCGGGAGCCTGCAGCGGCTAAAAGCTGCCCTTTTGTTTTGCTGAAAACCGTTTGATTCAGATAGGGAACATCCTGCCTTGCGGCGATATGCAGCGTGCCTGCCATGCCCAATTTTTCCATTGCATACCAAGCCAAGGCAGTCGCCAGTCCGCCGCTGGACCCTTCAAAACGAATCTGGGAATCTGCCGCATGGCCTTCCCAAACACCTGACACCGGCCCCCAAACTGAATAAAAAGATCCATCCCCCAGTTGACCGGAAGGCTTTGAAATTCGCGTAAGTTCTATACCCGGGCAGACACTCATTGCATCCTGCGTCGCCGCAATATCCATACCAACCCTTACACGAGGACGACGGCCATAGTCGAGGGCATCGATCATTTCAATCTGATCCGGGGCAATATAGGCACATGCCCCGCAACCGCAGCAGAGCTGCCAGGCGGCGACATCGGAGATGTTTTTGATCTTATTGAACATATTAAATTCTACCACAAAGACACGAAAAGGACGAATAAATCAGAATTAAGGGGTCCACTACAACCCATCAAATATTGCAAGGGCATTCTGCTTAACTGTCGGAATCGTTTGAGCTAATCGCTGACGGGTATCCTCTCTTGAATGATATAACTCATCAATGCGCTTTAAAATCTGCGAATGATCCTGCTGCCGCATATCGATTACGCAATCGGCAACACCTGCGGTTTCGAAAACACCTATAAACTTTTTGCTGTACGCCATGCCGACCGCAGGAACACACTGAGAAATCGCTGCGATGGTTGAATGCATCCGAGCGCCCAAAAAGAAACCGCACAATCCAATGATATACTTGACTTGGGATTGATCCAACTTATCTTCTGCAATTAATACATTTTTTTGTATCGATTCCGGCAGTCCGGCATAAATCAATCGGCTTGCCTCCAAGTCGCTTTCAGTAAGCCAATTTTCGGGCACTACGTGCGGAACAAGCAGCACTAATGTATTATCCTGGGAAATAAAATAGGAAATAATCTCCTGTATTAATTCAGGGTAATCCACCTTCAGGCCAAACTGGTTGCGGCCGGTATAGCCCCCGTGATAAAGCAGGCCGCTGATGTTTAAGCCAATTAGCTGTCGGCTATTAGCTTTTAGCTGTTCGATCATTTCTGTTTGCGGCGTATTGGGACGAACAGGGTCTAATACAAATGCCACATCGGCGACCACTTCCACAGGCTTGCTGTCTCCAATCAGTTTTTTGATGTCTTCGACGCTTTGCCTGTCACGAGAAAAGACTCTGGATGTTTTCTTCAAAATCCGACCAGCCATCCTGCGGGTCAAAATGGATTTGAAAGGACCATAAGTCTGAGGCAGCATCACAAACGGTTTGCCTGTCAACTGGCAAAGCCTTTTTACCCAATAGTCCCGAAGAAAACGATTCATTCCATAAATATCACTGAAACTATCGCCGCCGGTAATATCGCAGAACAGGTCGGCATTCAGCATAACATCCTTCGTATCGGTCCATTCTCCTGACGGTCTGCGGCGGCGATGCAATCTGCTTGCTAAAACCGAACCCGTCAGACTGAGGATATGATTGGGGGTGAAGATATTCTTGCACCAGCGAACAGGGACTGTTTTGATAGCAATTTGCCTGTCACCCATCTGAACGGTAACCTGACCGCATTGCCGGCCTGTACCCAGAAGTACAATCTGTGCATCAGGCCATTTGTTGAGCAAGATTTTGATACTGGATGCGGCAAGGGCGCTGACTCCCAGATTACCTGTGTCAAAAGAAGCTCCCAGCAACGCAATGGTCTTACCCATTTGCAGAAACTCCCTTAAAATTCACAAACTCTGCATAAATCCAGTACAACATAATCAGCATACTAACTGCCGCAGCAGCCGACAACTGGACTACATCACTCCAGCCAGTCATAGTTCGGATACACAGAGCGATTACCGTAACAATGCCCCCTCCAAACAAACCTGGAAGCCAGGTTTGCCAGTATGCTTTTTCAGAAAAACCAACCAACCTTTTGATCAGTTTGATCTGCACCAAAAATGCAGCCGCATTTGCAATCAACAAAGTCAATGCCGCCCCCGCTATCCCATATTGAACGACCAAGGGATAAACAAGAATGACGATTAGTAATACACGAAGCAGCGTAAAGAACCGGTGTTTTTCGGGCAATCCTTTTGCCAGCAAAAGATTCGCTTGAATCATTGAATGCAGCACAACAAACACCGTGCAGCAGAAAAATCCAAATGCCCAATCCGCGCCAGCATAATCACTTCCGTAAACAATTGAAAGAATGGTGTCGCCAAAAATGAATGCCACCGGCACCCAAAGCAGTCCGAACAGAGATGTATATCGTGTGATTCGCAAAATTATTTTGGATAATGTTTGGTTCTGATCCTGTTTTTCAGAAAAAGCGGGCAGCAGCACTGGGTTGATGATTCTGCCGAATAAATCACGGGGAACGCTTGCCAGGGTTGCTGCCATACCATAGAAACCCACCTTTTCAGCGGAAACAAATCTGCCCAAAAACAAAATATCGATGTTAAAGGCAAGATAGGTCAACAGGGACAACCCAAACATCTTGCCCGCGAATCCAGTCAATTCCCGAAAACTTTCTTTCTCGAAAGCAAATCTGGGCAAAAAGGGGCAAAAGCCAAACGACAACACGGTTCGCAAGGCCGCGGTGATCACATTGCCCCAAACCATTGCCCAGGCATTCCGCAGCCAAAAGCACAGCAGTACCGTAGTGATGGTACCCAGAATAGCGCTGCCCTGATTTAAAAAAAGCAACTTTGAAAACTTCAGTTCCTTTTCAAGGACAAAAGAAGCAGGACTGATAAGACTGTTAAACAGTACCACCAAAAACATTGTCCGCATCATCAGGATAAGTTCTTCCTGGGGGTGCAGACGCAGCACTTCCACTTTGCCCCCAAAAAAGAACCAAAATACCCACGGAGCCAGCATAAAACCGGCAACATACAACCCGATACCCCGGATCGACTGAAACCACCATGCGGTATTCAAAAAAACGGGCTTTGCCCCCTGCTTATTCTGGATAACTGATATCTTGATTCCAACATCGGTAATCACCTCAAAAAAGGCTATCAAACTCAGCAAAATGACCATAATGCCCATTGCTTCCGGCAGAAGCAAACGGGTCAATATCATATTGCGGACAAAGGCCAACCCCCGGTCAGCAATGCTGCCGCAGGCAAGAAAAAAACTGCCGCGCATACAGCGGGCTTTGAGGTTATTATCTTTGAAAATTTGAGGGAACATTATGATTCTTAGAAAGGACAAATGTTGCGAGACTTATAGATAGACCCTGTCCCGGTCGGCTGACAGCTATTAGATTAGCTATCAGCAGTTAGCCATGAGTAATCAGATTACTGGAAAGCGGGAACAGGTATAATACGAGTTATCAGCTTCAAAAAACCTGTTTCTATTTTCCAAATGGGTATTCTCCTGCTGCATACAGGAATAACTATATCTTCTATTTCGGTTAGATATTGGCGATTAGTTTACCAGAAAAGGGTGAAAAAGTCAAGTTTAATCCACATCCGCAACGCCAGTTTACCCTTTTTCAAACCCTGCAAAAAATAATGGTTCATCCGTAAATGCGTTGGTGGTAATCAAAAAATCCTGTCTATACTGTTAATCCCGTCTAAAAAAACTTTCCTCATCTTTCTCTGTGTCCCCTGAGGCAAAAATCATTAAATCCTATCTTGAATCTGCAGAAATATGCGAAATTTTATCCTGAGCCTGACGAAGGACTGTGGTTTCTATCTTGTTTTTTCCAAACAAACCTAATTTTTCTGCTGGCCGTCAGGATCTAACCGCCAACGCCTAATGGCTAACAGCCTGAAAACGTCGGATAGCGAATAGAGATAGTCTTGATTTTAATTGTGGCCCGATAAAAAAAATGGTTCAACTCCCAAAAAGTTGGTTAAATTATCAGGCGACGAAGGCCTGT
>CAZICJ010000059.1:0-15673 GCA_964537635.1 uncultured Pirellulales bacterium
TTCAAGACGGTTGCCAGCGTGCCTGCGGCGGATACTGCGCCTCCGACCCCGAACGCTCCGACGTTTGCTGTGGCTCCCACTGCAAGCGGCAATATGATCACGATGACGGCGACGACCGGTTCGGATGCCAGCGGTCCTGTGGAATATTCTTTCCGTGAGATATCCGGCAATCGCGGCGGGACGGATTCGGGCTGGCAGCAGTCTCCGACCTGGACTGATCGCGGTTTGATCGCGGGCACTCAGTACACTTATACTCTTCAGATGCGGGATGCCCGGGGCAACGTTACAGCATTATCCAGCCCTGCCAGTGCCACCGCTCAGGTTGGAATACCGACCTTTGTTACCGCGGGATCCTCCAAGAGCGGCACGGGACAAATTGAAGTGTCTCTGCCGCCCAATCCGAGCGGGCAGGGGCTTAATGTCGGCGATATCCTGCTGTTGTTTGTCGAGACTGGCAACGAGACCTGCTCGGTTTCCAACCCCAACGGCGGTGATTGGGTGCAAGTAAGCGGCTCACCGCAGGGTACAGGGACTACTGGGGCGCTTGGCGACGGCACCCGCCTGACCTGCTTCTGGTCGCGATATAACGGCACGCAGGGCAATCCGACGGTATCCGACTCCGGCAACCACCAGCTTGCCCGCATCGTCGCCATCCGCGGTGCCGCTGCTTCGGGCGATCCGTGGGACGTAACCGCCGGCGGCACTGATGGCTCCGACAACAGCGCCAGCATCCCGGGCGCCACAACAACCGTGCCCAATACGCTGATTGTCATGGCGATAGCGGGCGGCAGTGCGACCAATTTCTCGAACTGGGCCAATGCCAACCTGACGGACATCCGAGAGCAGGTCGATAGTTCCACCGGTGACGGCAACGATGGTTGTCTTGGCATTGCTACCGGCAACAAGGCAACGGCCGGCGCCTATGGCAATACGACGGCGACCCTTGGAAGCAGTGCCAAAAAAGGCATGATGAGTATCGCAATCAAGCCCTAACGGCAGCAACAACGATAACAACCCGGACGGCTGGCTGATCCAAGTCAGCCGTCTTTTTTATCAACCCAATTGACCCATCCCGCAACCGGAATCCGGCAGCAAGCGTTCCCGTTGTGCTCAAAATTGCGTGAACGCTTACAAAATTTTTTTACACGAGTAATGTATCTGTTTTGTAAATTTTTAAGACAAACCCCTGTTTTACGCCTAAAAATCGTTTTTTTTGCGTGAGCACGCGTGAAAAATTTTGCAACTTCTTGACAATTCCTGCATCCATCCTTATAAAGGCATTCAAGCAATGTGTGATTTAATGTGTTTATTTTGGAAAGGAATAATTCAGATGAAAAATGTCTTGGCGCTGTTACTTTTTTTTATTGCTGCAACGATGTGCGTTGCTCAGAGACGTCCGCAGGATCCCACTCCGGAAGAACTTGCAAAAATCAAGGCGGCGGTTCCGAAAAAGGCAACCGCCGTGCCGCTTAAACCGCGAAAGATGCTGGTGCTGTCCTATCAGAGTCATGAAGATGGTCGTTATGCCGGCGAAGCAGCCCTTGCGGCCATGTCAGAACAAACCGGCGCCTTTGAGCTTAAATTCGTTCGCAGCAAAGAGGAGATGGTCGATGTTGTTGTTCCTGAAACGCTCAAGCAGTACGATGCGGTGTGTGTGAACAACTCTACCGGCGGCGAAGGAAATGCCGCAAACGGCAAGACCTTTGTCGAAAATATCAGCGATTATATTGCTGCCGGCGGCGGCCTGGTTGGCATCCACTCGGCGACGGACAACCGGCTGGGCGAAATTTTCGGCGATTTCTTCAGCGGGCATCCCTGGTCCGAAGAGGTCGGCATCATGATCGACGATCCGAATCATCCGCTCTGCAAGGTCTTCAAGGGTCAGGGGTTTATGGTCAACGATGAGATTTATCAGTTCACCCGCCTCTACTCCCGTGAGAAAGTGCGTGTACTGTTGAGCCTGGATATGACCAAGGTCAAAGATAAGGGCGACCGCGACGACGGCGACAATCCCGTTGCCTGGGTCAAACAGCTCGGCAAGGGGCGGATTTTCTACTGCTCGCTGGGACACAACAAGCAGATTTTCCAGGATCCGAAGCTGCTGCAATTTTATCTGGACGGCATCCAGTTTGCTCTGGGCGATATCCAGGCAGATATGACGCCCAGCGCGCCGCTGAAGGAACCGCGGATTAAGCGTAAACCGTTCGAATCTGCAAACGGGATGTTTGAAGGATATATCGTCGATTGGCAATACGCCGGTCCATATCTTGGAGACCAGCCATTTGATGTAAAATTTGATCCTGAGGTTGACTCAGGTAAGAATGTCGCATGGAAACGGCTTTCCATCAACCCGCAAAGCCGGCGTCCTTATATGGTGGATTTCGAGAAGGTACCGTCCATGATAGGCGACAATCGCGCGGCCTATTTGCGTACAAACGTATTTTCGCCGACGGCACAAAAAGTGAAAATGGTGATGGGCAGCGACGACGGGATCAAGGTCTGGTTAAATGGCAAGGTGGTTCACGCCAACAGTGCGGGACGCGGGCTCGATCCGAATGCTGAAACCGTTGAGGTGCATCTTGTGGAAGGATGGAATCCAATGCTGGTGAAAGTCTCCCAGGGCGGCGGGGGCTGGGCGGCATGGGTGTCCCTGCGTAATGCCAACGGGGACGAGTTAAAAGGCCTGAAATGCGCGGCTGAAAACCGATAGAATACATAATTGCATTATACAGAATATAGGAATTTTGGAGACAGGTATTATGAATGACAAGCGGATCACAAGACGAAGTTTTTTGCGTACCAGCGCCGCGGCCGCCATGGCGGCGCCGGTTTTTATCAACGCCAGGGCTTTCGGCGCTAATGACCGGATCAAAATGGGTTTTATCGGTGTTGGCGATCAGGGGCGCTCGGACATGAAAGGCTTTCTGGGTTTCAATGAAGTTCAGATTGTTGCGGTCTGCGATGTTGTGGATGACCACCTCTTTGTTGCCAGGGATATAGTCAATGACAAGTACGGCAACAAAGACTGCAAGACCTACAGGGACTGGCGAGAGGTGATTGCCCGCGATGATATTGATGCGGTTTTCATTGGCACCCCGGATCACTGGCACGCCATTATTTCCATCGCCGCCATGAAGAGCGGCAAGGATGTTTATTGTGAAAAGCCCGAATGTCTTACGATTCGCGAAGGCCGCCAGATGGCGGATGCGGTCAGCGCCTACGGAAGAGTCTTTTCCGGCGGCAGCCAGCGCGTCTGGGACGATTACAACTGGTTTCATCGGATGGTTCGCGGCGGCCGGCTCGGCGAGGTCAAGGAAGCCTATATCAATGTCGGCCCATCGTCCGGCCCGTGCGACTTCGGATATGTTCCGACGCCCCCCGGAGTGGACTGGGAGATGTGGCTCGGCCCTGCTCCCTGGAGACCTTACAACGAAAGTCTGACCAAGGGAAATTTCAGGCCGTTCCGCGATTTTTCTGGCGGTCAAATGACGGATTGGGGCTGCCATGTGTTCGGCGGCGCCATGTTTGCTCTTGGTCTTCAGGAGACAGGCCCTGAGCAAATTGTCTATCCCGACGGCAAGGATGTCAAGCAAATGACCTTTGTTTTCAAAAACGGGGTCAAGTTCTACCACGGCGGAGGCTGGGGAGGCAATCTCAACCTCAAGGGAACCGAAGGCGAGATCGGTCAAATCGGCGACAGGAATGGTGTCAAGGAAACCCCGCCCAACATCTATATTCCCAACTACAAGGGGCAGGGCGGAATCTTCGGCGATTTCCTGCATTGCGTCAGAACGCGTGAAAAGCCGTTCCGTAACATCGAGGTCGGTCACCGCACCGCAACGATGGCTCACCTGGGCAATATCGCTTATTGGCTGGGAAGGTCGCTGAACTGGGATCCCGTCAAGGAAGAGATCATCGGCGATTCGGAAGCCAGCCGCTGGCTCGACCGGACCAAACGTGAACCCTGGAGTATTGTATAACCCTAATGAAGTGGACAGATAGGAAAAAAATATGAAAACGAAAATCTTTTCTTTTCTTTTAATGGTAATCCTTTTCGGCACGACCCATGCGGCGGTCGAAGCAGACCGGTTGCTGGTTGCGATAGAAAAACTGCAAGGTTACGAATACGCCAAGACCGATGTGGATCTGGCCTGGGTTGAACTGCAGGTTGCCATGGCGAGTGCGGACAAGTCCGTACGCGGCCAGGTAGAGGACAAACTGATCGAATCGCTGGCCAAGTCAAAAACAAACGCTGCCAAAGAGTTTTACTGCAGGCAGCTTAGAACCGTCGGGACTGCCAAGTGCGTTGCTCAACTTGCCTCGATGCTGACCGATCCTGAAATGTCTCACATGGCCAGATATGCCCTTGGCCGGATCGACGCGCCCGAGGCTGGTGCGGCTCTTGTCGAGGCAATGGGTAAAACCTCCGGCAAGATCAAGGCGGGCATCATCAACACGCTGGTTCAAATGGAATACGGTGCCGCCGGCTACGATATCATGAAGCTGATCTATGACACTGACCAGGATGTTGCCATTGCGGCCATCCGGGGCACTGGTGTTTTGGGCGACAGAAGAGCCTTTCCGGAACTAAAAAAACTGCGTGCGACGGCTTCTGCAGGAATCCAGGCCGAAATAGACGCGGCGATTCTGACTTCGGCCGACAAGCTTATGGAAACAGGCCAATTGAGTAATGCGTTAGTTATCTATCAGGAGTATTACAAGGAAAATTACCCCGTGCACCTTCGCATGGCCGGCCTGAAAGGCATTGTTCGGTTGGGCGGGCCGAAGGTTCCATCGGTCCTTGTCGAGGCGATCAAGGGACAGGAACCCACCATTCGCAAGTATGCGATCATGATGATGGCGCAAGTTGAGGGTGAAAATACGACCCGGCAACTGGTAGAGCTGATCGAGGCGGCGCCGTCGGACGGTCAAGAGCTGATTGTCCGTTCTCTGGCCGCTCGAAAGGATGTATCGGCGGAACCGGCGGTGATAGAATTGGTTGGCAGTGACAGTGAAATTGTCCGCCTGGCGGTGTTGGAGGCGCTGGGGGATATTGGAACCCCTCGGGCGGTCCCGATTCTGGCCAAAGCGGCAGCTTCGGGTCCCGACAAGGAACAGGCGTATGCACGTTCCAGCCTTGTCAGACTCAACGGGCAGGGAATCGGTCAGGCCATTATCGACCAGATCAATTCCGGCGATGCAAAGACCCGGCTTGGAGTCATCCGCGCAATCGGGATGAGGGTAGAATACGACCCCTTCGCGCCGCTATTGAAGGTCGCTCAGACCGATGAAGACGCTTCGATTCGCCGGGAGGCGATCCTGTCGATGGCTCGCATCGCCAAGCCGTCCGACCTGGACACCTTTGTAAAACTGGCGGTTGCTCCGAAAAGCCCCGCAGACCGGGGCTCTATCGTACAAGCCATTGAGATTGTCTTCAATAAGATTGAAGACAGGATGGCTCAGGCCGGGCCCGTCCTTGCAGCTCTGAAGACCGCTGCGGATGATGCGAAGGCGTCTCTGTTGGGGCTTCTGGCCATACCGGCGACGCCAGAGGCTCTGGAGGCCGTCAGCGCCGCTGTCGCCTCAGAAAACAACGATGTGAGCAATGCGGCGATTCGCGCCCTGGCCGAATGGCCCACGGCCGCCCCCGCCGAGCAGTTATACAAAATCGCTTCTTCCAGTCCCAATCAAACCCAGAAAATACTGGCGCTGCGCGCTTATATCCGATTGGCGCCGCTGACGCAGGACCCCACTGCCTCATACGTCAGTGCGATGCAACTGGCTAAACGCAGCGAAGAGATACGGCTGGTGCTTGCTGGTCTTCAATATGCCGGCACACGCAAAGCGCTGGAGATTGCGGAATCCTATATGAACGACCCGGCTCTCAAGGCGGAGGCCTATATGGCGGCGGTGAAGGTCGCCAATGTTTACGGCTGGCAGGATATCCAGTATGTTACCGACCTGCTTAACCGGATTGTTGCGGATGCACCCAATGACACGATTGGCAAACAGGCCAAAGATATCCTTCAAAAAATGAATAAGTTTAAGGGCGGCATCTTCGTATGGCGGGGAACGCCGTTATTGACCTTGCCGGGAGTGGCCGACGGCAACCGGGTATTCAAGACGGTTTTCGATCCGGAGAAGGATTTTAATTCCGAAGATATTATCTGGCGAGTGGTTCTTCCTGAATTTGAAGGCAGCGGAAAAATAGACCTTGAAAGGACCTACGGTCAGGTTGATAACTGCTGCGCCTATCTGCGAACGACGGTTGTTTCGCCGGTTGACCAGGAGGCAAAACTGAAATGGGTATGTGACGATCTCATTAAGGGTTGGCTTAACGGTGAATCGGTCAAAGAGGGCGCCATCAAGCTCAAAAAGGGTGCTAATCCGTTTATTATCAAGGTTGGCGATAATGGCGGGGGATGGAGTTTTGAATGTCAAATCCTCAAGCCCGACGACTCGCCTCTGGATGGTTTACGTTTTGAGTATTGATTTGAGCCGGAGGTGATCCTTCGCAGCTGAAATCGCTGTTTTCCGAACACGGGTAAATTTCCAGACGGGCTTGCAGGGCATCTGCGTGTCCGTCTGGCGTTTTTTTTGGTAAACTTTGCCTTTGGTATTGAAAACCTTCTCGATGGACGAGAGAATTAAAAAGACGAATATATCAGGGTGAAGTTTAGGAGAATGAAAATGCGAAAAACCGGACTGTTGTCTGTATTTCTAATGATGTTAACGATCTGCTGTATAGGCACCGTATCCTGGGGAACGTCCGATTTGACAAAGACATTTGTTTGTCCGCCCTCACAAGCGCGGCCATGGGTTTACTTTTGGTGGATGGACCACATGTCGCGCGAGAGCATCACGCGGGATATGGAGGCACTCAAGGCCAAGGGTGTTGGAGGAATGGTTCTATTTCAGTGTGATGGCGGCCTGCTGCCCAAAGAGGTCTTCGGTGAGCCCCAGCTATTCTGGAGTCCGCAGTGGAACGAGAAGGTGAAGTTTGCGGCCGCGGAAGCCAAACGGCTTGGGTTGGGATTTATTCTCAATTATGTCGGTACTTCGACCGGCTGCGGAGGCCCCTGGATACCCGTTGAGAAGTCAGCCAAGACCCTTGTCTGGTCAGGCTCGTGGGTCAAGGGGGGACAAAATGTGACTGTTCAGATGCCCCAGCCTCAATCTTGTGATAACTTCTACCGCGATGTGGCGGTTGTGGCGTACCCTTGTCCGAAAGAAAGGGATGCGATGCGCGCCGCGGCGCCTGAAATCAAAGCATCAATTGAATCTCCGCATTCTGGCGATCCGGAGTATGCGTTTGACGGTGATGAAGATACCTACTGGTTCAGCGGGACTGGCACGGAGGGCGGAGAACGGATGGATATTTCATTTGGTTTGCCGTTCACCGCTTCGGGGTTGGTGATGATATCGCGAGCCGGCGTCCCGTCGCTTGTTGATGTGCAGATTTCAGACGACGGCGCCGCTTATAAGAGCGTCTCCAGGCAGAATCTGGCGCCGGATAAACCATTAAAAATTGAATTTGGCACTGTAACGAGCCGTTTCTATCGGATTCAGTTCCAGGCTTCGCAATCGATCGGCGGACGGGTCGGAATCGCGGAACTGCGGCTGCTGGCGCCAGGGGAAGACGGCAACTCCATTGTCTCGCCATTTAAGCATTTCTCTGAACAGGTAGCCAGAAGCCATCATAGTCCCGCCGGACTGTCAGCCCAGTTTCGCGGAGGGGACATAACCGAAGACGGCTCGTATGATAGCTTGAAATCCAAAGTTATCAATCTGACAGCGAAGATGGATGAACAGGGGGTGTTGCGATGGGATGCCCCTGAGGGCAACTGGATGATTATACGCTTTGGAATCACCGCCATCGGCTTCCGCGGACGTATCGGCGGATATATTAAAGAGAGGGGCTATCACGCTGACTTTCTTGATCCTGCAGCGGTCCAAAAGCATTTTGCCGATGGCGTCGATCCGATGCTGAAGGCCATTGGCTATACCCCCGAATCCGGTCTTATGGCCTTGCATGAAGACAGTTTTGAGACCCCGTTTAACCAGTGGACCTCCTCGTTTGCCGAAGAGTTCAAAAAACGCCGCGGTTACGATCTTACCCCCTGGCTGCCGGTGCTGGTCGGGCGCGTGGTCGAAAGCAGGGGCGCCAGTGAACGGTTTCTCTGGGACTATCGCCGGACAATAGCGGATCTCTATGCGACGCATTGGAAAACAGCCCAGAAACTCTGTGCAGAACGAGGCCTGAAGTTTGAGGCCGAAGCCGCGGGTCCCTCACCTTACTGTTTTGACGCCCTGGCTCAACTCGGTCGTACCGATATTCCGATGGGCGAATTCTGGTCGGGCATCTACCAGCCGGGACTTCCGGTTGATGAACAGCATCGGGGTTGCTGGAACAGTCCTGTGTGCGAAACAATTCGCCAGACAGCTTCGGCGGCTCATCTCTATGGTAAGCCGATTATCGCCGCCGAATCGTTCACCGGCTATGCCCGCCCGTTCGTGCTGGATCCGTTTGATGTCAAGGCATTCGGCGACCGAGCCTTGTGCGATGGGTTAAATCGTTTTGTGGTTCATCTTTTTATGACCCAGCCGCTGGAAGAGTACAAAGGCAAACCGGTGGTGGTACGGCTTCATGCGTTTGATTATAACCGCCGGACGACCTGGTTTGAGCAGTCGCGTTTCTGGACGGATTACCTGGCCCGCTGTTCGGCGATGCTGCAAGCCGGTCAGCCGGCTGCGGATGTGTGCTGTTTTCTGGGAGAAGGGGCGCCGGCGCTCGTACCGCAGCGTGAGTTTATGGAGCCGCGTATCCCGGCCGGATATGATTACGATGCGTGCAATGCGGAGCTGCTGCTGAGGGCCACAGTCCATAATGGCCGAGTCCGTTTTCCCAGCGGCGTCAGTTATGCCCTGCTGACCCTGCATCCGCAAACCAAATCCATAACCCCGGAGATGATGCGTCATATTCGGAGACTGGTAAAAGACGGCGCGACTCTGCTGGGACCTAAACCGCAGTACAGTCCTTCGCTTGCCGATTATGAAAGGGCGGACAGGGATGTCCGGGCGATAGCCGATGAACTCTGGGGCAAAGAGACGCCCGCCAGCGGCGAGCATGCCTTCGGCAAGGGGCGCGTCCTGTGGGGCAAGACAGTTGCCGAGACATTGGCGGCGGTCAAGTGTGAGCCTGCCTGTACGATTCAGGGCGCTGATTCTATCCTGTTTGCTCAGCGTCATACGGATGAGGGCGAAGTCTTCTTTCTTTCTCAGCAGGATAAGACCCCGGTTGACTTTACGGCCTCATTTCGGGTTGCACATTCTGTCATCCCCGAAGTTTGGGATCCGGCTGACGGCAGCCGCGAGGCAATAGCGGTTTTCCGTCAGAGCAACGGACGGATTGAAATCCCGATGCACCTCGATGAGAGGGGGTCGGCTTTTGTGGTGCTTAGGCCCGGCCAGCCTGACAAGCATCTCATTTCTGCATCACATGAAATGAATAAGCACGATTTTAGAGTGATTTACGACAACAAAGACCTGAAGTTAATAACTCGTGTTCCTGGGAAGTTCACGCTTTCCGATAATGACGGGCATGTTCAAACATTGACAGTCCCTTCGGTGTCGGCAGCCACAGACTTGTCTGCCGACTGGAGCTTAACCTTTGAGGGACTCGGCAAAACCGTCAACATGAAAAAACTGATTTCATGGACCAAATTGGAGCCAGAGGACATGCGAAACTACTCCGGTACCGTGACCTATCGTAAGCAGTTTACCTGGCCGCAATCCGGCAACGGCCGTGTGGAATTAAATCTGGGCAGTTTTAAGAATATCGCTGAGGTTTTCCTCAACGGCAAGTCCGCCGGTCTTCTGTGGAAACCGCCCTACCGGCTTGATATAACCTCTTTTGTCAAACCGGGCGATAATGAACTGGAAATCAAGATAACTAATCTGCTGGTCAACCGTATCACTGCGGATTATAATTTACCAGAAGAGCAGAAACACCTTTGTAGCTTTGGAGCGATTGAACAATATCGGCCCGGTGTCGAGTCAGGTCAGGATGGTTTGCTGCCGTCGGGCTTGTTCGGACCGGTTATTATTCTACAGCCGGCGGAAGTAACGATTGCCGCAAACCACTAAGGTTTTGTAGCCGTTTGTGCAGAGAAAAGGTCTTATTTTTCGACATAAAAAGGACTATTTTATGACCTGAAAAAAAATAGATTTTCCGTCTTGATTTTCCACACTAACCGGAGTATATTCCGTTCTGAGTCGAAACATGGGTATTTGAGGTTTGACTGAGGTACTTTGGGCAATATCAAAGTATCTGTGAACGGCTACTTAGATTCCTCAGTGGCACTTTTATAGAGATAGCTTCATGGATGCAAGAGTTTTATCGAAATTAATTTTGGCAGGTGGGATATTATTCTTTATCTTTTTCTGCGATGTTTTGGCTCGGGGTGGGGCGGCTGCTCGCAATGATGCATCAAGTATCGTATTAGAGCGCGGACGAATGGATTTGAGTGGAAACGGCTGGCATCTTTGGCTGGACCGGGATGCCAAATGGCAAAACGATTCCGTTTTTTGATTAATTGCCGGTCAACCGAGCGATGAATTGGGAGCACCAGTTGTATGTTCGTTGTAATGGCGCTGACCGTACAGGATTCATCATGAAGGGTGAAGAGGCGATTGTGGCTTCGGTCGCCAATCACCAGCATTTCATGGCGACATCGGTGGGAATCATCCCGTATGGCCGGGGTCGGATTGTATTCTCTACGCTTGACATGCTCGACACACTGGTCTCTTCTGAAAAGGTCTCGCACGGGCCCAAGCTGATTATCACGAACTATATTAAATGAGCCGGCCAACAGAAATAAATTGGGAGTTCGGCACAGTAGACCCAAATCAATGAGTTATTAGATTCATGAAAGGTATAACAATGAAAAGACGGAACTTCTTAAAAGCGACCGCCGCTGCGATTGCCATGCCGACAGTCGTCCCTGCGACTGTATTGGGGCGAAGCGGGCGTGTCAGTCCCAGCAACCGTATTACAGCGGCCGTGATTGGTTGCGGAAGTCAGTGTAATGGGGACATTGGCATATTTGGCAATTCTGATTGCCAGATTCTGGCGGTATGTGACCCCAATAAAGAGAGCGCGGGATATATGGGGGGCTTGTCGATTGGCGGCAGAGAGCCTTTTAAACGCCGGGTTGAGGAATGGTATGCCGGCGAGATGCGTTCTGGCGTCTATAAGGGGTGCGATGCGTACAGCGATTACCGCAAGATTGTGGAACGCAAGGACATTGACGCCGTTCTGGTGGTAACGCCGGATCATTGGCATGTGCCGATCAGTCTTGCGTGTATCGAGTCCGGCAAGGATGTGTACTGCGAAAAGCCGCTGACCCTGACGATTAACGAGGGCAAACTGCTCACCGAAGCGGTTAAGAAACACCGCGCTGTCTTCCAGGTCGGCAGCCAGCAGCGAAGTTCTTACTATTTCCGCCGTGCCTGTGAACTGGTGCGCAATGGCCGGATTGGGAAACTGCAGCAGGTCCTTGCCGTGTTGCCGAATGGATGTCCGGATTACTGCAACCGGGAATGGCTCGGGGGAATTTCCTGGGGCGATTTGAGGAATCCAGCGGCCGTACCGGAAGGGTTGGACTATAATATGTGGCTGGGGCCGGCGCCATATCGGCCGTACATCCCGGCGTTGAGCCATGCCAACTGGAGATGGAATCTGGACTACTCCGGCGGCCAACTGACCGACTGGGGCGGGCATCATCCGGATATCGCACAGTGGGGCATGGGGACCGAACGCACCGGTCCGGTGGCGATTAAAAACGCACGCGGCAAATTCGAATCTGGCGATATCTGGAACACGGCCCGGGAATTTTATTTTGAATGTGAGTATGCCAATGGAGTTACGCTGATTGTCAGTAGCAGCGGTATGGGTGGCGTAAAATTCATCGGCACAGATGGCTGGGTGGCGGCCAACCGGGGATGGATTAAGGCCAGTTCCGATGAAATCCTCAAGTCGCGGATCGGTCCGGATGAGATAAACCTCTATAAGTGTGATGACCACGCGGAAAATTTCAGGCAATGTATTAAGACAAGACAAGAAACCATTGCGCCGGCGGAGATCGGTCACCGATCCATCAGCATTGCCCATCTGGGCAACATTGCGATGCAGTTAGGGCGCACAAATCTTAAATGGAATCCGGACAAGGAAGTCTTTCCGGATGATGAACAGGCTAACCGGATGCTTAGTCGTCCCAGTAGAAATTGGTGGAGAGCATAACCATGAAAAAATTATTTAGTCTATCTTTATGGATTGTTTTAAGTGTCCTGGCGGTCCAGGCTCACAGTGACGCGGCGGCTGATTTGGACAAGCAGTTGTCGGCGCTCAAGAATTACCAATATGGCCAGGTACTCACTGAAGTCCAGCAGTTGACAGAGTATGTCATTTCCGTTTCGGGTGATCCGCAACAGGCGGCCAAAGCGGAGAAAACCTTTATTTCTTTTCTCGAGAGCAATCCATCCCTGGATGCCAAACAACTGGTTTGCCGTCAACTGAGAGTCATCGGCAGCGGAGCGTGTGTGCCGGTTGTTTCCAAAATGCTGATGGATGAAAAGACGTCGGATATGGCTCGCTACGCGCTGGAGGCCAATATGGATCCGGCCGCCGAGAAGGCTCTTCTTTTGGCGTTGGATTCGTCAAAGGGCAAAAACAAAATCGGCATGATTAAATCGCTTAAGGCGCGTCGATCCGCAGCGTCCATCGCGTCCCTGTCGGGGCTGATCCTTGACCAGGACAAGGATGTTGCTTATGCCGCTATCGAAGCGCTTGGCGAGATTGGCGGCGCCCAGTCTCTGTCTGCTCTCAACGAGGCGATGAAGAAAACAACCGGACAGGACAGGGAGCAAGTCATGCTTGCGATGATCCAGTGTGCCGACCGCATGGCTGCTGGAAACGACCGTGATCCGGCCCTTGGGGTTTACCGGCAGTTGATTGAGTCGCAGTATCCCGCCAATGTCCGCATGGCTGCTTACATGGGGCTGGCGGCGATTGCGCAGGATCAGGAATCGATTGACGCCCTGACAGAGAAAATCGTTGTTTTGCTGAATTCGTCTGATAATCAAGAAAACGAAATCGGTACGGCTCTGGTTCGCAAACTGTCCCAGGGACAGGCCGTTGCTGCAATTGTCAAGGGGTTGCCGGCATATTCCCCTTACGTGCAGGAGTTGGTCGTCTATGCGCTGGCCGATCGCGGTGACAAGGATATGCTGGATGCCGTCAAAGGGCTTCTTGCGTCCGAGAATGAAAATGTCCGCATCGCGGTCATCAGGGCATTGGCTAAAATCGGAGATGCCGACAGTGTGAAATTACTGGCCGACAGGGCGGTCAGCGGCAGTGGAGATGAAAAGAAGTCGGCGGAAGAATCCTTGCAGGTGATGAAGGGCAAAGACGTCGATGCTAAACTGATTGAACTTGTGCCGCAGGCGGAATCGAAGACAAAAATCATTCTCATCGGCGTCATTGGCGATCGTTTTATCAAGGACGCTCGTTCCATGCTCATTGAGATTGCAAAAAGTCAGGATGCCGAGTCATCCATCGCCGCAGCCAAAGCCCTCAGTAAAGTGGTCGATAGCAGCGATTCTGCCGGCCTTATCGATATTATGCTCACTGCCGATTCTGCGGACTTGAGAGGGAAAATTGAGCCGACACTGGTCTCGTCCGTCAGCAGGATCAATGATGAGTCCCAGCGGGCAAAGATTGTTCTTGACGCCAGGCAGAAGGCCGACAGCAAGGAAAAGAAACTTTCTTTCATCCGAGCCCTCGGCCAGATAGGGGGAGCGGAATCAACCAAAGCGGCATTGGAGATTGTTCAGAAGGGTGATGACGACGAGCGGCTGGCTGCCGCCGAAGGGTTGTCAAAAGGCCGGGTTTTCGAAGCGGTGCCGGCGCTGGTGGATCTCGTCAAAAGAGAAACCAACCTAAAGAGGCACGTTCTGGCGATTCGCTATACATTGGATATCCTGAATGATAACCAGATTGAAAGGCGATCGGATGATGGGGTGGCGTTTTTATCGTCACTCTTGAGTTATGCCATGAGGAATCAGGAGAGAGAGCAAATTTTGGCTTCACTCACGCTGGATAGGAACCGGTGTGCGATGGGATATGTTGTGGCCAAGGCCTGGATGACCTATCCTGAGCTGAAAGCTGCGGCTGAGCCGGTTGTGAAAAGGCTGCGGGATGATCACCATGGAGAGGTTTCCGATCTGCCCCACTGGGGTGAATATAAGGGGCTGTACAATGGCAAGCAAGCCATGGGCATGGTGGTTTCTCAGAAGCATAAAGACAGAGATTTCAATTATAGAATAAGGATTGTTGGCGAAGGTGTTGACACCTCTTTTGAAGGTCGTCCGGACAGAGAACGCGTTTTAATTGACAACGACGGCTGGAAAGGCGAGATACGAAGCGGCAAACTCAAGGCTGCCAAAGAGGGCCGGGTCGTGGAGATGGAATACTATGAGCGTAAAAGTCCCACATTGGGTCAGCAGCCGCCCCAAAACGCCATTGTCCTGCTGCCATTTGAACAGGGTAAGGCCGCAACCGTGGACCAATGGGACAATCCGAATTGGAAAATAAGTGCGGATGGTTCCATCGAAGTTGGAAGCGGATACAATAAGACAAAGCGGGAGTTTGGGTCCTGTCAGTTACATGTGGAGTTTGCGTTGCCCTTTATGCCGGAAGAGTTCGGGCAGGGCAGAGGCAACAGCGGTGTTTATCTGATGGGTCGTTATGAGGTTCAGGTGCTTGACTCTTTCGGTGACAACCCCGATCGGGGAAATTGCGGTGGTATTTACGACAATGCTGTTCCTCGAGTGCCTCATCTGGAGCTTCCGCCTTTGCAATGGCAGACCTATGATATTACATTCAGAGCGCCCGAGTTTGATGCAGCAGGCAATGTAACCAAGCCTGCCTGCCTCGTGAAGGTTGTCCACAACGGCGTGGTAATCCACGAAAACATCCAGGTTTTAAAACCAACGCCGGCAAGCGTTTTCTCTGATCAGAAAGCAACGGGTCCGCTTGCGCTGCAGGACCATGAAAATCCTGTGCGGTTCAGAAATATTTGGATTGTCCCATAACAAAAGAAAAGGGAACATTCTCAATCTATTCAAAAAACCGAAAAAACGAAAAACAGGGACAGTGGGGCTGTTGAAAAAGTCCCTGACATCCCGTATAATACCCATCATACCTTAACTCAGGAATAATTTCAAGCACGGAGGTTTGGTTGTGATTGGTAAACAGGAACGCTGGCAGGAAGATTTGTTTGTGGCCGGGCTGCTGTCATCGTTGATTCCGGATGACCACATCCTCAAACGGGTCGATGCGATTTTGGATTTTATCGTGGCTGCCGGAGATGGTCAAAGGTATCTATTGTTCTGACAATGGCCGGCGCAGTATCGACCCGGAATCGGCGTTGCGCCTGATGCTGGCGGGCTTTTTTGGGGGGATTATTCACGACCGCAAGCTGATGCGGGAAGCCCAGGTCAATTTGGCCATACGGTGGTTTGCCGGGTACCGGCTGCATGAGCCGCTTGCCGACCAGCTGGAGCGCATTGAAGCCAATACGGGCCAAAAGCCCCAGACGGCCACGGCAGACAA
>CAZICJ010000060.1:0-15360 GCA_964537635.1 uncultured Pirellulales bacterium
GCTATGTCCTGCCCTCGCTGCGCAAGGACAAATTTGACCGCTCGTTCGAAGGAACACACAAGGAAAGCGAAGATTTTATTGTTTTGGCAAAACGGCTCAAGGAGTTGGGCATTAAGGAGTTGTCCGCGATTGACGACGCCGCCAAAGATAAAATATTGGACAGCAAAGACATTCCGTTTCACAAAAAAGCCCTCGACGATATGCTCGAAGGCTACAAACACACCCAGACCACCTACCACGGCGATGTCTGGGTGATGGCAGAAATTGAACAGGGACATCTTCAGGCGGCTACCTTTGAATTGACCGGCAAAGCCCGGCAGTTGGCCGACAGCCTCAATGTCCGCTGCGGCGTGATTCTGGCAGGCGACAAGGTTCGCCCGATGGCGGCAGACTTGATCGCTGCCGGAGCCGATGATGTGTACCTGATAGAGCATCCGCTGCTGGCAGAGTTCGACCCGTTCAGCTACCGCAAGGCGGTCTCGGACGTGATTGTCAAGTACAAACCTCAAATTGTGCTGTACGGCGCGACACCGGCCGGACGCGTTCTGGCGCCGATGGTTTCGTATCGTGTCGGCTGCGGACTGACGGCGGACTGTACCGGACTGGATATACGGGACAGCTCCCGCAAGGGGCAAATTGCGATTCTGATGCAGACGCGGCCGGCGCTGGGCGGCAATGTGATGGCAACCATTTGCACCAAAGACTCCGATTGCCAAATGGCGACCGCTCGTCCGGGCGTGATGCAGCGATTGCCCGCCGACAAGAAACGAACCGGCAAAATCATCCCGCATGTGGTCGAACTGACCCAGGCGGATTTGAGCCTTGACATTATCCAGACCGAAATCGGCCACGGAAAAGTCAATTTTGAAAGCGAGGTCATCATCAGCGGCGGCAAGGGAATGCAAAGCCGTGACAATTACGACAACCTGCTGGACAGCATTTGCTCAACCATACGCGAGACATTCCAGGTCAGCGTCGAAAAAGGCGCCAGCCGAACCGCCGTTGAACAGGGATTCGTGGAACGGATACGCCAGGTCGGCCAGACGGGAACCGCCGTCGGTCCCAAAGTCTATATCGCCATCGGCATTTCCGGCGCCATCCAGCACATGATTGGCGTGGCCAATACGGAAACCATTATTGCAATCAATCTCGACCCGCATGCGCCGATTTTCAAGCAGTGCGATTACTACCTCGTCGGCAACGCAGAACAGGTCATACCCGAATTAGTACGTTCATTACAGGGATAAATTGTGGAACACACGAAATCATATAACAGCGTCTCAGTGTTAATCGTCGGAGCAGGTACCGCAGGGCTGTCGGCTGCAATTACGCTTAAGAAAGCCCAGCCGCAACTGGATATTGTCGTCATTGATAAGGCGGCCGCGGCCGGCAATCATAACCTGTCCGGAGCCGTACTGGAACCGCAGGCAATCAGCAGCCTGCTGGACCCCATCGACCCGCAGTGGGCGCAAAGTGAACAGGCCAAAGCCGTCCTGACATCCAAAGTCGATAAAGACGATGTGATGTTTCTGCTGGGCAGATCAATGGCATTTAATATCGAGTTTGCGATTAAAGCAGCCAAAGCATTCAAACTCGGCTTTGGTCAGTTAATGCACAAGGGCGATTATATCTGCTCGGCCAGCAAATTGTCGGCATGGCTTTCTTCGGTCGCCGTCGGGCTGGGCGTGGAAGTGCTGTATGGCTTTGCCGCCGAAGATATTCTATGGGATGCCGGGTCAAATACGGCAGCAGGCGTCAAACTCGTGGATCAGGGACTCAACAAAGAAGGCCACAAGCAGCCCAATTATCTGCCCGGAGAAACCATTCACGCCAAAGTGATTCTGCTTGCCGAAGGCTGCGACGGTCTGCTCAGCGAGAAATTCATTCAAAAGGCGGGGCTGACACGCCAAAACTGCCAGCTTTACTCCATCGGCGTCAAGGAACTCATCAAAGTCAGCGACGAGCAATACAACAAGTTCACCCCCGGACGGGTTGTACATGCGATGGGTTATCCCATCTGGACGCCGCTGATCGGACCGGCGATGTTCGGCGGCGGCATTATGTATCCGATGGGTGCCAACACCATCGCCGTTGGAATGATTGTAGGTCTGGATTACAAACACTGCGACTTTAATCCGCAGGACGCACTGACGCAATTCAAGGAACACAAATTCGTCAAGCAGTTTATCGCCGGCGGAACAGTCGTCGAAGGCGGCGCCAAGATGATTCCGGAAGGCGGCTTCTACGCCTTGCCGCGCGACCCGGCAACCGGCGCCATCGGACGCAGCAATGTGATGCTGCTGGGCGACAGCGCCGGCTTCGTCAATATGCTCAAAATCAAAGGCCTGCACAATGCCATTTATTCCGGCATGGCCGCCGCTGATGCCGCTGCCGGGACTCTGAACGCCCCGACGAATGCGGCACGGCTTTATACACAAAAACTCCAACAGACAAGCGTTCTCAAAGAAATGGATTCAGCCAAGAATTTCCGCCAGACGGTCGCCCGCTTTGGTCCGCTGCAGGGCATGCCGCTTTCAGTGCTGGGCGGACTGCTGCCCAAGTTCCATATCGAGCCGGACTACAAAGAAATGACCACCACCCCATACCGCCTCAAACCATCGGCGAAATTTGATAAAGACGCATTCACCGCGGTGGCCGCAACGCATCACCGCGAGGAAGAACCCTGCCATCTGCAAATTATCGACGGCGAAATATGCAAAAATCAATGTCAGCCGAAATTCGACGCCCCCTGCATCACCTTCTGTCCGGCCGGCGTCTATGAACAAATCGGCAACCAGGCAAAAGCCGCCAATCCATCCAACTGTCTGCATTGCAAGACCTGTCAGCAGAAATGCCCGTTCGACAATATCCGATGGACCGTTCCCGAAGGCAGCGGCGGACCCAAGTACAAAACGATGTAGCCAGACGACGGGCTATTTGGCTGCGGATTGAAGAAAAATGTATTTCTGCATCACTTTTTCGAGGACTTCCTGCTCGATGGGTTTTTGCAGGAATTCATTGAAACCGACCGCTAATGCCTTGCGGCGGATACCCTGCAGCTCCAGTGCGGATATCGCCACCAGCGGCGTCTTGTCCCCGCGCTCACGCAGCAGCGTGGCAACCATAAAGCCGTCCAGTTCGGGGATATTGATATCGACCAGAATCATGTCGTAGTGTGCAGATTGGCTTTTGGCAAACCCCGTCTTGCCGTCAAAACAGCAATCGGTCTGGCAACCGGCGATGTGAACACAAATCTCCAGCAGCCGCTGATGACCCGGGTCATCTTCGATGATTAAAACACGCGGATTTTTTGCGGTGTCAGTATCCACTATCGTCTCCATCAATTCTGACATTCAAATCCTGCATTATTGTATAACATTTTTCCGCATCATCAAACAAAAAAAACACCATATCAAAAGAATTTTTTCAGCGAACTCCTATAAGACTATTAAATACAATCAGTTATAATCGGTTTTTGATTTTACAAAAATTCTTTAAAACTTTTTACCCTCACGGACGATATAAACCATTAGTAGCGATGACAGTGCAATACAACGGCTCTTAATAAATGACCCAAAAGGCCATTTTAGCCCGAGCTTGGAACGCTGATCTTGAGTGTTGGCACACAAGGCAGGTCGTAATCGAGGCGTGAAAGTATGAGGACTAAAAAACCTATACGAGAAGAGCTGTTCTATAAAAAGGGAGAGCGTCGAGCTCTCCCCTTTTTTTTGCGCCGCCCGAACGCCGACTGCCTTCATCACAGTAAAACAAGAGAGTTACATAAATTACTAGGGACATATAAGCGGTTTTCAGGGGCAAGAACGCGAACCCTTGAAAACCGCTCAAAAATGGAGGCGAGGGGATTTGAACCCCTGTCCCGAGACATTTCCGATCAGACTTCTACATACGTAGTCGTTTCTTTGACATTCGCTTAATTGGCCGCCAAGCGACAGGCTGCCAATCTTACTATTCCGCTAAACCAACGTCATTCTGCCGTCACGGAAAGCCGGCAAAACTATCCCGCTAAGTGGCGCCAGCGGCAAGCTCGCGGGCAAGCCCGCCGGGGCGGGCCGCTTTAATTAAGCAGCCAGTTTATACTGGTAGTTGCCAGTTAAATTTTTTGTCGGATTTTTATCCAGGCCAACCGACATCCTGGGTACGCCGTCTAACCTTCTACCTATCCGGTCGAAGCCATTCGCCCCCGATATGCCAAACAACTTCCTATTATACCCCCTCAAATCGAAAAAAGCAAGGTCGTTTCTTTTCAAAAACCGGATTTGAACCCGGGGCATTGTTCGATTCAAACTACGGTGCGGTCATGCGGGCGTGCAGCGCGTTAGAGCCAATCAAATAAAAGAACCGCTTCTGGCTGAAAACGGGAATAGACAGCGTCTTGGCTTTGGCCAGAAGAATGTCAAACTGCTTAACTGCACGAACGGATTCCTCATAACGGGCCAAAAGCCCTGAATCCAGGTCGATCTCTTCCTGGGTGGGAGTTTTTGCCATCGGCTTGGGCGTCTGGCCAAGTATCACAAAATCGGTATCAATCGTAATATCCGTATCGATCTTGCCGCCCCACCGCGTAATGATTTCCTCTATGCGTTTGGCGCCGTCAGGATCAACCGTACCGTCGTCATTGTAATCGAATGCGCCCAGCACCACAAACCGGTTGCTGGACGTGCTGTCCCAAATCAGGTTGGCGACAATATCACCCTGAAACACCGGATCCTTGATATTGGACTTGACAATCCGTGCGACTGAAACCTTGGAATCCACTTGGAAGACTTCCAGCTCCGCCTTGCCCTGCCCATCTTCCGGAATCGGCAAGGAACGGTCATATACCGCAAATGTCAGCCCGCGATACACATGGTTATCCGTACCGATATCCAGAATCACCAGCCCGTTTTTCAAATCCACGCGGATTATATTGGCGTCCGGCTTATAGGCAACCGCCTCGCTGTCCGGACGCGGACGAATTACATCCAGTTTGCCGATGGCCTCACCAAGCGATTTTTCGGTTTCACCCAACTTCGCCTGGGTTTCCGTCAATTCCATGTGCTTCTGTTTGAGTTTGTCCTGCTCGGTTTCCAGCTTCGTCTTGAACAAAGCAATCTGCTCATTGGCAGCGTCATCAATGGATTTCTTCAGTGCATCATATTTCATCTGAAGGTCGTCGGCATTTTTCTGAATCTGCTCAATCTGAGCGGCCATCTGCTGTTCTTTGAACTGGCTTTCTTTCTTGGCCGCATCGAATTGGTCCTGCAGTGCCTTATTCTGCTCATCCATTGATGCCGCCGCAGTGCGGGCTTCGTCCAGCTTGGCCTTCATATCCTCAATCGTTTTGAGCAAGGCAATGCCTTCTGAACCCACCGCCGGACTTACATCGTCGCCCAACGACTCATTGAGATTCTTAATGCGAAGGGCAATATCGTTTAATTTCACATCCGCCGACAAATCTTCGCCTGCGGGCGCGCCCATAATCATCCCATAGAGAGAGTTAAAATGCTCGTTCATCTTGCCCAGATAGCTGCCCTCTTTGACTTCGCCGACAATCTTGCCCATAGCCCCCTGCTCGCGAGTGCTGGCCATCTTGAGCATTTCACTGCGGGCCGTTTCCATCTTGGTGCGGTATTCCTCACTCTTGACATAGTAAATGACCGCACAGGTCGTTGACGCGATAAATAACCCGACAAAAGCGACCAACGCGATAAGCATCGTATTGCTCTGTGTTTTGGCAACGGCCATAAACAACTCCTTAAAGGCTTATTCTATAATTCCAGACTCTGCAACTACACAATCACAGTCGCGTAAGTATCGCTGTCGGCCGGCCTTTCGTCAAGTAAAAACCCTGACAAGAATTCCCGGCCGCCCCCAAAAGCCGGCTCAATCCATACCCTCCAAAAAGAGACATTCCCCAATCCTTTCCTGAACCGCACTCCAAAAATTATAACATCTTGATTTTGATAGAGTTATAAAGGCTTCGACGTACATCTCCCCTGCCGCATCGCACGCACTCCGAGCGTCTTGTCCCAGTCAATGCGTGCAAACGGCATGTCTTTCTGCATTGAGGATATAGTGGCCTCGCATGGGGCATTGGGGGCAACCGGAAGGAAAATACCGCTGGTCGGAAACAATGTCTTCAATACTATTTGGATATTGTCCAGTGGTATTATAGTGGGTTTCTATGGCCAAATTGATCCGTTCGAGGTTGGAATTGCAGATGGCCTGCCTATCCAGGCCGGCACTGCGTGATATCCGCGGGGCGGCAACCGCACCCAGCGTAACCAGAATCAAACTGACAATGAGCAGTTCGGCCATCGTTAACTTTTTTGAATGTGTCATTTTAGCAACTCCGTCGAATAATAGGTTCTATGTACTTTGATTCGTCGTCATTCACGCGGCCAGACTTAATTGGACTTTTGGTTATCGGACGCAGAAATAGTGTTTTTATAAAAGTTATTTTAAGCCGGGCGGGCGGTTGTCCGATAAACCAGACATATTAGGAACACACCTACTCATGAAAGTAAAAATGTCAGGTTCGGATACCATTGTGAAAACCGCGTTTGGTGAAGTCCTGCTGGACTTTCTAAAAGAACATCGCCGGCAGGGCGATTGCCCGGACAGTCTGGTGCGGCTTCTGGCGGCCATCGCTGCGTCGGCGGAGGCGGATCACATTTATCTTTTGAGAGGGGCATCGGTACAGGAAGTTGATTTGCTTTGTGCCTGGGGACTGGAATCGGCGGAGGCAATTGCGACCTATAGTCCGGCGGTCCTCACAGCGTGCCTCGGCGAGTGCAGACGGATAGAAATTGCAGATGCAAGCGTATTGGGACAATGGAAAAACGACCCGCACCTGCAGCGGTTTAATATTCAGGCGGCCGTTTGCGTCAGGGATGTATCCAGCGGGCTGATTGTGTATATGGACAGCCGACATAAACGAAACTGGGATTCTGAGATATCCCTTTTTCTGGACTATACGGCCGTCTGTTTGGGGCAGCGGCAGGATGCAAAAAATCAGCAATTGATTCAGGCCGGCAGCGCGGTGCTGAATTCGTCGCACGCAGTTAAAAATATTCTGCAAATGGTCGGCGGGTCGGCCGAAGTAATTGATTTTGCGCTGCAAACCGGCAAGACTCAGCGGATAGGGTCTGCCTGGGGCATCTTTTTATCCAATATCCGGCGGCTTAAAAAAAGCCTGACAGACCTATTCGATTTTGCTCAACAGCGTCCATTGCGGCTGTCGGCAGTTCATATCAACGATATCATTAAAGGGGTGCGCCAGTCGGCAGCCGAACAAAACCCCGGCAAGTCGCTATGTATCCATTTGCACTTGGACGAACGGATACCGGTCTGTTTATTGGACGGCGGAGCGATGGAGACGGCTATTTCTAATCTGCTGTTTTGCTGTATGGATAATTCCGACTCGGGAGGGACTATCGAAATCATCACGGAGTATGCCGCACAGGCTCGTGTAATCCGTATTGAGGTGCGGGACGCCGGCCGGACATACAGCCGGGAACAATCCGCCGCCCTGTTTGAGGTATGCGAACTGCCTATGCAGCAGGCCGGCAGTGCAGCGGGGCTGGCACTAGCCCGGCAAATCATCACCCGACATCGGGGAAAGGTTTGCCATATTCCTACTATGCCGCAGGGTAATATCTTTGAAGTTCTGATTCCCATCGAAGAACCGGCTTAAACCAGTAAAATCACGGTAAATTCGCGGTCATACCAAAATCCGCTTGACCTTATGATTGTATAAGGCTACGATACATGGTTTGGAAACGATATAACTGGAAAGGATTTTTGTTATGATAAATAATTGCTTGGCTTTTATGGGTCTTCCGATGGGTGCGGAATGGATTATCATTCTGGTCGTTGCCCTGCTGTTGTTTGGGCGCCGGCTGCCGGAAGTCGCACGCAGTGTCGGCAAAAGCATTACCGAATTCAAGAAGGGCATCAAGGAATCGGAAAACGATATCAAAAAGGCTATTGATGAATCGGACGAGGTTGCCGAAAAACAGACACCCAAAAGGAAAGACGATCCTATTGACGTGTTAAGGCCTAAAGGGGATTAATACGGCAGACAGCACGGTGTGTTCTGTGCCGGCAATACCGGGCTGATAGCCCGCAGAAATCAGCCGATTGAGCTCAAAATCGCATGAACACTTGCGAATAATTACAATAAAGGCGAAAATAAATTCACAATATGGTCGACAATATTTTGAACCACGTTGACCGTTATCGTCTTTTGGGCACATTGCGACTGAATGTCAGTTATCCATTGCTGCATCTTGCCTATTACCCGCCCCCGATAGGCCACCAACATCACCTCATAATTGAGGAACAGGCTGCGAGAATCCGCATTGGCTGAGCCGGCCATCATAATGTCATCATCAATCAGGATGGCTTTTGCATGAATCATCCTTTTTTGATAGAAAAACACTTTAGCCCCTACTTGCTGAATATCCCGCAAATAAACCCTGCGGACGACATCGGTCATCGGGTGATTGGATTTTTGGGGAACAATCACGCGGACATCCAACCCCTTTCGCACTGCCAGTTGGATTGCCTTGAGCAACGGTTCATCCGGCACAAAGTAAGGTGTAACAATCCAGATTCGTTTTTGCGCATTGAAAAAGGATGTCAAAATGGCATCATACAACGCATCGCCCGGCACATCGGGGCCGGAAGGAATTATCTGGACGATGGCGTCGGCACTCTCTGCCTCAACCGCACAGCGGACATCTCGGCCTTCGGGCCAATCCTGCTGTCCCATCGCAAAAGCCCAATCCGAACAAAATATCCCCAGATAGGACGCAACTGCCGGTCCACGCAGGACAAATGACAAGTCCTGCCAGCGTTTTGGACTTGGCGCAGGACCCAAATACTCCATACCGATATTGGTTCCTCCGGCCAGCACGACACGATTGTCGGCGATGACAATTTTGCGGTGATTCCGCAGGTTTGTTCTTCCGCGAAACGGCCAATGCAGCAGCGGCAGAAAAACGCCGTATTTCCCGCCGGCACGAACAAAACGCCTGAAAAAGAATCGGCTGGTCCATAGCGAACCAACGCCATCCAGCAGTATCCGGACATCCAGACCCTGCCGGGCTTTTTGGGTGAGCCGGTTTAAGATATCTCTACCCACCAAGTCCCCGCGGAAAATGAATGTAGAAATATATATCGACTGTCGGGCATTTTCGATAATGTCCGTCAGATCGCGGTAGGTCGCCTGGCCATCCGTGCATAATTCCAATTGATTTCCCTCGGTTGCCGGCGGCAGGCCGTAGCTTTCCAGTAATTCGTCCAGATATGTCCTTGGTACATTGAGCCGCTGGGTTGATAGAGGAAATACAGGACCTGATTTTTGACCTGCCTGCCGCTTCATTTTTCGCCCGCCCAACACCAGGTACAACGGAATACCGATGTAGGGAACAAGCACGATAGCCAGCAGCCAGGCAATCGTCCCCGACGGCGCCCTCCGCTGCGTCAGGACATGGGCAATCAGCACCAATCCAGCCAAAAATCCAAGTATAAACCCAATGTGGGTGAACAACCATTCTAAGAACATGGTCATATCTGTTTTTCCATAGGCCAAATCCGAATATTCTTCTTGTTGCGCTGCGTGCCATTCTAATTGATTCTTTGTTGAAAACAAGGAGAGTTTTACATTTTTTTTACAGGCGTCAATTGCCTGTTTCTGATATGCTGTGTCGGTAAGAACTATATTTAACAGCAGGACTGCCTATAAGATTTGTCACTTATTGGGTTGTTTACCGGCAGAAATGAAATGATGAACCTACGTCATATTATTCAATTATCGGGGTGCTTTTTGTGTGTGCTGCTCTTTGTTTCGAGCTGTTCGCCGCACGAGTACAAGGACGATGCGGACAAAGAGGCGTACGCGATTATTGAGCAGAAATGGGATGCCAGGCACGGCACTCAGGCCAATATGAAAATCGACGATGTACAGCGCGACCCCAATGACCTGCTGTTCGACCCTAATTATGTTCCGACAGGTCCGCTGAAATTGGCCGACGCAGTGGCGATTGCCACCGCCCGCAACCGGGACTATCAAAAACAGAAAGAGTCCCTCTATATCAGGGCGCTGGATTTGACGCTGTCCCGCCACCAATTCGCTCGCAAATGGTTTGGAACCATTGATGCACGCTACAATCGCGGTGAAAACGATGAAACTATCACCGCCGGCGGCCAGTTTGGCTTCAGTCAGTTTCTGGATGATGGGACACAGATATCGACCAGCATTGCGACGGATTGGATGCGATATCTGACGGGAGACCCGCGGGAAAGTCTCGGCAGTGTACTTAGCGCCAGTATCAGCAAACCCTTGCTTCGCGGCGCCGGTAAAGATATTGTTCAGGAAAACCTAACCCAGGCGGAACGAAATGTCCTGTATCAAATCCGCTCGTTCAGCCAATACCGCAAGGACTTCGTAGTAACTATCGTCAGCGAATATTTCCGTGTTTTACAGGCATTGGACAGTGTCCATAATTCGGAAAGCAACTACAAAAGTCTGCAATTGTCGTATGCCCAGGCGACACTGTCGGCAGAGGCCGGCCGGATCCCGCAACTGGAAGCCGACCAGACCGAACAGCGGATGCTGGCGGCAAAAGATGACCTGACACGAGCCCAGCGAAATTACTTGCAGGCATTGGACAGCTTTAAGATTCGTCTGGCAATGACCACCGATGCTCCACTGGAGTTGGACCCCAATGCCCTGCAAACTCTGATGAGTCAGTCGGTAACCGAGCCGACTTTTCCAGCCGAAGAGGCGGTAGCAACTGCCATTGCTCTTCGTCTTGATTTGGCTACATCCAAAGACGAGGTCGATGACGCCAAGCGCAAGGTCAAAGTAGCCGAAAACGCGCTTCAGGCCAAATTGAATCTTACGGGCGGCGCGCGGGTGCATTCAACCGCCGAAACAGACTTTGACCGGCTGCGGTTTCATGAAGGCGATTACAGCTTCGGAGCCGAACTGGATTTGCCGTTCGACCGCAAGGCGGAACGCAATGCCTATCGTGAATCGCTGATTACCCTGATGCAAAAACAGCGGGATTATGAAAATTCGCTGGATACCGTCAAGCTAGAAGTCCGCAACAATTACCGCAATGTGATTGAAGCAGCGCGGCGGTATCATATCCAGAAAATCAGTCTGGAACTGGCACAAAAACGGGTGGACAGCACTCAGATATTGTTTAAGGCCGGCCGCGTACAGGCGCGCGACCTGCTGGATTCGCAGGAAGCCCTGCTGCAGACGCAAAACGCAACGACCTCCACGCTGGTGGATTATATGATTGCAACTCTGAGCTTTTATCGTGACATCGAATTACTTTCTGTAAAACCGGATGGATTATGGCAAATACCCGACATGGCAAAACGAAACGAATTGTAATTATTACCGTTGCAATTTTTGTACTCGTCCTTTTCTGGATGTACTATCGGGGAAGAGAAAGCAGACTGGCTTTGCGCAGCGGCGGCGACAGTTTTTATCCGGCGGCACGGCAGGATATGACCATCAGTTTCATTGAAGCCGGCTCCATTAAAGCCAAAAAAGCCGTATCGATTCGCTCTGAAGTGGAGGGCAACACCAGCATCGTCAGCATCATCCCCGAAGGCACGATACTGACCGAAGACGATGTGGAAAAAGGCACCGTCATTCTGGAGCTGGACACATCAGGAGCCAAACAGGACTTAAATCGGCAGATGATTGATTACAACACCGCAATGGCCAATCTGACGGAAGCACGCGAGAATCTGGATATTCAAAAGAACCAGAATGAATCCGATATTCAGCAGGGACGGCTGGCAGTCAAGTTCGCCATGCTGGATTTGCAAAAATATCTTGGTCAGAATGTGGCGACGGCGCTGGTCCCCAACGACCCCAATCAAATGCCCACAGATGAGGCCTTTGCCGCCCTGATAGACGATCCGAATAAACTCGGCGGGGAATCTCAGCAGACCCTGCGGCAGCTTCAATCGGATATCAACCTGGCAACCGATGAATTGCTCCGCGCTCAAAACACGCTGTATTGGACTAATCAACTGGTACAAAAAGAATATGTCGCCAAAACCGAACAGGAAGCCGACCAGTTGAATGCCAAACGCTCTGAAATCAAAGCCGATCAGGCCAAAACGGCAAAGGATTTGTTTATTCGCTATGAGTTTCCTAAACAGGCACAGAAACTGTTCAGTGATTTTATTGAATCGGAGCGGCAATTGGAACGCATCTTGGCCAAAGCCCGCTCTCAGCAGGCTCAGGCCGAAGCCAAATTAAGCAGTGCGGATGCAACCTTTGCCCTTGAGAAGGAACGCTTAGAGCGGCTTCAGCGGCAAATCACCTCCAGTGTGATCAAGGCGCCCTGTCCGGGAATGGTTGTGTATGCGACACAGAGCAGCGGATTCAGTAGCCGTTCGAGAGCCAGCATCGAAGTGGGCCGTGAGGTACGCGAGCAGGAAGAAATTATGCAGATTCCCAGCGCACGGGATGTACTGGTCGATGCCAAAGTCCACGAGACCAATATCGACAAAATCAAGATAGGCCAAAAAGCCAGGATTATTGTGGATGCGATGCCGGACACCGTTTTTATGGGTGAAGTAACTAAAATCGCCCCCCTGCCGGACACAGGCTCCTTTTTGTCCAATCCGGACCTGAAACTGTACACCACCGAAATCAGCCTGCAAGGGGGCGAAACACTGCGTCCCGGAATGTCGGCCAAAGTCGAGATTATCGTCGGGGAATTAAAAAATGTGATTGCCATCCCGCTGCAATGCGTCTCTAACCGCGAGGGCAAAAAAATATGTTATGTGCATACATTAAAAGGCAATACGGAGCGGCAAGTCGAGGTCGGCGCTTACAATGACAAGTTTATTGAGATTGTCCGAGGGCTCGAGCCAGGGGAAAAGGTGTCGCTGAACCCGCCTCGCGCGTATGAACTTCGACAGCAACAGGGAGCATCCAATAAACAGGACTCCGCCAGTACCGATGACTCGCAGTCCGCTTCTCCGGAGCAGCCTGCACAAGGCAATCCATCACAACCTGCTCGACCGCGTTCCGGCGGGCAAGCGTCGCCAGAGGGCGGCCCCACCAATACCGACACGCCATCCCGAAATAGATCTGTCCGGCCAGCATCGGGTATTCGTCCAAATGCACCCTCAGCGCCAAGGAATTAATCCATGATGCAGACGGTTAATTCATCGCAAGCAGTCGTCCATCTCGATGATATTCGCAAGTCCTACTATCTCGGACAGTCGGAATTGCCCGTGCTCAAAGGAATTAATCTGACTTTTTCCAAGGGCGACTATGTCTCGATTATGGGCCCCAGCGGTTCGGGCAAGTCCACCTTGCTGAATCTGCTTGGCTGCTTAGACAAACCGACGGCAGGACGTTATCTTCTGGGAGGAAAAGATATTTCCACGATGGACGATGACACCCTGTCGGCGGTACGAGGCAAGCAAATCGGATTTATTTTCCAATCCTTTAATCTGATTCCGCAACTGAATATTCTGGAAAATATCGAGGTACCGCTGTATTATCAGCAGGTACCCAAACCACAGCGGCAGAGCCGTGCCGAAGAACTGGCCTGCCGTGTCGGACTTGGCGACCGGCTCGGCCACCGTCCTTCGGAATTGTCCGGCGGACAACAGCAGCGCGTCGCCATCGCCCGGGCGCTGGCTAACGACCCGCTGATACTGCTGGCTGATGAACCAACAGGAAATCTGGACAGTAAAAGCGGACAGGATATCCTGCAATTGCTCGATGAGCTGCATATGACGGGGAAAACCGTTATTGTGGTAACCCATGACCCCGGCGTCGCCAGAAGAACACAGCGCACCGTTCACATGCTGGACGGCGTCGTTAACAGGGAAATTTACAACGGAAATCGGCAATAGTGGAGATATCACAGTTATCCGGAATTGTTTATTTGAGTCTTCGCAGTCTCTGGCTGCATCGGTTGCGCTCCATCCTGACGATGCTGGGCGTCATTTTCGGGGTCTCCAGCGTCATTGCGATGCTGGCCATCGGCGAAGGCGCCAGCCGGCAGGCGCAAGACCAGATCGCCCGACTGGGCAGCACAAACATTATCTTGAAAACCGTCAAACCACCCCAGCAAACCGCCACCGATTCCAGTTCGCAGACGATTACGCAGTACGGTCTGACGTATGACGATGCGGAGCGATTTCGCGCGACTATCCCGGACGCTCAGGTCGTCGTCCAATCCCGAGTAATGACTCAACGTGCCTATTACCGAAATCGCATTTTGGCAGTGGAAGTGGTGGGAACAGTGGATTGGTATCCGGATTTAGCGCCGATAGAAATCCTATGCGGACGGTTTCTTTCGTATGATGATTTGCGATATAGCGAAGGAATCTGTGTGATTGACCGTCAGACCGCGGACAACCTCTTTATGTTCGATGATCCGCTGGGGATGGACCTAAAAATAGGTAAAGACTATTTTCGGGTAGCAGGCATCGTCGGGGAAGTCAAAATACGGTCCCAGCAAGAGACGATGGAGACTTCTGCTTCAGCATCGGACAATATCAGCACGGTGGGCCGTGTGTACATCCCCATTACAACGATGAAAACGCGGTTTGGAACAACTACCATTCAATTTGGCGGCTCTTCGGGGCTGGTTGGAGAACGCGTCGAACTGACGGAAATTACGGTCAAAGTGCCTACCATCGAGCGGGTTCTTCCGATGAAAGATGTGTTGGAGGCAATACTCTCGCGCTTTCACAAAAAGCAGGATTATCAAATTATTGTCCCCTTAGAACTGCTACGGCAGGCAATTCGGACAAAACGGATGTATAGTCTTGTTTTAGGGTCCATTGCGGCCATATCGCTGCTGGTCGGCGGCATCGGCATTATGAATATTATGCTGGCCACGGTCAGCGAACGAACCCGAGAAATCGGCATCCGGCGGGCACTGGGTGCCAAGAAAAACGACATCATCACTCAATTTTTATCGGAAACTCTGCTTCTCACATTGACCGGCGGCCTGCTGGGAATGGCACTTGGCGCCGCGATACCGGCACTGGTAACATGGCTGGGAGGAATGCCCACGGTCTTGACCTTGTATTCAATGCTGCTGTCGTTTGGAATTTCGGCGGGAATAGGGGTTACATTCGGCCTGTATCCGGCGGTTAAGGCGGCCAATATGGACCCCATCGAGTCCCTGCGCCACGAATAACCTGTTTGGTGTCTGTCTGTGAGTTTTTCGCCCCACGACCCTCGAAAACAACTCCGTTTTGCCAGGCAATGCCCGGTATCATTGGGTAGCGTGGCTGTGAAAATCCCGTTTTCTTTTGTCTAAGAACTACGAACTCCGAACTTCTCCATAT
>CAZICJ010000061.1:0-14853 GCA_964537635.1 uncultured Pirellulales bacterium
AGCGATGTCCCTTTTTTGCAATATGCCAACGCATTTAACGGATGAACCGTTTTTTGTCAATAGATTGCAACAAAATCGCATCACAAAAAGCCTGTTTTCAGGCCGAACCGTTCTTCCGTATTTGCTCTTTTTCCAGCAAATCATTAAGCGTCGGCTTGTCGATTTGTCCGCCTGCCAGGATGGTTTTGACATCCTCGGCGTCGAGTGTTTCGTACTTAAGTAGTGCATTGGCAAGGACTTCCATCTTGTCCTTGTGAGCTTCGATGAGGTCTGCCGCATGGGTGTAGGCCGTATCAATCAGCTTGCGCACCTCGTTATCAATCATCTCGGCTGTCTTTTGCGAGTATTCGACGCCGCCGTGCATCATAAAGCCGTCGGAACCCATGTCGGAAATGTAATTGACGGGCCCCAACTGTTCACCCATGCCCCATTCCATCACCATCCCGCGGGCCAGCATCGTTGCCTGCTTGATATCGGACTGCGCCCCGCTGGTAATATCCTGACAGAACATCTCTTCGGCAATCCGTCCGCCAAAGCAAATCTGTAATTGCGACAGGCAGTATTTGCGCGAATAGAACAGGCGGTCTTTTTCGGGCAGCGCAAAGGTCGCTCCGCCCATCGGCCCGCGCGGAATAATGCTGACCTTGTGCAGCGGGTCGGCATCCTTGAGCAGCGACTGCACGAGAGCGTGGCCGGCCTCATGGAACGCCGTCAGCCGGCGGTCCTGCTCATCGACTACGCGGCTGCGTTTGGCGCGCCCCCAGCGAACCTTGTCGCGGGCTTCTTCCAAATCGCTCATCTCCACATAATCCTTATTCTGCATACTGGCGCCGATGGCGGCCTCATTGATGACCGCCTCCAATTCGGCGCCGCTGAACATAGGCGTTACGCGTGCCATCTTTTCCCAATCTACATCCGGAGCGCACTGCACCTTCTGGGCGTGAATTTTCAGGATGCAGGCTCTGCCTTTTAAGTCCGGCAGCGGCACAACGACCTGCCGGTCAAACCGTCCCGGCCGCGTCAGGGCGCTGTCTAAAATGTCCGCACGGTTGGTCGCGGCGATGACAATCACCTGGTCGTCGGTGTCAAACCCGTCCATCTCCACCAGAATCGCATTGAGCGTCTGTTCCCGCTCATCATGGCCGCCGCTGACAAATCCGGGGCCGCGTTTTTTGCCGATAGCGTCGATTTCATCGAGGAAGATAATGCATGGCGCATTTTCCTTGGCGGTTTTGAACAAATCCCGCACGCGGCTGGCGCCGACGCCGACGAACATTTCCACAAAATCGCTGCCCGAAATGCTGAAAAACGGTACATCCGATTCGCCGGCAATCGCCTTGGCAAGCAGTGTCTTGCCGCAGCCCGGAGGGCCGACCAGCAGCACGCCGCGGGGAATACGGCCACCGATTTTCTTGAACTTCTTGGGATTTTTCAAAAATTCAATGACTTCGGCGACTTCTTCTTTGGCCTCATCAATACCCGCCACATCCGTAAAGGTAACCTTCATTTCCTTGCCGCGAATGCGGTGCTTGCTGCGGCCGAAATTCATCAGCATCCCGCCGCCGGCGCGCATATTGCGGATAAAAATAAAATAAATCATAACTCCCAGCAGCACAAACGGCAGCAGATTCCACAACAGCGGCGCCCAGATATCCGGCTGGCCGCCTTCGCTTTTGACGCCATACTGCGTGAGCAGTTCCATCAATTTGCCGTCCCACATCGGCTCAATATACACCACCTCAAAATGGTCTGCCGATTCCTTGCCGCGGGCAGCAACGCCGGCTGCATTGAATATCCCTTCAATCCGGTCATGCTGAATGCGGACGCTGTCAATATGTCCCTGCCTGAGATGATCCAGAAACTCCGGATTGTAGTTGAGTTTTTCCACACGCTGCCAGCGGTTGAGCGTCATCAGCATCGTCATGATAATCAATCCGATGACTAACCAGCTGAACGGCCCGCGATTAAACCTGCCCAGTCCGCCGGGGACCTGGGGTTGATTTTTATTTTTCTGTTCTGTCATAGCCTGTCTTGTTTAAAAGTTCTAAAATGGTTTTTCCATCAGTTCGACCACCTTGACCGCCGCCCGATTGACTGCCGCATCGATAGAATAATCAAACGACTGACCCAACTGATCGGAATAGGTGCCGGAACCATACACCGGCTGATTATTGACAATCAACTCGCCTGTTTTGGAGTTCTTCCATGTTACGGTTACTGTTACCAGCGTTTCGCGTTCCAGCGGCTTACCCGTATAGCGGTCCGTAGCCAGCACGCTCGAACCAATCGCCAACTGCCCCGACAGCACCGTATCGGCGACATTGCGGTCGGAAACGATCTTATACGGCGTTCGTGCCTCGATGTGCTTGCATATCGCATCCGTCAGTGTATATTCATGTCCGCGCCGAAAACTGTTGGTGCTGAACATCTCGACATAGACCGTCCGTACATCATCCCGATGCAGAAAGCTATTCTCATACCCGCAACCGCCCAACGGCAGCGCCAGTCCCAATCCTATCCAGAATACGATTGTTTTTATCATGCGTTTCATCCTTGTTCGCTCCCGTTGTCGCCAGATTTATCGAATAGATATCCGATGCCAAACCAGCTATCCAAAAAAACATTGCCGGCGTCGAACATTTTGCGATTAACTGATTTAGGCTTGGGCTTAAAAGGCCCGACCCTGGCCTGTACCTGACGCACCATCTCGGCCGACTGCGAATTAGGCCAGCTTTTTAAAACCGCGTCATAATACAAATTGCTCGCATACAGATGCTCCGCCTTCTCATAATACCGGGCAACGGTAAATTTCTTATACGCTTCCTGCTCCATAATCATATTGATCGTCTGCGGCACATTGAGCTGACTGGCCTGCTGTGGATACCGCTTATTGAAATCCTCGTAATAAGTACGGGCGGTATTAAGCCACGAGGAATCATACTTGGGACCCCGATACGCCGCATGAACCGATTGCGCCATCCGAAGGAGCGTCCTTTGACCGATTTCGCCGGTCGGCCATTTTTCGTTCATTTCCGACCAGACCAAATACGCCTCGACAAATTTTTCCCGTTTTTCATAACTTTCCGCAAGCACCAATAACGAACGGTAGCCCATCGGGGTCGTGCCGGTACGGTCGGCCACATCCCGCATGATATTGACACCCTCGTCAAAGGCCGGCAGCCACAATATCCACAAGACATTGCGCTTTTGGCCGTTCAAAAACGCCGTGCCAATCGAGAATAATTGTTCCTCGGCGGATGGATAAAACACGCTTTCCGGGTATTGGCGAACAAATTCCTGAAGTTTTTTGGTCGCCTTGGACCAGTTCTTTTTTACATACAGCGACATCGCCTCGATAAAAGCGTCTATTTCCGGAGTATTTACATCCTTAAAGTCCTGCTTTAACTTCTTTAGCCCTTTCAATGCACCCGGATCTCCAGTTGCTATTTTCTTGTTAACATCATTGATAGCAATGACATAAGCACCATTTGGGTCATCTGAAAGACTCTCCCATTGCCCCGACTGGCCAAGCTGCCAAGTGTCGGCAGGACACACCATCGCGGCCAGAAGGAAAACCAATCCATAGACATTCCATCGCCTGATTGTCATACGACTATATCCTTTATTAAAATCTTAAAAGGTTCATTATACCATCCTACCAACAACTTTCAATTGAACTTTGGGCGACAACAGGCCTGTTTTTTGTCCTGAAAATTAAAAAGGACCTATTCGGGTGATGCGCAGGGTTAAAAAAACAACACCGATTAGCGGCTGGGGGCGGAAATCGCTTCAGGGGTAATCAATACCTCAAAAACTTTACCGCGGCGAATACGGCGAATATTGAATTCCAGCCCCTTGATGCGAAGCCGCAAATCCACCGCCAGCGGTTTATCGAGACGTGCAAGTATCCATTGGGATAAAATACCGTCGGCTTCCAGTCCGGGGTTGTTGAGTTTTTCGGCCAGCGTCCGCATCGGTACGCCGCCGCCGACAATCCAGACGCCCTTGCTGAGCGGGTGAATCATCTTGGGCAACATATCAAATTCATCTCCCAACTGGCCGACCAGTTCTTCGATGAGGTCTTCGAGGGTAACCAAGCCGACAGTGTGTCCGGCGGGGTTCTGTACCAGCGCCATGTGTTCATGGTCATCGACAAATGTTTTTAACAATGCCTGACAGGGGGCGTCTTCGCCGACAAACCGCAGCGTGCGGATAATACCCTTGAGCGTCGGGTCGGCCGGATTGGTTCGCATCCGATAGACCAGCTCCTTGAAATTGACATAGCCCAGGATGCGGTTGCGGTCGCTGCCTTCCATCACCGGAAAACGCGTATGCGGGTCAAGATGCGCCGTGATAATCGCATCTGACAGCGTATGGGTGCTGGACAAAAATGTAATCTGCTCGACGGGAACCATCAGGTCTGCGGCGGTTTTGCGGCTCAATTGCGTAACGCCGGCGATCATGTCGGCCTGCTTGGGGGATATCTGGTTGGCCAGACGGGCATAGCCTGCCAGAGCGACAATCTCATCAATCGTGGCCGCCGGCTGCGAATCCTGTTTTCGTTCAAAAGGACGGTTGACAAACCGCAGCAGGACAATGACCGGATGCATCACATAAATCAATCCCCGCAGCGGCACAGCGGCCTGTTCCATAATCGCGGCATTGAAATGCACGCCGATGGATTTGGGCAGGATTTCCGTAAATTGCAGCATCAGATAGGTAAAGATGCCCGAAGAAATACCCAGCCACTTTTCGCCGAACAGCAGCGCCACTTCCGCCCCGACAATCGTCGCCCCGACCGTATGAGCGATGGTGTTCAGCGTGAGGATAACGGTAACAGGCAGCTCGATTTGATTTTTGTAGCCGCGGATGATCTTGCCGATGCGGGGCTTGCGTTCTTCCAGGGCCGCCAGCGCCCCCGGCGACAGGCTCAGCAGCGCCGCTTCCATCAACGAACAGACAAACGACACGCTGAATGCCAGCGAGGCACCAAAAATTAAACCACCAATACTCCCGCCTGAATCCATTGTATCCATCACTCCCTATTTATCTTCCGCCGTCCAGCGAAGATTCGGGATATCTTGTGTTTTTACAAATTCAGCATGGCCGTCAACAAAGACAACATTGCAGCCTTGTTGCCCTTTTTCTGAATGCCGCACCTGAAGAAGTTCCGGTCCACCTGCCAGATTCCACGGCTTTTGACCGGGGAGCAATTGATTGGTATCGGTTTCAAACAACAGTACCATATCCGCCGGCAGATCGCCCAAATTTTTGCCGGCAGCATGAATATTCATTGCGTAGGTTGACTCGCCCTCGACCGCATCCGAATCCGGACAAATCAGTGATTTGTAATACACCTCTTTCGCCAGCAAATCGCACCATTTGTCTGGCGTAGGAGCCCTACCGTCGTAATCGTTAGAATAGACCATTATTGCTTTTTGGAGCGTTTTGAGGTTGGTACCACAGATAACCCTCTGCGCAATCTTTTTCGTCTTGCTCAGCGCCGGCATCAATATCGCCAACTGGAACGGCATAGCGACCAGCATCAGTGCGGAAATTGCCAATCCGGCAATTGCGAAGCCGTTTCCTTTTAATCTGCCGTTGGAGTTGCTGATTTTGACTAAGCCGACAACGCCGCAAATGACCGCCGGAATAAAGAGCAACGGCATCAGGGGACAGACAATCAGCCCCAGCAATCCCATCACAAAGGAAGCGATTGCCGCTCGACTTGTTTTGGGCGGTACAACCGCCTGCTGGGTTACGGCGATCAGCATCCCACCGCATTGGGAACAGGATTGGACATTGTCAGGATTTTGCGCTCCGCATTTTGAACAAAACATAATATCGCTCCTTAAAAAGTAGTCGTAGGATGGGCTTTAGCCAATCATTTGCTTACTCCAAATCTGTACTGTAAAGGTCGGCATCATATCCTTCGCCGCCTTCCATCCCATCGGCTCCATAGCTGATAATCACAAACGGCTTGCCGCTTTCAGGGTTCAAAAGAAACACAAAATCATTTTTCCACGAATCCTTGGGGACCTTGGTGCCTTCCAGATACCCGCCCTGCGCCCAGCCTTGAATGTCGGTTGGCATTTCCACCAGTTCCACAAGCCCCACTTCCTCGCTCGGATAGCGGCCCGTATCCATCTTGAACATATTGACCGCCTCGTGCAGCGTCATGAGCGTCGCCTTGGTGACGGTCACTCTGGCTTTGTCGGCCTGCCCCAAGAAGTTCCTGGCTACCAGCGGTAGCAATAGGGCAAATAGGGCTAAAGATAATACAGAAGTAGCAAGTCCGGCGATCGCGAAGCCGTTTCCTTTTAATCTGCCGTTGGAATTGCTGATTTTGACTAAACCCACAATGCCGCAAATAAGAGATGGAATAAAAAGAATCGGCGCCAGGGGACAAACAATCAGACCCAGCAGCCCCATCACAAATGAAGCGATTGCCGCTCGGCTTGTCTTGGCCGGTACAACCGCCTGTGGTGCCGCCTGGGCTAACGCCGCACCACATTGGGAACAGAATTGGACATTGTCAGGATTTTGCGCTCCGCATTGTGAACAGAACATGATATCGCTCCTTAAAAATAGTAGCCATAGGATGGGCTTTAACCCATCATTTCCCTTAAAACTCGATGCCCTTGCGTGCCTGGATACCCTCGTCGAAGGGATGCTTGATGGGTTTCATCTCGGTTACCAGGTCGGCCATCTTGATGAGCTCTTTGGTTGCGCCGCGTCCGGTCAGGACGATTTCGACGCCTTTTTCGCGGTGTTCGATGACCTTGCGGATATCCTCAATCGAAACCAGCTCGCGCGCATAGCAAAAGACAATCTCATCGAGAATAATCACATCATAGTATTTTTCGTGAGCGGCGGTTTCGATTTCCTTCAACGCCCGGCTGATGGCCTTTTTAACCCGCTCCAGTGCCGGGGCATTGCCCATCGATTCGAACATATCCCACGGCTCATCCAGCGCCCGAACCGTGATGCCTTCGATACCCTTGCGCAGCGCCCCGCGCTCGCCCAAATCCAGCGAGCTGGGTTTGAGAAATTGATAAATCAGAACCCGCGAGCCGTGGCCGGACGCCCGCAGCGCAAGGCCGAATGCCGCCGTCGTTTTGCCCTTGCCGTCGCCGGTGTAGATGTGTACATAGCCTTTTTCCATACGCCCTAACCTCATAGCAAAAGAAGTACGACAGTTTGAAAACCACCTATATTGTAGGCTCTTTGGCGGCAGGGGTCAACAAAAAAAGCCCTGCTATGGACAATTGTCCAACGGGGCTTTGGGGGTATCGGCAAGGGTTTTTTAGGCCGTTATTTCAGCAACTTCTTCTTCGGCGGCCATCACATTGTCATATTTTTCGCCTTCGGCCGGCTTGAACGGCAGCGGCTCGGCAAACTGCACCGCGACACGGCGGACATACGGCCCCAGTTCTTCGACCCGGCAGATTTTGCCGTTGCGGATGAAGTTGGCCATCTCGAACGAATGGACGCCGGTATATTGCGGGACGCTGAACCGGGCGGTAATCGTATCGCCGCTGGTCGGACACTGGTCGGCATAACAGCTAAACGCCGCACCCGAACTGGAGATATCAATCATCTGCCCCTGTGTCAGCAAGTCTGCGTAATTTTCCGCAAACCATATCGGCCAATTATAGCGAAGCCGTGATTCCGTCCTGCGTTCTGATTCCGTCCTGCGTTCCTGTTTGTCCGTCATTTTTACATCTCCTGTTTTGATTGTTATTGAACTGCAAGACACTTCGGAATTAACAGAGGGGGGCTTAATGAACCGTGAAAAAAATTTTAAAAAATTTTATTGCTCCGCAGCCCCACCTTTATTTGCCCTGAACGTCCGATAAATATGTGCCGGCCAGACTGCCGCCGACAGCAACATTGGACACAAAATTGCCCTATTGACATAATTTCTTTACTTATCTATAATTAGCCCATCTTCAAATTCCGGAAAGGATGAATGATGGATATGGATAATAAACCTCTTGATAATCAGGACAATACGGACGTATGCGGCTACGGATGTTCCTGTTCGCCGCAGGACAATGCGGCTGGGCAGGCAGATTCTGTTCCTCCCCCGCCGCCGGTTCAGCCTGTGTTTCAAACGTCGCCGGCTCCGCAACCCGCCCCCAAAGGCACATCCGGCTGGCGAATCTTCGTCAATATCCTGCTGGCAATGTCGATTCTGGGCAATGTCGTACTGGTATTAGCGGTTATCGGCTTGGCGGTTTCAATGGCTTTCGGCACAGGCAGCTTGTCTTCCAAAAACGAACTGGTTGAAAATATCATAGCCGAAGGCAGCAGCAAACAGAAAATCGCTGTTGTCAATATCTACGGCATCATTGACGACGAAGCATATCTTGATTTCAAAGACCAATTGGATGCCGCATCGGATGACAGCGATGTTGCGGCGATGATTGTACGGATTGCCAGCCCCGGCGGCTCAGTTTCGGCCAGCGACCGAATGTATAATCAGATTGTCAAGTACCGCGAAAATTCCGGCAAACCCGTAATTGCCTTTATGCAGACGCTTGCCGCCTCCGGCGGGTACTATACTGCCGTTGCCGCCGATACGATTATCGCCGAGCCGACGGCGGTTACCGGCTCCATCGGGGTCATTATGAGCCATCTGTCCGTCAAGGACCTGCTGGAACAGAAACTCGGTATCCTGCCGTCGGTGGTCAAAAGCGGCGAGAAAAAGGACTGGCCCAGTATGTTTGCACCGATGACCGACGACCAGAAGGCGTACATTAACGATAAATTGATTGACCCGGCCTATCAGCGGTTTGTGGATTTGGTCTTTGCCGGCCGACAACGCCAGTTGACGCGCGAGCAAGTACTCAAATTAGCCGATGGCAGCATCTACGGAGCCATCGAAGCCAAAAAAGAAAAACTCATCGATGATGTTGGGTATTTTGAAGATGCCGTTGCCGCCGCACGCGATGCGGCCGGCGACAATGATGCAGCAGTCATCGAATACGAAAAGCCCTATTCGCTGATGTCCGTATTCGGCGCCCAGAGTAAATCCATGTTCTTAGATAAGCAGACCGTCGAAAAGATGCTGACCCCGCAATTGCTGTATCTGTGGGATGGAAAAAATTAGGACTTTGGCGGAAGGCAAAAAACGCGTCCATCCTTGACCTTCAGGTGGCCTTCGGCGAACAATTGAATCGCCTCTGGATACGCAAGGCATTCCTGCTCGAAGACACGCGCCGCCAGTGTGTCCGGCGTATCGTCATCCTGCACCGGGCATGTCCGCTGGATGATAATCGGGCCGGCATCATACTCATTCGTGCAAAAATGCACCGTACAGCCGCTGACCTTGCAGCCGGCTTTCAAGACCGCTTCGTGAACATGATGCCCCCACATCCCCTGCCCGCCGAACGCCGGTAGCAGCGCTGGGTGGATATTCATCACGCGGTTTTCATAATTTTTCGGGATATGCCACAGGCACAGCCAGCCGGCCTGAATAACCAAATCGACATTTGCCGCATCCAGCGACTCGGCAATCGCCTTGCTGAACTGGCTGATATCAGGATAATCCTTGACGCGGATAATGGCCGGCTCAAAGCCCAATTTCCGCGACAATTCAACGCCTTTGATTTCGCGCCGCGAACAGATGACCGCAGCAATCTGGGCGTTGAGTTTTCCCGCCTTGATTGCCTGGTCGAGATTCTGCATCGTCCGTCCGCCGCCGCTGATCAGCACGCCCAGCCGCACCGGTTTGACTTTTTTCGAAGAACGAATTGCCAGCGCCACATCCCTGCGGGCGTCCACCGCATCGTTAGCCAATTGGTCGGCATCCGCATTCTGCGCCCGCAGCACATGCCGCATCTGCCACGACTGAAACTGCATCAGCAGTTCCATTGCATCAGCAAATAAATCCCGCAGATTGTCGCTCTTGACCTTGTACTGCCCGTTGATTTGGCGAACCATCAATTCGCTGTCGCTGACGATTTCCAGCCGTTTGACGCCGCGGGCGAGACACGCTTGCAGACCGCGAACCAACCCCGTATATTCGGCGACATTATTGGTTGCCTGAGCAAGAAAAACCGCCTTGCCTTCAACGGACTTGCCGGCTGAATCTTTGATGATATAGGACCCCGCCCCGGGTCCGGGATTGCCTCGGCTGGCGCCGTCGGTGTAGAGAAGCACTTTATCCACGTGGAGTCGCTTTGCAAAAAACAGGAAACGCCTGCCCATAACACTTGCTTTTATGGGTTGTGTCATTCCCGCGCAGGCGGGAATCCAGTCTTCTTGATGGGATTATTATCTTATTGTCCAAAAATGAGTCCCCACAAATTCAACTGGCATAGGGTACTACTCTAATTCGTCGTCTTTTTTATAGTACAATATCCGCGAACAATTGGAGCACTTGCGGATATCATCCTTCGTGGAAAGGATGTTGACCATTTCGGCCGGCAGCCCCATAAAGCAGCCGCTGCATGTGTACGATTCGGAGTTTTCGCTGGCTCGCTCGACGGATGCCATGGCCTCGCCGTCGTATGTCTCGGCGATGCGTTTGAATTCCGCCAGCGCCTCGGCGGGCACCTTGGAGGCGGTCAAATCCCACTCCCGCTGTATTTCGTCGATTTCTGCCTGAAATTCCGCCGCCTTGCCTTCAGACTCCGCGCGCATCTGCTCAAGCTTATTTTTCTGGTCGTCGATTTGCTTTTGGATTTCCACACATTGACCCTGGTCAATTTCGATGTTCTTCATCAATTCCAGAATCTGGGTTTCGATTTTGGAATCATCGACTTTGGCCATATTCAGCTCGGTCAGGATTGCCGAATACTCTTTGTTGGTGCGTGCCTGGTTGAGGGCGGCCCGCAGTTTGCTGATTTGCTCATCCCGGCTGCGAAGATCCAATTCCAGACGGTCGGCCTGGATGCGGGTCATTTTGATTTCTTCATGCTTTGCCTCTAAGCCGCTTTGCAGGGTGCGAAGCTGGTTTTCCTGAAAAAGCACCGAGCGGCGACACCGAGAGAGTTTGGCTTTGGCCGCACGCAACCGGTCTTCCACCCGCTGAAGTTTGACTAAACCTCGCAGTACAAGTCCCATCCGTTATCCTTTTTTCACTTTAATATTGAGCAAAATTCACAAAAGAGCGATTATCCTTAAAAAACCGTTTTCCGCAAGTACAATTTTACGCCAATTTTCCCCTGTCTGGCCGACCCGGCCAACCCGCAAGCCTGTCAACCATTGACGAGTACACCCCGTAAATTACTAAAAAAAGGTATTTTAAGGCGTATATTATACATAAAACTGCCTTTTTTATCCTACCCGTAACGCTGATTGCGGTAAAAGCGGTTCGGACCCAGGCCATAAGAGTGCGTTCGGCAGCCATCCGTGTTCGATCCATCGCCAAAATATCGTTTTGTTTGAGTTCACTGTCAGTCATTACTTTTCATTGTCCTGTTTTCAATTTCCCGCACGATGCGACCGCGAGAGCATGGCGCCGGAGATGTTTCGAGCCTTAAACCCATTTTGCAAAAGAATGCGTGTCGCGAAATAGGATCGCTGTGCGGAGCGGCAAAAGACCATGATTTCCTTGTCTTTGGGCAGTTCGCCCAGACGCGCACGCAGTTGCGGCAGCGGGATATGAACCGCCCCCGGCACCGATTCTACGGCAACTTCTTGGGGATTGCGCACATCGAGAAGGAATCCCTTCTCGGCAGAATCCCAATGAATAATTGGCATATCGCCGCGAAGAATATTTGCCGCGACCATGCCCGCGAAGTTGACGGGATCTTTTGCGCCGCCGTAGGGCGGAGCGTAGCAAAGTTCCGATTCTTCCAGGTCATAGACCGTACAGCCCATTTGGATGGCCATCGCAAAAGAATCAATTCGTTTGGGAACACCATCCTCGCCCAGCACCTGCGCGCCAAGCAGACGCCCACTGGATTTCCTGAATAACACTTTCATGGCCAGCATTTTAGCGCCAGGATAATAGCCCGCGTGGGAATTCGGGTAGAGGTAAATCTTCTCAAAATCGTTGTCCCCAATCTGGACAAGCAGTTTTTCGCTGACGCCGGTCTGGGCGACCGCGGCTTCGAACAACTGGCAGATGGAGGTGCCCTGTGTACCGCGGTAACGGCTATTGCGGCCGGCTATCACATCGGCGGCAATCCGTCCCTGCCGGTTGGCCGGCCCGGCAAGCGGAATAAGCGTCCACTGGCCGGTAACAAAATCCTTGACTTCAACCGCGTCGCCGACGGCAAAGATATCGGGGTTGGTCGTGCGCATCTGTTCATCGACGCGGATTCCCCCGCGCTGGCCAACTTCGATACCGGCCATTTTCGCCAGTGCTGTCTCCGGCCGCACACCGATTGCGAGGATTACGATATCCGCCGGATGAACCTTGCCTGAACTGGTCAGGACTTCCAGCGCACCGTTTGGCGACTGCCGGAATCCGGCCACGCCGTTATTGAGTTCAAGCCGGACATTGTGTTTGGCCAAGTACCTCTCGACCAGACGCGCCATTTCCGGATCGAGCGGCGGCATCACCTGATTGAGCTTTTCGATCAGCGTTACATCAAGCCCGCGATGAATTAGGTTTTCCACCATCTCCAGTCCGATAAATCCGCCGCCAACCACCACCGCGCGTTTGGGTTTTGTAACCACCTGTCCGCCAGTGTCGGAATCCATTTCCGAGCGGTCTGTGATGTCCCGGTCAAGCCATGCACGAATTGCCCTGGCGTCCGGCACGGTTCTGACCGAGAATATCCCCGGAAGGTCAATGCCGACAAGCGGCGGACGAATCGGCGCTGCTCCGGGCGACAGCACGAGTTTGTCGTATTTCTCGGTGGTTATCTGGCCTGTGCTATGATTCTTGAGTTCTACGGTTTTCAGTGCGGAGTTAATGCCGACGACCTCGCAGTTCGTCCGGCAATCAACCGCGAACACGCTGCGAAACATCTGTTCGGTCGCCACCAGGAGACTGGATTCTTCTTGAATCACGCCGCCGACATGGTAAGGCAATCCGCAGTTGGCGTATGAGACATACGGCCCGCGTTCCACCATGAGGATTTCGGCTTTTTCATCCAGCCTGCGCAGCCGCGCTGCACACGACGCCCCGCCGGCCACTCCGCCGACAATAATCACTTTCATAGTTTTATCCCCTTTATGGACTTAGGTTTTGTGGTGTCATCACGGCTGTCAATACTGCTCTTTTTGCCGGATGGCATAGCGCCTGCCCATCCTAATCCATGCTGCTGCCGCGTGTCAAGATGAATATGCGGTTGGTTGTTTACGCACGGCAAGCCCAGCGGAATTTGGCCGAGCCGCTGCGGGGATTGGATGCGATTTCATCCCGGCCGGGAACAATCACCTCATTGGCTGTCGATAGATAAATGCCCTCTTGGATGCCGGCGGCAAACGCCTTTTTGACAAGCCGGTCTTCGCCGCTGTGGAAACTGATGATGCCGACCCGTCCGCCGGCACGCAGGCAAAACGGCACCAACCGCAGCAGCTCCTTCAACGCCCCCAATTCATCATTGACCAGAATCCGCAATGCCTGAAAAGTGCGTGCCGCGGGATGCAGCAGGCCGGGGTTCAGCCGCCGCTGCGACTTGACCTCTTTGAGCGTCGTATGCTTGGCTGTCAAAATCGCCTCAACAAGCTGAGAAACGGCCGTAAAAGGTTTATCCGCACGCTGTTCGACCAGCAGCCTGGCAATCGCCAGATTATCCGGCTCGTCGGCGAGTTCCCATAAGGCAGCCGCCAAATCCGCCTCCGCCAGCGTATTAACCAAATCGGCGGCGGTTTGTTTTCGCCGGTCGTCCATCCGCATATCCAGCGGTCCCTGGTGCTTGTAGCTCATTCCGCGCTGCGGATTGTCGATTTGCATACTGGAAAACCCCAAATCGGCGAAGACGACATCAAAGCCGTCGAGTCCCTCTATCCGCATGACCGAAGCGATACCTGCAAAGTTGCTGCGATGCAGGCTCATCGGCACACCCAGCACTGCAAGCCGCAGGCGTGTGCGTTCCAATTCGACTTTGTCCACATCAAAGCCGACCAATTTGCCGGTTGTCCCAATCCGGCGGCAAAATTCGGCGGCATGACCCCCGTAGCCCAGCGTGCAGTCGGCAACAATCTCGCCGGCCTTCGGGTGGAGATGTTCCATCACTTCCTGAACCAGTATGGGGATATGTGTGCCGGCAGGAGTCTTGCCTTTGTCCCGAAGATGGGCCTGTAAGTCGGGATGGGAGTCAATATCTAACTCCTTGTATTTGTCCCCAAACCGCTTGGGGTGCGTCCCGCTGTAACGCGGCCGCCGCCGATGCGGCTCTTGCGGATTCTTATCAGAATAGGCTGATTGGCTCATAAGTCGATTTGTATTAATTGGTTATATGCTTTAAAAACATCTAACGCAGCATTTATTCCAGTAGCGTACCAAAAAAATTACCGAAGATCAAAAAAATATTCCCACAATAGACCGATAACTCTTTGAAAAGAAGCTCATAAAATTAACATTTCAAATATATCTAAGACAATCACTTAATTTCTTTAATATATTCTTGAAATGTAAACCAAATTCGTGTATATTCACTTTTGTTAAACAAATGATTTATTTGGGGGTTAAAATTATGTGTAGCATTAAGTATTATGAAGCGGTTGAAGCGGGGCGCGGTCCGCCGGATATGAAATGAAACCTGATCTTTCAGAACGCTTTTAGCCATAGACCGCTACCACCTGAAAACGCTGTTCTAAAGCGTATCCTGCCTCTTTTTTTGATTTGGACACATGCGCACCGTAACCCAGGTTAATCGTGAGCGAATTTTGATGGCTCATCCGATTAATGCGTTGGTGGAACGGTGCAGATGCAGGATTCTCAGG
>CAZICJ010000062.1:0-14679 GCA_964537635.1 uncultured Pirellulales bacterium
CTGCTGTGCTGCCGCTCAATGATAAGGAATTTAAGGATTTTAACAGCTAAATCAAAACGCACTGCCGCAAGTCCGAAGCCAACCGCTTCGGACTTTGCGGTTTGCATAGAACAGGAGATTTTATTATGACAACTACGGCTGCTGCAACCCGCGCCAAGGCAGGTAAATACCTGACTTTTGCGCTGGGCAAAGAAGAATACGGAATTGCAATCTTGAAGGTCCGGGAGATTATCGGCCACATGACCATTACGGCCGTTCCCCGGATGCCGGAGTATGTCCGCGGGGTCATCAATCTGCGCGGACAGGTGATTCCGGTCGTCGATTTGCGATGCCGGTTCGGGATGGAAATCAAGGAAACGACCGATCAGACCTGCATTATCGTGGTGGACATTCATCACGAAGGCCGGTCCTTTCACGCCGGCCTGATTGTGGACCGGGTGCAGGAGGTGTTGAACATCACCCAGGACAACATCGACGATGCGCCGCAGTTCGGCACGGATGTCAATACCGATTTTATCCTCGGTATCGGCAAAGCCGGCAGTGCCATCAAAGTCCTGCTCGATATCGACCGCGTCATGGAAGGTATGGGAACGCTCATGGAAGGGCAAGTCTAAACAACGACGCAGTCTATGCCGATAGAGGTATGGCAGGGCGGTTGCCGGTAATACGACAACCGCCCTTTTAAAAATATCAAGAAAAATTAACAAAATAGGTGAAATACAACCTATTGAAATTCAGCGAGGCACCAATGTTTCGACATAAAAGGCTGATTTTTGTAATGATAGCTATTATTGCAATGAGCAGCCTGTTTATGATAGTAATGGTACGTCACGCGGACCACCAGGCCGAAAGGGGTGTACAGATACCCCAGGGTGGATGTGTCAATGCCGCCGCAGGTACGGAACAGATGGATCGATGTGGAGTCTATGCTGGACGGGCTGATGCCAATAACGTGAATTTAGTGCGTATTGGCGTACTTGCTAACCGGGGAAATGAGCTATGTCTGAAGGAATGGAAGCCCACAGCAGATTACCTGGCAGACCAGTTGTCTCCACTGCAATTTGAGATTGTACCTTTAAGTTTCGATGAAATCTTCGCTGCAGTCAAAGAGCGACGGGTCTCTTATGTCGCCGCAAACCCATCCTGTTATGCCTTTTTGGAGCATCAAGGGCTTGCCCACCGGATTGCAACATTACAAATGCCCGGCGATCCATTACCCCAGGCTCTTTTCGGCGGAGTCATCTTTACACGTGCAGATCGGCCCGATATCAAATCCCTTGAGGATATGCGAGGGATGCGTTTTGCCGCTGTAGATGCTAAATCATTGGGTGGATGGCATGCTGCATGGCGAGAATTGTTAGACCATGGGATTCATCCTGAAACAGACTTTCGCGAGCTTGTGTACAGTGGAACCCACGATGACGTGGTTAAAGCCGTACTTTCCGGCCGGGCGGATGCGGGAACCGTGCGCAGCACTCAATTGGAAAGAATGGCCAAGGAAAAACTGCTGGATCTGACTCAGATCAAAGTTATTCATTCAATGGGTGATTTGTTTCCCAAATATCCGTATCTGCTTTCCACACGTCTTTATCCTGAATGGCCTATTGCCGCCATCAATAATGTCCCTGGAGATTTGAGCAAAAAAATCAGTGTGGCGTTGCTTATGTTGAGCGAGGATATGCCTGCAGCTAAGGCCATGCATGGCGCAGGATGGGGTATTGCCCAGGATTACGCCGAGGTGCATAACCTGCTGCGGGTTTTACACATGCCGCCTTACGAGAAAGACGGTATTGTAACATGGGGTCAGGTACTGCGGCAGTATCGGCTGTCGATTGCCGCAATCGTCATAGCAATCCTGGGACTTGTGTTTTTTACCATTTATGTGCTGCGGGTCAATTCCCGCATTACTAATGCCGAAGCAGCGAGGCGTCAAAGTGAACAACAGTATCGTTTATTGACTGAAAATGCGGTCAATGGCGTAGCCGTCCATCAAATGATATTTGATGCTCAGGGAAAGCCTGTTGACTATGTCTTTCTGCATGCCAATCCGGCCTTTGAAAAGCACACAGGATTAAAACCCGAAAGCATCGTCGGCCGCCGTGTAAGAGAAGTTCTGCTGGGCATTGAGAAGACTCAGATTATCGAAATTTATGGTAATGTGACATTGACTGGTGAATCGATCAGCTTTGAGCAGTATATAGAGCCGCTGAGCCGCTGCTACGAGATCAGCGCCTACAAAGTTGGTGAAGGTCAATTTGCGACAGTCTTTCAGGATATCACCGACCGCAAAAAAGCGGAAGACCGCCTGACGGAGGCAAAACAGGAATTTGAAAATATCTTCAGCAATTCATACATAGGCATTATGATGCTTCGGGGCGGGCGAAAATTGCATCGCGCCAACCGGCGTATCGCTGAAATCTTCGGCTATGGCAGCCCCGAGGAAATGGTCGGTATCAGCATGCAGGAATTGCACCTGAATGAAAACACGTTTAAAGAGTTTGGTGAAAAATATTATTATAAACTGGTTCATGGAGAACAATTTCAGGTTGAATACGAAATGCGCCGCAAAGACGGTACTCGTATATGGTGCATCCTTTCAGGCAAAGCCTTCGACACTTCGGATTTGAGCCGCGGCGTTATTTGGGTCGTTGACGACATCAGCTCCCGCAAAGAGACAGAAAAGAAACTGGCCGAAGAACGCCAGCGATTGGAATATATTTTGAGCATTACCGGCACGGGGATTGACATTATCGACGGCGATTTCAACCTCCACTTCGTGGATGCAATGTGGCAGAAAATCTATGGCGATCCCGCCGGAAAAAAGTGTTACCAATATTTCAACGAATTGAGCGGACCCTGCCCGGATTGCGGTATTCCCAAGGCGTTGGAAACAAAAAGGACGATTGTTACCGAAGAAATTCTTCCAAAAGAAAACAACCGCATAGTCAAAGTCCATATTATTCCCTTCCAAAACGAAACGGGGCAATGGCTGGCAGCAGAGTTCAAGGTGGACATCACTGATTACAAGCGGGCTGAAGAGGCGTTAGCTGAACAGCAAATACTTCTGTCAACGATTCTGGAAGCCATCAGCGTGCCAGTGTATTACAAAGACCGCCGCGGCGTCTATCTGGGATGCAATACAGCCTTTGCTGAATATATTGGGTTGCTGCGTGAGGATATCCTCGGCAAAACAGTGTTTGATATTGCTCCGCATGATCTGGCCGAACATTATCACCGGGCTGATCTGGAAATGCTCCAAAATCAAACGCGTCAAATTTATGAAGGCCGCGTTGTCAATGTCGATGGATCGTATCGCGATGTCGTTTTCCATAAATCCCTGTTCCGCAACCGCTCGGGTGAAGTGATGGGAATTGTAGGGGCAATGCTGGACATCACCGATCGCAAGCAGGCCGAAGAGAAGTTAAAGAATAGTCTCGATGAGACAAAGCATCTCAACTGTATCCTGGAAGAGCAGACCGCCAGAGCCAATCATCTTGCCATACAAGCAGAGGTAGCCAATATGGCCAAGAGTGAATTTTTAGCCAATATGAGCCATGAGATTCGTACACCCATGAATGGCATCATCGGCATGACCGGGCTATTGCTGGATACCGAGCTGACAGACGAGCAGCGCGAGTTCGTCCAAATCGTACAAAACAGCAGCGATTCGCTGCTAAATTTGATTAATGAAATCCTTGATTTTTCCAAGATAGAAGCCGGTAAACTGAGTCTGGAGGAGATAGATTTTGACCTTCGCGATGTGCTGGAAGATTTTGGCCCGATGATGGCAATGCGGGCACACGAAAAGGGGCTGGAATTTATCTGCGCCGCTCATCCGAGTGTACCTTCCCGCCTAAAAGGCGACCCGGGGCGGCTACGGCAGATTTTAACCAATTTAACGGGCAACGCCATCAAGTTCACCGAAAGCGGCGAAGTAGCAATTCGGGTTGAACTGGACGCCGAGACCGACCACGCGGTTGTTCTGCGGTTTTCGGTACGCGACACCGGTATCGGGATTCCAGCGGACAAGATTGATCTTATATTCGATAAGTTCACACAGGCAGATGCATCGACTACCCGCAAATATGGCGGAACGGGACTGGGCTTGGCGATTTCCAAGCAGTTGACAGAGATGATGGGCGGCAGCATCGGCGTCAACAGCAAAGAAGGCCAGGGTTCGGAGTTTTGGTTCACAGCAAAACTGGCATTACAACCCAACCAGCATCAGATCCGAAAAAAGTCCGCTGCCATTTGCGGCAAACGCATCCTTATCGTCGATGACAACGCGACCAATCGGGAAATCCTCAAGCAGCGGCTGAGCTCATGGGGAGCGCAGATAACCGAGGCAGGAAGCGGCCCCTCGGCGCTGGCGACGATGACCCAAACCGACACCCCATTTGATATGGTCATTACGGATATGCAAATGCCCGAGATGGATGGTCTGATGCTGGCCAGGGCCATCCGACAGAAAGAACAATTCAATGACATCCCGTTGGTGCTGATGACCTCGCTGGGACAGCAGAACAACGGCGAGATTACCGAGATATTTGCGGCCTCGCTGACCAAGCCGGTACGCACATCAGAGCTGCATGCGCGTCTTACAGCGGCACTGACTGGTACACACTCGGATCAGTCGGCACAGACACAGAGCGAGAACAACACAACCCAAATCGTGTTCAACAGTCAAACGCGTATCCTCCTGGCCGAGGATAACATTACCAACCAGCAGGTCGCTATCAGATTGCTCAAAAAGCTCGGTTTGCATGCCGATGCGGTGGCCAACGGCGTCGAAGTCATCGAGGCGGTAAAATTGATCGATTACGACCTGGTACTGATGGATGTGCAGATGCCCGAGATGGATGGGTTAGAAGCGACGCGAACAATACGAAACCCGCAATCGCCTGTACGCAGGCATGATATTCCCATCATTGCTATGACGGCCAACGCCATACAGGGCGACCGCGAAAAATGCCTTGATGCCGGAATGGATGATTATCTTTCTAAACCTGTCACGCCCCAAGCACTGGCCGAAAAGCTGGCCAAGTGGCTGCCAAGCGGCGGCAATCTGACCGCGGATGAATCGAAACTGCCGCTGGCTCAATCGCCGGAAGTTGGCGCACCGCAGATATTTGATCGAAATGGTTTTCTGGATCGGATGATGGGCGATGCGGAGATGACGCAGGCGGTAATCGAGGTGTTCCTCGACGATATCCCCAAACAAATCGAATCGCTCAAAGCCGCGATTGATGCCGCAGAAACCGAAACCGTCAAACGGATTGCCCATACTATCAAAGGCGCTGCCGCCAATGTCGGCGGCGAGTCCTTGCGGCAACTGGCCGCAGAAATGGAACACGCTTGCAAAGAAGGCCGGATGCCGTCCGCCTCAGACGGCTATCCAAAACTGCAAAATGAATTTGAACAGCTTAAAAATGCGATGACGCAAAATAATTCATCAATAAGCTAAAGGAAAATACTATGAAAACACTAATTGTTGAAGATGATTTTACTTCGCGGATGATTTTACAAAAACTGCTGTCCGACCACTCGGAGTGTCATATCGCTGTCAACGGCAAAGAAGCGGTTGCCGCATTTCAAGTGGCCCGGGAGAGCGGACAGCCGTATGACCTGGTCTGTTTGGATATTATGATGCCCGAAATGGATGGCCAGCAAGCTCTCAAGCAAATCCGGCAACTTGAAGAAAAAGCCGGAACCCTCTCTACAGAGGGCGCCAAGGTTATTATGACGACAGCGCTAAGCGACATGCAGAATGTCAAAAATGCCTATCACGGTCTGTGTGATGGTTATTTGGTTAAGCCGATTGTCAAGGAAAAATTCCTCGAGGAAATTCGAAAACTCGGCCTGTTAAACGCAAGGAGCGGAACACGGTGAAAAACAACACCTACTGCTGCATTATTCCGTATCTTTTTGCAGTCTAATGCAGCCATTTTCTGGCAAGAGAAAAAAAGCCGCAGGTGTGACCCTGCGGCTTTTTTTTAAAAAGTATTGCTTACAGGATTTGCCTTCCACGAAGCCAGCGAACCAGACCGACACCCAAGGATGCCAGCAGAGCGGCCCCCGGAGCGGGAACCACGCCGGCCGGACCCGTAATCGTGATATTACCCGCCGTCAGCTCGCCCATCATCCCATAACCTTCAATCAACTCAAATTTGGATAAATCGCTATCAAAATAGCCTTTGATGCTCAGCGAATAATCTGGAAAGTCGATAAAGGTTCCATTGCCAGTCAATTCAAATGTCAGCCGGGTCAGGTTGCTGTCATCGGACTTTTCAGCGCCGCCGTAGAACTTTTTGGTTACGACGGTAAAGGTGTCGATGGTGTTTCCCATCTCTCCTTCAACTCCCCAGGGACCATCAAACAATTTGACCCATCCGCCATTGTAGGTGGTGGTATATTCATTGACCCCGCTGACAACCACCGAATCCAGAAAGCCTTCCAGATGCCAGCCAACGCCGATGGCCGATATCTGATTTCCTGCCTGGCCTGGATTGCCGTCAGCTAAGAACAGTTCTTCCCATCCGCCCTGGACATCCCAGCTTCCAAGAGTCGGGGCGGCCTGAGCAACAACTGCCAGCCCCAAAAGCATAACCCCGCACCACTTCGTCACCGTACTCATAGTTTTTTCCCTTTCTTAAAACAGTAAAACGCTGTAATCCTTTTTTTATTTCGATACGGGACAGAGCCAACACAGCCCTGTCCCGCAAATCCATTTAAAACCACTTAATACACTTTGACGGAATCAACACCTTTAACGACGGAACCATTTTTAAGCGTTGCCGTCAGAGTTCCCTGCGTATCGCCCACTTTGAACTTGCAGGCGATATTGTTGAAATTATACAGGGCGTCGATAAAGCCATCCTTATTAACATCAGCATACGCAGCAGCTCGAATCGGCGCCGCTTCGAGTCCGGTTGGCCCGAAAGTAACCGAGGCAATATCCTTGACATTGAATACGGCACTGCCAAACACCGCAACACTCAGGACATACGCCTGATTGGCTCGGATATAGTTGGGACTGGTGCCGTTGTAGGGCAGGATGTCAATCTTGGTACCGCACTGCTTAACGGTAACCGTCGTTGTTGCCTGGTCGTAGAGGACATAGGCATCGGACGACTTGACTTGCAGGCCGATGATATAAACTCCCGGCGTCGTCCAGGTATGCTGTACCTGCCAGCCGGAGGCATCATCAAATTCGCCGTCATTATCCAAATCCCAATTCCATTCCAGAACCACGCCAATCAGCGATGTGGAACCGGAGCCGTCCAATGTAACCGGCTCGCCGGCACAGGCTTCATAGGGGCCGCCGGGGCGGGCTGTCGGATGGCACAGTTCTTTGGGAGCATACGCATAAGCCGCTTTGGACAGACATTTGCTGCCATCCTGGAAGACGGCCAGAATGCGATACCAGTGATCCTGTTCCATCGTGAAACTGCCAAGGTCACGGGTAGTGCCGACGACCTGCTTCATGAATGCAAATCCGTAGTTGGGGCTCACAAAGCTGCGATGGATTTCATAATAGGCAGCGCCGACATCTTCCCATTCGAGCCGGACCATCGCACACATCGGGGTCGCTATGACGTCGCACATACAGCCGTTATAGACATCCACCTCGGCGAAGGCTTCGTCGGTCATATTCGGCAATTGGGCGCCCGGATAGGACAGGGCAGTGTTGTCGGTTACCCGCAATGCCGCGTAATACTTGCCGGGCGTTGGGAAGTATTGATAGAACCCGTTGCCCAAGTTAAGGACTGCACCGGTGCCGTTTTGATAGGTATAGGGCGCGCCGTCCAGGTCCCACTCATAGGCAGTAATCATATCGTCGGGACAGGTAGTGCAGCCGGCCTGATGCTGTCCTTCATCGGGGTCGAAAGAACCCGACCCATCCAGCGTCAGTGTATCGCCGTCGCAGGTCGAAACCATATAGGGACCCATCAACTGAGCAACCGGCGGATGCGGTGGGTTGGTAATGCGAATTTCATTGGCGGTCGTTGCAACATTGTTTAGGTCATCGGTAACACGTAATACCACCCAGAAACTCTTGGGAATATCCTGCGGTTCGACATGGAAAGCGTGAGTAATAATCTGAGGTGTAGTAGCGGACTCATCATAGATGCCGTCATTATTCCAGTCCCATTCGAACTTGGTCAGGTTGTTGATATTTTTGCCCGGCTCCGAGTGTCCGCTGCAGGATGGGTCAAATAGGATATTCTGGTCGGAGAAGGATGGGTTGGGGTCGGCGTCAAAGCAGGCAATCGGGGCGGTCTCAAACAACACGGGTTTGAGGATCACAATCGCCCAAGATGTTGGGAATACATAACCGTACCAATCCCATAGCCGTCCATTGGTGTTCATATAGCTGGCGAGTTTTTCGGCCATACCCATTTTGGTCGCATTGCCGCGGTACCAGTCAAATCCATTCGAGGAGAATGTTACCACCGGCTGCGGCTGCGCCAAACGCATCGCCTTGGTAAAGGAATAATACGCATAGACATTGTTCCAGTCCAGCCAGTCGCTGTACTGGTCTTTCCAGTTGTCGGCAAACCACCGCTCGACGGTAATCCAGCGGGGGTCGGTCGTCTGTTTGCCCGAAAAGACGAGCTGTACCAGCCCGGAAGGCGTTGTCGCATCGTATGTGCCTTTGCCGGTATAGCCGAAACTGCCCCAAGTCGTTCCTGCTGCAGCCCACTGGTTGTAGCTGTACCACAGCCAGTTATCATTGAGAGTTTTCACCCACTCCGGAACGGTGCAACCCCAGGGGGCTTTCTGCGCCGGCAGCATACCAATCGCCGCCCACTGACAGGCGGAATTGTCCGGGTGGTTGTTCCAGCCATACCGCCAGCCACCAATAATGCCGGTGCGATTGACGCCAAGAACAAAATCATAAAACGACGCAGCGCCGTCATATTGTCCCCAGGCATACATATCGCACATTTCCTGAATCACTTCGCGATAGGTGTCCGGCGTGCCGTCGTTGTCAAAATCGCGTTCTGAACTGGCATCCGGCGTGCCGGAAGCGATGATGGCGTCCATCACCATACCGCCCTGATAAATCGGTCTGTCGCCGTAGTAGTCGCCCACGGTAATGCCAATCCCGTTTCCGTTGGAATCCGGATTACCGCCTGTCTGAGCGCCAATCGCATAGGGCTTCAGGCAGAGATATCCGGTATTGGCATAATAGCCATTGAGCAGCCAGTTGAGACCGCCGGCAACCGCCTCGACATACGGGTCTTCGTTGGGATTGCCCTCTTTCTTATGGCCGTTGATTTGGAAGGCATGAACAGCCGAAGCCGTCGGCGACGCCGAATAACCGCTATACCACCAGATGGCGAGCGGCTTGCCGTTGAGGCTCAGACAACTTGCATTGATCGCATACTGACTGGTGTACAGGTACCAGAGGCCTCGGTCAATCGCCCGATTGACCAGCGAATCCAGGTTGTTCACTTCCAGCTTGACTAAGTAATTGTCCTTGACGGCATTTGCCATCGTGTTGTCAACTTCATCGACCAGCAGTTGAGCGACAAAGGGGGTGCCGGCCGCGCCGGTGTAGGTATGCATAACCGCCACATTGTGTTTGGCGCTGCCGGAAAGCGAACCGGAAACTGCGGGCGTGCCGTCTCCAAATTCCCAGCGGTAGTAAATTGTTCCGGTGTCTGTGGTTTTAATAACCGCTTTGAGTTCTGTGGGCTGTCCGCTGACGCCCGTGTGATACTTCAGCGGATTGCCCTGCCACGGCACGCAAATCACCGTCGTCGCAGCAAGACCCCAGGCAGTCATTGCCAAAAAACACACTCCCATAAAAATCCATCTTGTCTTCATTTTTGTTTCTCCCTAAAATTAACAGTATGCACCTTTTCATCCCAAAACCCTCGTTTGGGAACAATACCGAACAAAAAAAATGAGACTATGTAGTGAGAAAACGACATGAACTGTCTGATGCACCTTTACAAACCCACCGTTATCCGACATGCGGCCGGACACCACACCCCCAGGCGATTGTCTGCCTGTCGCAAGCATTTTCTCCCTTTGCCGTGTAAGACGGGGGTTATTATACAATAATTCCAGACCAGGTGCAATCGGTGTTATTACCTATAGGGGTAAAAAATCCGCTGGAAAATTGCCCATCGCATTTATAACTTATTTTATTTTAACAAGTTATATTTTCTTGTGGGCAAGTGAAAAAAATTGCTTTTCATTAAATTTTTACAAAATTATCGCAAAAAAAAACATTATATTCGGTCTGCCGGATACATAAATTCCGGCATTCGGCGGGGTTTGCCGTCGGTATCGACACACGCCAGAACACTGCTGCCCTCGGCCAGAATGACGCCGGTGGATTTTCGTTTCAGCGTGTAGGAATGTTCCACGCGGGCGGAGGTGATTTTGGTGCAGGCAGAGGTCAATTCCAACTCCTCATCATAGAAGGCCGGCCGGCGGTATTTGCAGGTCAGTTCGGCGACGACAAAATAAACGCCGGCTTTTTCGAGACTGCTGTAGGCAAGGCCGTTGGCACGCAGCAATTCGGTACGCCCCATCTCAAACCAGACCGGATACACAGAGTGGTGAACCACCCCCGCCTGGTCGGTCTCGCAATAGCGGGGAATAATGGGGATCGTATAACTTTCAACCGTCGTACAGGCCGGAAACGCCATCGCCTGCGGCTGATATTCATCACTTCTGGGTTTTACTCGCATGGTTTTTGTTGTCCATAGACTTCCGTAAATAATTTATCCCCCAGATGTTGCCGCTTCCAGAACCAAAGCAATTGCTCTTGCGTTGCCTCTGGATGGCGCATCGCCAATCCCGCCATCGCCAGCGCCCGGCCGGTCTGGATGGCGTCAAATACGCGCAGGAGCTTTTCGCCTTCCGGCATCTGCCGATACAGGCGATTGAGCATCTCTTGCGCTTCGGGACTGGTATCGCTGATTTCCATTGGGCTGATTATACCCAATTGGGGCGGGATGTCCACTCTTTTCTCCCGATTCAACGCCCTCCGGCAGCCATTCCGCAGGCCGGAGCATCTTATAGAGAATCGATCAGCCGCTGCAGTTGGGCGGCATCCACCGAGCGCTCAAACAGCGGCCTGGAGTCGGATTGATAGGTTGAACTCAACTGATGATAAGGCTTTTTTTGGGGATTGATATAAAAGATCCCCAGGGGCAGTTTGCCGCCGGCAGATTCTTCACAGGCGCGTTTAAAGGCTTCAGTCCGGCTGGTTGGGGCGTAGGAATCTTCAAGATAATACGAGTTGTCCTTGAACCATTGGAAGGTGTTGACTTTATTGAACGATACACACGGCTGAAGAATATCGACGAGGGCATAGCCGTTGTGGGCAATGGCTTTTTTGAGAATTTCTTTGGTTTTGTCCTGGTCGCCGATGAAGACGCGGGCAACAAAAGAGGCGTCCAGCGCGATGGCGACGGCTAAGGGATTAAACGGCTCAGCGATGACGCCATCGACCTGTACGGGTGTGATAAAACCCAGGCGGCTGGTCGGCGACGCCTGTCCTTTGGTCAGGCCATAGACCATATTGTTGTGGACAATATTGGTAATCTTGGGATTGCGGCGGATGGTGTGAATAAAATGATTGCCTCCTTCGCCGTACATATCGCCGTCGCCGCTTTCGGCGACAACCGTTAATCGCGGATTGGAGGCCTGAATCGCAAACGCCGCAGGCAGCGCCCTGCCGTGCAGCCCGTTAAAGACATTGCATCGCAGATAGTGCGGTATCTTGGCGGCCTGCCCAATGCCGGAAACCATGACGAGATTTTCCGGGGCGATTTCGAGCTCAGCCAGCGCCTGCTTGAGAACCTTGAGAATTAAAAAATCCCCGCAGCCTGGACACCAGGCGATATCGATGCTGCCCATGTCAAATCGATTGATATCCATCGTGATTATTCCTCTCCCAGTCTTTTGATTATTTCTTCAACGCTGAATTGCAGACCGTTGTATTTCAGTATCAATTCATCGACTTGAATATCCTTATGCAGTTTGAGCAGTTTGGCAAACTGGCCTGTAGCGTTGCCTTCCAGGCAGATGACTTTTTTCGCCCTCGAAATAATCTCGACCGCTTTGGGATGTATCGGCCAGAGTTGGGCGAAGTGAAGCATCGCAATATCCCCCCGGCCCAGTTGGGCGATGGCTTCTTCGATGAGGGGTCGAGTCGAACCCCAGCATATCACGAGAACTTTAAAATCGCCATTCGGCCACAAGGTCGGCTCGAGCGCTGCCTGTTCGAGCAAGGCCAGTTTTTTGAGCCGTTTATCAACCATCCGTATTCGCAGGTTGAGGTCTTCAGTGATGTGACCTTCTTCGGTATGTTCATCGCTGTCTGTAACGACCAAACCGCCTCCATAGCCGGGGATGCCTCGCGGCGACAGGCCGGTTTCAGTAAAGGCAAAGCGTTTGTACTCTTTGTCGGTTTTTACAAAGAAATGCTCAGTACTGCAATTGGAAACATCCGGCATCGATACCGTGTAATGTGTATCGATAAAATACTGGTCTGTCAGGACAAAGACCGGCGACTGGGTTTTATCCGCAAGTCCAAACGCATGACGCATCAATTCAAATCCCTGTTCGAGATTGCCGGGAGCCAGAATCGCACGGGGAAAATCGCCGTGGCCTGCGTAGAGAGCCAGTTCAAGGTCGCCCTGCTCGGTTCGGGTTGGAAGGCCGGTTGCCGGACCGGGACGCTGGGCAATATGCACAACCAAGGGGCTTTCCATGATGCCGGCAAGGCTGAGGCCTTCGGTCATCAAGGCAAATCCCCCGCCGGATGTGCTGGCAACCGCCCTTGCGCCGGCATACCAGGCCCCGACAGCCATATTGATACCGGCGATTTCATCTTCGGCCTGTTCGACAACAATCCCGAACTGGTCGGCATGTTTTGCCAGGAAACTCAGCAGTCCCGTCGAAGGCGACATCGGGTAAGCCCCAATGAAATTACAGCCGCCGGCAATCGCTCCAAGTCCAATCGCTTCGCTGCCGCTGATAAGCTTCTGGTTGGCAACAGCAGTATCTGGCTTGAGATCAAAGCCAAGACCGCCGCCAGCAGTAAGGGCATCGCCTAATTTTGTACCAGCTTCAAGAGCACGAAGGTTTTCGTCGATAACACGTTGATCCTTTTCGGCAAAGCGTTTGCGGATAAAGTCGGCCATACATGATTTGTCAACACCCGAACACGCACCGACCAGTCCGACAGCAATGATATTGGAATAAATTTTGTTTCCAATGTCTTTGGCAAGCCGCGCCAGCGGGGTTTCGATGCAGCGCACCTCCTGCGGCAGTTCAGAGGCGTCAACAATCTCGGGGTCGGCCAGAATTATAGTCTGCCTGCTTATTCGCTCTCGAACATGTACAACAGCGCCCCTATCAAGCGGAATAAGCAGGTCTATGCGGTCGATATTAGCACGCACCGGCGAAGAGCCGATGCGCAGCGTAGTCGAATTCTGCCCGCCTCGAACACGGGACATATATTCTTTTGTAGCGAAGACATGGAAGCCCGCATTCTTCAAAATGTACATCAACAGAGATTCGACTGTACCAATACCCATCCCAGCCTGTCCGCATAGTACAATAGACACATCCCGGCGGCTCATAACATCAATCCCCCATTAGTACTCTTCCAGTTTGAACATCTCGGCGTTTTCCAGCCAGTAAGCAGGCCGCAAGGCGAAATCGGCGAGATTTTCCAACAGGTAGATGTGTTTTTTTTCTTCCTCGGCAAGCAGGAAAAACATTGCCCGCTGTGCGGGATTGCTGCATTCATCCGCCTTGTCAAGATAAAAACTCTCACTTTGCCTTTCAAGTTCAATCGCCTGCTGATACACGCTGGCCTGGCTGGTGTTGGCGTCAAACTTCTGGCCGAACTCCTTGAGCCGCGCAAAGACGTTGCGAGCCTGGTCAAGCACCTTTGTCTCACTCCACTCACTGCGGCCAGCCGACAGAGACTGAACTACTTGGTAATGGCGAGATTCTTCATCTGCCAGCAGCAGCAGTGCCGCTGCAATATTTTTGTCGGATGCTTTTTCAGCCAATTCCCGATAGAACAACTCTCCATCTTTTTCCATTTTCATCGCAAATGCAAAAACATCCATAACACGACCTTTCTCAAAAAATCGTCCCGAGTCGGCGATTATTATATCCGATACAAGCTTTTGCCGGCTTGCCTTAAACTATTATTCGTAAGTGTTAAAGCGAAAATCGTATTCTTTACGTCAAAAACAAGGTTTTGTTCGCGTAAACGCATACCTTTTTTTCTAATTTTGGATTTTCCGGTTTCGATAATACAACCCAATATCAATCATCACCATCATGGCATTGAGGACATAGAGGGCAATAACCCAATCGCGGCTGTTGAGCAGTTTGTGTGTGATGCCCGCCGCATAGCCCAGCAGAACAATATACAGAAAGATGACGCTCTTGCCGCCGCAGCTCCTGCTCGTCCAGGATTTATAGATGCTGACCGGCCAGGCAGCGCCAAAACAAATTAACATCATCGCTTCAAAAAGGTTCATGAGAAGTTCTTAGTTCTTGGTTCGTAGTTCGCAGACAAGTTTATAGTTTAAAGTTCATAGTTGATAGAAAGAGAGGATTCTTTTCCTGCTATAAACTAGAACCTATCCCAAAACCTCAATTATTAGGTGAGTAAGAGCCGATATATGA
>CAZICJ010000063.1:0-13985 GCA_964537635.1 uncultured Pirellulales bacterium
TCATATATCGGCTCTTACTCACCTAATAATTGAGGTTTTGGGATAGGTTCTAATCTTTTGCGACAAAAGGAACATATTATTATGGCTAATGAGATTGTCAACATATCTCCTACAGGCAATGAATCGCCCTTTGAACGCATAAACCAAATTAATGCTGCAGGTAATGAATACTGGTCGAGCAGAGATTTTGCACAAATTCTTGGTTATTCTGGTTATCGCAATTTTGAACAGGTTATCAAAAAAGCAAAAGCAGCATGTTTTAACAGCGGTTATCGCATAGAGGATCATTTCGTTGATATCACCGAAATGATAGAAATAGGCAAAGGAGGCCAAAGGCATGTACATTCCGTATATATGTCTCGTTATGCGTGCTATCTAATCGTGCAGAACGCCGACCCATCGAAGGAAATCGTGGCATTGGGGCAGACATACTTTGCAGTGCAGACACGAAAGCAGGAAATTTCCGAACAGCAAATCGAACAGCAAAGACGGCTGCTTTTACGGCAAGAGATAAAAACGCACAATGTACGGCTGGCCGGAGCAGCTAAAGAGGCAGGGGTTGTTAAAGCATCCGATTACGCTATTTTCCAAAATCATGGCTATATGGGATTGTATGGCGGTCTGACATCGGGAGATGTTCATCGTCGTAAGGGGCTTAAGAAAAATCAACAGATTCTTGACCACATGGGCAGTACTGAATTGGCGGCAAACCTTTTCAGAGCGACCCAGACGGAAGAGAAACTGCGGCGTGAAAACATAAAAGGCAAAGAAAAGGCCAACCGTACACATCGCGAAGTGGGAGCCAAGATACGTCGCACTATCAAGGAACTTGGCGGTACCATGCCGGAAGATTTGCCGGTTGCGGAAGATATAAAAAAACTTGCCGCAAAACATAAAAAACAACTGAAAGACAGGATTTGAATATGCCGCAAAAAGAACGTGAAGTCATAGCGATTATTGATTTTGGCAGCCAGTACGGCCAACTCATTGCCCGGCGGGTGCGTGAGCATAAAGTCTATTCGCAGATTTATCAGCCGTCGGTCAAGATTGAAAAGTTGGCGCAGTTGGGCATCAAGGGCATCATCCTGTCGGGCGGGCCGGCCAGCGTGTATGCCGAAAACGCCCCGACCTGCGACCAGCGGATTTTCGAGCTCGGCGTGCCGGTGCTGGGCATCTGCTATGGTATGCAGATTGGCTGCAAGATTCTGGGCGCCAAAGTCAGCCCCGCCCACAGCCGGGAATACGGGAGGACGAACCTTAATATCAATGACACCAGCGACCTGCTCAAGGGCTTGCCCGACCATACAACCGTCTGGATGAGTCACGGCGACCAGGTCAATGAATTGACCAGCGATTTTATCCCGCTTGCCAAGACCGAAACTTGCCCATTTGCGGCGGTGCGGCATACCGGCGGCAAATTCTTCGGCGTGCAGTTCCACCCGGAAGTAACCCATACGCCGCGCGGCTCGAATATTCTCAAAAACTTCTTATATGATATCTGCGGCTGCGGGGGCGACTGGCAAATGAGCGATTTTGTCGAACAGTCTGTTCAGAAAATCCGCGAACAGGTCGGCAAGTCCACCGTCATTTGCGGGCTGTCCGGCGGCGTCGATTCTGCGGTAACGGCGGCACTGATTCACAAAGCCATCGGCAATCAGTTAGTCTGCATCTTTGTCGATAACGGCCTGCTTCGCAAGAATGAACGCCAGGGCGTCGAGTCGATGTTCCGCGGGCATTTTCATATTGATTTGCATGTGGTCGATTGGTCGAAGCAGTTTTTATCCAAGCTGGCCGGCATCACCGACCCGCAGCAAAAACGCAAAATTATCGGCGCGGAGTTTATCGAGGCGTTTAAGTCCGAGGCGGGCAAAATCAAAAACGCCGAGTTTCTGGCACAGGGGACACTCTATCCGGATGTCATCGAGTCGGGCAACAAGGATGGCAATCTGGCGGCCAATATCAAGCTGCATCACAATGTCGGCGGCCTGCCGGAAAAACTGGGCTTCAAATTAGTCGAGCCGCTGCGGGATTTATTCAAGGATGAAGTGCGCCTCGTCGGCGAGTATCTGGGCCTGCCGGAAGAGATGGTCTGGCGGCATCCATTCCCGGGTCCGGGGCTGGCGGTGCGGGTGCTGGGCGACATTACCGAAAAGAAATTAGCTGTGCTGCGCGAGGCCGATGATATTCTCATTGAGGAAATTAAAGCCGCCGGCCTGTACCGCTCCATCAGTCAGGCGCTGGCGGTCATTCTGCCGGTCGGCACGGTTGGCGTGATGGGCGATGAACGCACCTACGATAATGTGATTGCGATTCGCTGCGTGGATACGACAGACTTTATGACGGCGGACTTTTCGCGGATACCGCACGATGTGCTGGGGCGGATTTCCAGCCGGATTATCAACGAAGTCCGCGGCGTCAACCGCGTAGTCTATGATATCTCCAGTAAACCGCCGGCCACGATTGAGTGGGAATAGTGGCTATTTTTGAAAGGAATCAGATCATGATAACGAGAAGCATGGAAACACTGCGATTATCTTTAATTTTGCTCTTTTGTGTTACTATTACCACAATTGCAGCATCTGACCCCAATATCTCTATTCTATGGGAGCAGGAGATTGCTCAGGCCGGTCGTGCGATTATGCCGTATGCCATAATAGTCAGTGGAGATAAGAATATTATTCGTGTCATAGGTGTTTCTTATATCGCACGAACAAAGGAATCTCCAAAAATAAAAGACCCTCAACTCTTTGAATATCAAATTGATTTAAAAGGTAACAAATCAAAGATGCAAACTCTCCTGCCGATGAATGAGGAAGATATTACCGTTACTATGCCGCGTGGAATAAAAGATTCTCGATTGATTAACGACAATATTGTACTCATTCGCGGCCAATACAACTCTTTTAATTTTCAGGAATTAACTATCGGCACTGACTGGCAAATTAAAAGCAGAGATATTTCCGGCCTGACACGACCCAGCGTTTCAACGCATGGCGCATGCAGAAACCTCAATGGGGACGTGTATTTATGCGGTAATAGCGGCTATATCAGAAAAGTTAAAAGTGATGGGAGTGTGGCCTGGGACACAAATTACAAATCGGATAAGAAAGAAGACAGCACTCTGGGTGTAGCCTTCTCCGAATCAGATAAAACGCTTGTGGCATTTGGTTTTTCTTTCACACCGGATACTAAATTTACGACAAAAAACTCAAACTTGTGGCTGGCCAATCTTGATTCGGATGGCAATTTCAAAGCCAAAACCGAATTTGAAGGCATTGTAAATTTGGGGAAAAATCCATCCTTTTGCCTTGGCACATCTGACAATCCGATCGTTATTTATGATAATAGTCCGGAATTAAAAAGATGTGAAATACTTGTATCAAAATTTTCAAAAGACCTAAATACAAAAGTATGGACAACGCCTGTCTTTGAAGAACAGGACGCGATGGCAATTAGCATGTCTTTAACGCCCTTTGGGCAAGACAACACTCTGGTTACTTTTATAAGTATGATCGGGCAGAATATCAACTCGCATTTCTGTATATTGGATAGAAACGGCAGCATTGTGAATCGAGCTATTTTTGAAGAACCAAAGAGTACTGGTTTTTTAGTTACGGTACTCGAAGACAGAATCTTTCTTGTAGCCGATGGACGCAAATATGAAAACAATAAAGTTACCGATTTTGCCAGACTTATTTGCTTCAAGATAAATCCCTGAAAAATAAAAAACGCCGGCCACAATTGAGTGGGAATAGGACTTACCGTCTCTCTATTTTTCCACCTGTTTCTGCCGGTATTGGATATACGCCTGCCGCATAGCGATATAGGGGTCGATGGCGGCGTCTTTAAACGCCTCGTATTCGCCGATACGAAAGGATGTTTTGTTCGTAATATTGACCGCAGATATCCCCATGGACGCCTCGGCAGGTTTGACATAGTGCAGCGGGTCTAAGAAATAATCGCCGCCCATGCCCGCTGAATCGCGCAAGCTCGACGGGCCAAACAGCGGCCAGACTAAATAGCAGCCGTTGTCCAAACCATAGACCGCCAGAGTCTGGCCCATATCTTCATCCGCCAATTCGATTTTTCCATGTTCCCGTGCCGGATCCCAGATGCCCGCAACACCCCAGGTAGTATTGATGATACAGCGGTTGATTTCGTTGCCGGCTGCGTGGAATTTGCCCTGCAAGGCGCAATTGACTAAACGCACCGGTGTTGCGATATTGGCAACCACATTGCGGATGCCGATGCGTCCCGGTTCCGGGATAATCGCCTTGTAGCCGGATGCGACGGGTTTGAGAACCCAGAAATACAGCCCATCGTTGAAGCCGAACATCCAGCGATTCCAGGTTTCTATCGGGTCGCCAATAGAGGCCTGTGCCGGCAATTCCGGCTCCAGTTCATCAAAATCAGCCATATCCGGATCGGCCTGGCCGGACAAATCGGTGTCCATGGGCGAAGCAAATTCGACAGAGGAAACGGCTTTGGGGCTGGATGAACACCCGCTCATCACGACAAGGCAAACGATGGTTAAAATACAATATTTCATTGGGAAATCTCCTATAGGTTCTTCTTCTGTTGCGGTTTTTTACCATACGGTTTGACCAGAACCAGCAATTGCGGCAGCAGCGTCAGGGATGCCAGCAGGGCTACGGTAATCGCCAGCACGGTCAGCAGACCAAAATAGATTGTCGGGATAAAATTGGACAGGCAGAGAATCGAAAAGCCGATGACTAAGGTGATGGTCGTGTAGTAGATGGCGTGGCCGATACTGCCGTGCGAGCGGTGCAGCGCCGCCTGATAGTTTCCATCGGTCTGCACTTCGTGTTTGAACCGATGAATATAATGGATTGTGTCATCGTCGGCCAGTCCCACACCGATAGCGGCAATCGTGATGGTCATCATATCCAGCGGGATATTCAGCCAGCCCATGACGCCCAGCACGCAACTGATGGCCAGCAGATTTGGAAAAATCGCGATAATCGCAATCGTCAGCGAGCGGAACACAACGATAAATGTCCCCATCAGAAACAATCCGGCAAAGCCCATCGTCGCTATCTGCGAGGTGTACAGACTTTGAAGCATATTATTATAAAGCACCAGCATGCCGGCCAGATGCACCTGTTCGGGTTTTAAGCCCAGTTTACCGGTCAAATCTGCACGGATTTGCTTGAGCAGTTCGTTGCGTTTGAGTGCCGGGTCGGAGTCCAGAATCCGCACGCTAAGCCGCATCTGGTTGTTTTCAATCGAGACATACGGCTCAACCAGCAGCTTCCGCAGCGAGTCGGGCAATTGGTTAAACAGCAGCGCCAATTCCACGCTGTCGAACGTTTTATTTTGCGATCGCTCAATCATTCGAACCAGCGGCACCACCGACAGTACCTTGCCGATCTGAGGCAGGCTTTCCAGATAGTCGTGAACAGCGGCAACCTGTGAAATCTTTTCCGGCGTGAACCAGTATTTGTCTTTGCTGCCCTCGGCGGCAGTGTCGTACTCCTCAAACTGGTCAAACTCATCCTGGCTGCCGTCGGCTGCGGCAGGGACAGGCGGCTCAACCGGCGCGGCCTGGTCTAAGTCGATAACCACATCCAGCGGCGTCGTGCCGCCCAGTTGGCGGTCGAGGACTTTCATTCCTTGATGGATTTCGGTGTTGGATTTGAAATAATTGATAAAGCAGTTTTCAACCTGCAGACGGGTGATGCCGATACCATTGACAATCAGCAGCAGGATGCTGATGATAACAATGAATGGGCCGCAGGAAACGGTAAACCGGCCCAGCATGGGGGTCAACTGCCATTTGGATGGGGCTCTGTGCCAGGGCTTATCTCTTGGCACCAGCGCCAGTACTGCCGGCAGAACAAGAAACGGCACCATAATGGAAATGCCGACGCCTACAACCATAATGTAACCAAAATTGATGACCGGCCGGATATTGGAGAATATCAGCGCTGCGAATCCGGCCATCGTGGTCAGCCCCGAATACAGGCACGGCCGCAGCATCTCCCGGATCGTACCCAATATCAGGTCTTGCTGACTTGCCAGCGGCTCATCGACAGCCATTTCCCGATACCGCACCATCAGATGAATAGTCATTGCCAATGTGATAATCAATTGCAGGGAGATAAAATTGGAACTGATAACCGTTACTTCCCAGCCGAACCAGCCCAATATGCCGATAGTGCAGATGACGGAAACCGCACAGGTGAGCATCGGCAGAATGACCCAGTAAAACCTGCGGAAGATAACGGCAAGAACAATCACCAAAATAAAAAACACGGCCGTCCCAAAGACCCGCAAGTCATTTTTAATAAAGCTGATCATGTCATCGGCAACCATACTGACGCCGCCCAGGAATAGCTCCGCATCCGGGCGGTAGGTATCCATGATGGTTCGGATTGCCGCAATATCCTGATGACGGCCGCTGCGTGCCTGGTCTCGATAACGGCTGAATTGTTCGGTGACACTTTCTAATTCGGCTTTTTCCTGCGGGGTGATGGTGCCGTCCGCCTGTTTATTGTGCAAGGCGTTTCGTTTGTCCAGCAGCACGTCATAGCCGGTATCCTCGGCAAAATTGACAATGACTGCCGTGGTTTTCAAATCGGCACTGACCAGCAGGTCGCGATACAGAGGGCTGGTGAGCAGTTCTTTTTTTGCCAGAACGCGGTCTGTTGCCGGCTGTGCCAGCGTGATTTGCAGTTTGGACAACTCCGCCAGCGGCACCGGCGGGCTTTCCAGCAGGAGAACATCCAGAATCGTGGTTACGGATGCGACATGCTTCAAGGCAGCCAGCTCATCCCGCAGCCGGGCTAAGCGGCTCAGTCCTTCGTCGGTGAACAAATCCTCGCGGGGCGTATAGGCCAGCGCCAGAAAATCGGTTTGTCCATAGCGGGCGTTGACCTGCCGGCTGTAAAGCAAATCCGCATCATTTTCCAGCACCAGCGTCTCTGCCGAGGCGTCTAATTTAAAATCGGCGGCATGGTATGCCAGAACTCCGACGGCTATCGCGATACAAACAAGCACCACGGCCGGCCGTCGCACGATGATCCGCTCAAAAAAGAAAGCGGCTATGGGGTTTTGCTTGCTCATGATGCGGTTTTTTCAGACTTAGCCGCGTCCTGCGGTTTCTTTAATTGGGATAGCAAGTCATCAACCGTGCCGCGCCGCAGGATATCGTCAAACTGCGATTTATAGGTCAACAGGATGCTGACACCTTCGATTTCCACATCGTATATCTTCCAGCTTTTGTCGGCTTTGCTCAATTTATAAAGCAGGGTTGTCTTTTTATCACCGTTGGTTAATACCATCGGCACATTGAACTTTTGTTTATCCGGCACGGCGGGTTGAAACTCGGCCTGCTGATTTTCATACAGCATAATTTTTTCGCGATAGGACATTTTGAGCCGCTGGACAAAAAGCGAGGTAAATTCCTTGCGCTGCTCGGCGTTGAGTTTAGGCCAATTGTCTCTGCCCAATGCCAGCTTGCCCATCAATGCAAAATCAAAGACAGGACTTATTATCCTATCGACAAAGGCTGCTTTAGCATCTGCGTCCAGTTGGCTGTCTTTGAGGACATTGACCACGGAGTTCCATTTGGCCTGCATCAATTCATTGGGGTCGCCCGGATCCTTAACGGCAACCTCCCACTTATCCAGAGGCATTGTTTTGAGGTCATTAAGGCCCCTATCCTCGGCATGGACACAGGAGCCGAACAAAAAGAAAACCGAAAAAACCAGCGAGAACCTTTTCATGGCCGCCTTTCATTAACTTGGGTTTAGTTGTTTATACTTCCTCTAAAATAATAACATCAATATGTTATAGCAGCCAGTAGTGGATTGCAAGCCCTCAACACCAAGGATTCTCCAATCGCCAAAGCCCTAAATACCCGTAAATAGATTAACCTATTATTGTATATCTACTATTAAACATATAAAACTTACTGCAAAGATGCTTAAAATCTCGCATTTCGTGCCGTTATGGGCAATAAAAATCTCTTGACCTGCCCGGCAAACTACCGTAAAATCCCACTGCGATTGTAAAAAATGAGCTGGCGGCCTGTTGTTACGCCCTTAATTTGGACGTAATTATGGCGTTATCGATTATGAAAGGATGTTACCTTGAGTACGATTACGAAAATTCTAATAGTATTGCTTTCCCTGTTCTCCATTTTTCTGTGCGGAATGATGGTCAGTTTTGTGGGCAGCGCCGAAAATTATAAGTCCCTTTATACGACGGAAAAACTCAACAGCCAGGTGCTTCTTTCTGAGGCGGAAAACCTGAAGATTCAATTCAAGGAACAGGCACAGAAAACATCCGAATTGGAAACCAAACTGCGTCAGGAGATGGCCACTTTGCAGGAACGCAACAATCAGCTTGCCGCCAGCCTTCGCAACGCCGAACGCGCCGGACAGGAATTTGAGAGCCGCGCCGAAAGCTGGAAAGGCGTTATGACAGGCTTTGACGCCAGTGTCCGCAGTATGCTCGAATCGCTCAAGCTGACACAGGGAGAACTCGAAAAAGCCCGTGCCCAGAATGTCAAAGACCAGAGAGACCTCAATCAGATTACAACCGATTTATACGAAAAGATTGTTGAATTGCAGCGTCTGGAAGCAGACCGAAGAAGGCTTTTGGAACAAAAGACCGAACTGGAAAAGCAAATGGTTCGCGGCGCTGCGGCAATAGCCCAGCCTGTAACGGTTGTACCTGACAACGCTCAGCCAGCCGGCCCGGCGGCAGTCGCATCCGACATCAAGGGACTGATTAAGGAAATCGACCAGTCGCTGGTTACTCTGTCCATCGGCTCTGCCGACGGCGTTGAAAAGGGGATGGTTTTCCATGTTACCCGTGGGGATGAGTTTCTGTGCAATGTCGTGGTAACCAGCGTGGATATCGAAAAATCCGCCGGCATATTGGAAATGGTGCAGCAAACACCCAAAATCGGCGACACCGTAACGACCAAACTCTAACTGTTATCGGATATTCTTTTATGGCCAAGAAAAAAACCGCTTATTCCAGCGATATCTATACCGCGATTCTCGGCATTGCCGCGATGACAGTCCTTTCTACCTTGATTTTCGTTGCGGTGATATATACGTCCCATTTTGGGTCGTTAATGGATGCATTTAAGGTGACTAAGTAAATTTTGACCTTAACATCCGGTTTTTTTGGATTTTCCTATTAAAAATGTACGAAATAGATAGAATATAGGACATCAGAAAATCGGAAATAGTACTAAACGAAGGGATTCAGCGTGATATTTGATCCAATTCTGGGTTGGTTCAGCAAGGATATGGGCATCGACCTTGGAACCTGCAACACCCTGGTTTGTGTTAGGGGCGAAGGAATTGTTCTCAATGAACCATCCGTGGTGGCCGTCCGCAAAGGAACCAATATCGTCCTGAACAACGGCGAGGCCGTCGGACTCGTCGCCAAAGAAATGTTGGGCAAAACCCCCGGCTCGATCACCGCGATTCGTCCCCTCAAAGACGGCGTCATCAGCGATTTTGAAATCACCGAAGCAATGCTTAGTTATTTTATCCGCAAAGTGCATGGCCGCGGCGGCTTGTTCCGTCCGCAGGTGGTGATTGCCGTGCCCAGCGGGATTACCGCCGTCGAACGCCGCGCCGTCATTGACAGCGCCGAGCGTGCCGGCGCCCGCAAGGTCTATCTGGTCGATGAGCCGATGGCCGCCGGCCTGGGCGCAGGCTTGCCCATCACCGAACCAACCGCCTCAATGATCGTCGATATCGGCGGCGGCACCACCGAAGTAGCCATCATGAGTCTGGGCGATATCAGCACCTGTGAATCGCTCCGCGTCGGCGGCGACGATTTTGACGAGGCGCTGATAAACCACCTCAAACGCACCTATAACCTGCTGATTGGCGAACCGCGTGCCGAACAGGTCAAAATCCAGATCGGCTCGGCCGCCCCGCTCGATCAGGAAATGACGATGGAAATTGCCGGACGCGACACCATCTCCGGCCTGCCGCGAAAAATTGTCATTACCAGCGAAGAAATCCGCGAAGCGTTTCGTGAACCCATCGCATCGATTATCGAATCGGTGATGCGGACGCTGGAACGAGCCGAACCGGAACTGGCGGCGGATTTGATTGACAACGGCATGCATCTGGCCGGCGGCGGCTCGCTGCTGCGCGGGATGGATGTGGTCTTGTCCAACGCTACCGGACTAAAAGTCCTGCATGCCGAAGACCCGCTGACCTGCGTGGCGCGGGGATGCAATGTGTATCTGGAAAATCTTGATATTCTCAAAGACACAATGGATCAGGCCGGCTCCGGCTGGGATTAAACGCGGCAGATGCCGAGCTGTTTTTCGGTGCCTTTAATTGATTGTCTATGATATGGCCGTTTCCAATTTCAGGTTATCCAAACTATTTTCTTTTGGGACTTTGCTGACAGCAAGCATTGCCCTGCTGCTGCTGCCGCAACCCATCACCCAACCCGTCAATCATCTGTTTCTGGATTTATTCGGCCCGTTTCTCCGCATAGGCCGGCAATTGACTGTTGACGCGGCTCAAGCCGAAAGCGGCAATTCCTCGATGGTGCCGCGGTCGCAATACAATCAGCTCTGGAAGGAAAAGAATAATTTATCCGCTCAATTGACCGCCATGCGCCAGCAGTATGAACAGATTAGCCGCGTAAGAACCCATTTAAACATTGAGCCGGTCGGCATCGTATTGGCACAGGTTACAGCCAGCCGACCGGACAAGCACGAATTGGTCATTAATGTCGGACGCAGTTCGGGCGTCGCCAAAGGCTCAATGGTCTTGTCGCCCGAAAAAAACAGCGTCGTCGGCATCGTATCCGAAACCGGCGAATCCCTGTCCCGCGTTCGGCTGATTACCGATCCCATCGTGTCGATGAATGTGCATATCCGCCGGGATGGGACTGATATGGATTTGTCGGCTCAGATGTTCGGCGACGGCAAGCAGGGCTGCGTGATTCATTTTATCCCGCGCGATACCGATATCCGCAAAGAGGATACAGTCTATGCATCCGTCAAAGGACAGGGATTTTCGGCGCCCATTGTGGTAGGCACCGTTATCGACATCGTACCGGATGAGAAAAATCCCCTGCTGTGGTCGATTCGTGTCGGCCCGATTGAAACTATGACCTCTTTAACACAAGCGGTGGTGCTGGTTGCCCCGCAATTGGACTAAACAACCATGCGATGGACGCTGTTCACATTCGTCGTACTGGCAGGGATGCTGCTGGATGGCGGCAATCTGCTCAATGTGCTTGCCGTCGGCGGCTGGCATGTCCGTCCGGTCGTCTTAATCAGCATCCTGGCATTTGCGTCGCTGAACAACCGCCATTCATCCGCCGTAATATGCAGTTTTATGATAGGCTTGGCCGCCGATATCATCAGCGGCACGATGGGACCTTACACCCTCTGCTGGGGCGTCGCCGGCGCCATTCTCAACCGTTTTGGCCGTGTTCTGCTGATGAAGCGGGTCGTCTATCAGGGATTAATCGTGCTGGTCTGCTATATCCTGACCGAATGGCCGGCTGGCTGGCTTACCGCATGGAAGACCGGCTCCGCCCAGCCTCACGGCGCTGCGTCGGCAGTATTGACCGGACTGTATTCGGCGTTTATCGCACCGGTACTCTGGAGGATTCTGCTGGCCGTCTGGCCTAAAATTCAAAAACGGCAAGGTTATATTCTTACGGCTCGGAGCAGATAAATGTTTGGCCGCCGGCTCATCGTCGTCAGCATGCTCTTTATGTCTACTATGGCTGTCTGCCTGCTGCGTCTGTGGCATCTGCAATATGCCAAATCCGAACAGGCGCGGCAAAATATCAGCCGTCTTGCGGAATTGCCCGCCAGGCCGCTTTCCACGCTGCGGGGGCGCATTATCGACCGCACGGAAAAAACCCTTGCCGCCAACACGCCTGTATTCTATCTGTGTCTGAATTATCGCCTGTGCCGGCTGATGGATAACCGGTATTGGCAGGCCAAAACCCAGCAGCTTGAAAAAAACAACCCCGGGATGACCGCTCCGCAGATAGAGCAGGAGCTGGCCAAGTCGCACGCCGAGCAAACCGCCCGCCTGCAAGGCATGCTGGACTTCTGTTGGCAAACCCAGGATTTTAATCAGGATGAGTTGGAAAAACAGATACAAACTGTCAATGACCAGATTTGGGAATTAGCGCAGCGCATTGCCTGGCGCAGAGCCAATCCGCAGCAGCCGTGGTCGCACTATGCCGTACAAAAAGACCAGATGACCGAATTGGATGTGCTGTCGGCAGACATCGCAGAAATGCGCGACAGTTTCCCTGTCTATGAACTCAAAAGCCGGCAGGATTTAATGGATGCCCAGCTCGAATTTTTAGACTCAAACGATGTCTTTATCCGCTCGGTGGATAAACGAGTGTATCCATGCGCATCCGCGGGCAGTCAGATTATCGGCTGGGTAGGCCCGGTACGCGATGAGGAAGAAGACCTCTTCGGCGAAGATGACTATCTGCAGTATCTTCAGGGAGAATTGATTGGCAAAACCGGCGCCGAAAAATACTGCGAAATTCTGCTGCGCGGCCGCCGGGGACAGGTGATTTATGACCGGCAGGACAACATCGTCAGCCGCACCGAACCGCTGTTTGGCTCCGACATTCAATTGACGATTGATATTGCCCTCCAGCGGCAGTTGGAAGACCTGCTGAACGAACCGAAACTGTCGATTGCCCACGGCGAACTGGCCGCCGCAATCATCGATGTCGCCACCGGTGATATCCTTGCGGCAGCGTCCAGTCCCGGATTTGATTTGAACCAGGCACGCCAGAAATATGACAGCCTGCTGCGGGATTCCCGCATGCCGCTGACGAACAAAGCGCTGGAAAATAATTATCCGGCAGGATCGACGATTAAACCGCTGATTTTGATTGCCGGCGTCGAGGAAGGCAAAATCAATCCCGCTGATGTGATTGCCTGTACATACGAATTGCCGCCGGCAGGCTGGCCTAAATGCCTGCTGCAGCGGCTGGGGTACTGCCACGATTCGCGCTGGGCGGAAGAAAATCAGGTCAACAACGGACGCAACGCCATTCGCGGAAGCTGCAATGTGTATTTTTCACGATTGGCCGACCGGTTGGACCCCGAAAAATTGCAGCACTGGCTCTGGCGGTTTGGATTTGGACGCGATGTGCTGATGCCCTGCATCGACCCGCAAAAAATCGCTGCGATGCAGTTACCTGTGCCGGTCAAAACCGCATTCCGGCAGGCACACGGCAGTATTGTGTTTGGCAGTCAGGCAAACCCGTTCGATATTTTTGCCGACGTCCCCGCCATTCCTGAAAACGAAAAACGATGGTGGGGTATCGGCCAGGGCAATTTGCGCGTAACCGTCCTGCAAGTCGCCAATGCGTATGCGGCGCTGGCCCGCAAAGGCGTATGGAAACCCGCCCGCATCGTATCCGATCCGGATGACCCGCTCAACGAAAAACACAACCAGACGCTGCCCATCCGGCTTTCAACATTGGCTGTGGTATATGATGGAATGCACGCCGTGGTTAATGAGCAGGGTGGTTCGGGCTATGAAGCCCTGCTGGCAAGCGGACTGAAAAACACCGACCTGAAAATCTATGGCAAAACCGGCTCTACCGAGAGACCTGACAACGCCTGGTTTGCAGCATTTATTACCGATAACGCCGGACGGGCATTGTCATTGGCACTGGTGGTCGAAGGCGGTCAGCGCGGCTCCAGTGATGCCGCCCCGCTGGCGATGAAAATCATCACCCTGTGCCGAAATGAAGGCTATATCGGAAGTAAAATCAACCCCACCACCAAATGACATCCTTTTTTAGCCGCCGAGAACACAGAGAAGGATGAGGGATGGCGGAAAATCCTGTCCAAAAATCTGTGTCATCTGCGAAATCTGTGGTTTCTCTTTCTCCGAACTCCGAACTAAGAACTAAGAACTACAAGTCATTTCATAACCTCCTGAGTGTTATGATAAGACAAGCAATATGAAAAA
>CAZICJ010000064.1:0-13975 GCA_964537635.1 uncultured Pirellulales bacterium
AGCGGGCAGAACAGGAATTGATGGCGTGGATTCAAGAGGCTCGGACCAGCGCGATATTAAGCACATAAACAGGATAATTATAATATATGAAGACAACCCACCTAATTTCCTTAATATATTCTTGAAATATAAACCAGTTTCATGTATATTCACTTTTGTTAAACGAACAAATTATTTTTGGGGGTCAAGATTATGTGCAGCAGTAAATTTTATGAAGCGGTTGAGGCGGGTCACGGTCCGCCAGACGAAAAAAGAAACATGATTTTCTGTGGATTTGGAATAATCCTGTTTGTTTGCTATATTATGAGTATGAAATGTATAACAGAATGCCTTGAAAAACGATGATTTAAGGTACAATTTTATGGGGCCGAGATTCTACAAAATTTGCACTTATTCCTGCTTGCCGCGGTTTTACACGACAGGCCCCGGTCCGCCGGTTCTGGAAATGAACCGACTTCACTGCTTTCTTAGATTTATATCTTATTTCCATATAAGCACTTATATTTATATCGCCAGCCCTTTTATGCAGGGGTTGGCGTTTTTGTTTGGGTATTTTCACTTTTTTTGTGCTTTCTGCTTGCTTTTTGCATATCCACCGCTATACTAACGGGTCTTTTAGTAAGATAGAAGCGGTAGAGCAATTGGCTCTCGAAATGAAATTGGAGTATGAACAATGTCCAGAGTATGTTATTTTACAGGCAAAAGGACGACGGCCGGCAATAGCATTGCCCGTCGCGGTAAGGCAAAGTATTTGGGCGGCGTCGGCCGGAAGATTACCGGTATCACCAAACGCAAGTTTAAGCCCAATATCCAGAAAGTCCGTGCGGTCATTGACGGTGCAGTCGTGCGGGTTCGTGTTTCGACCAAAGCGATCAAAATGGGTCTGATTCAAAAGCCCATGAAGCGCAATTACAAGCCCGAACAGACGGCGGCTGAGTAGATTTTTGCCATTTACGGCGATTTTTCGACAGGCAGGATGCAAACCCTGCCTGTTTTTTATTTTTATGGAATTTCCTTGACCCGGGGGCGGTTTGGCCGCAAACTATACCATAGTTTGGCTAAACAATGGGGGACCACCTGTTTGTGAAAGGGCCGACTATGTCGGAAGCAAGACTGGAGTCCTGCTTGCAATGCGGGTATTTTGAGAAGACGGGTCCGAATTTTGGCGAGTGCAGGAAGTATGCTCCCCACCCCAATCCGAGTTTTTTCGTCAGCCGCTCGGAAGCTACCGGTTCGATTAAGACGGATGTTCACTGGCCGAAGGTCTATGAGACCAACTGGTGCGGTGAGTTTAAGAGCAAGGGCTGATTTTACCGCCGATTGCTTATTTTTTTCGTTCTGTTGTCAAGACAGTCAGTACGCGGGCGAGCCATCAGGGTTTATCGTGCGGCTGTTGTATATGATTTGTGTTGAAACGGCTATCGCGCCGTAGTTATATCATTTTTTTTAGGATAGTTTGAATGCCATTTAAGTCTCTTGGTCTTTGTGACTCGCTGGTGCAGGGAATTCTTGCCACCGGCTACACCGCTCCAACCGAAATTCAGTCTCAAGCCATCCCAGCAGCAATTGCTGGCAGGGATATCATCGGCTGTGCCCAGACCGGCACTGGCAAAACGGCGGCGTTTGTCCTGCCGATTCTGCACCGTCTTAGTCATGAACCGCAACCGAAGTCCAAAAAGATTCGGTCGCTGATTTTGACGCCGACGCGCGAACTGGCAGTGCAGATTGAACGATGTGTGCTGGATTACGGGCGTTTTATGAAAATACACACGCTTGCCGTCTATGGCGGCGTAAGTATGGATAACCAGTTCCGGGCGCTGCGGCGCGGCGTGGATATCATTGTCGCCACGCCGGGGCGGCTGATGGATCACATGCAGCGGCGGACGATTGACCTTAAATCCGTCGAAGTACTGGTTATCGATGAAGCCGACCGGATGTTCGATATGGGCTTTATCCGCGATGTGCGAAAGATTATTTCAGCCCTGCCGACGGAGCGCCAGACGCTGCTGTTTTCGGCGACGATGTCGTCGGAGGTCAAGGCGCTGGTGTCCGATATTCAGAAGTCGCCGCAAATGATTCAAATCGGGCGCGAACGCAATCCGATAGAATTGATTACACAGCACATCTATTCCATCCCGAAAGACCGCAAATTTGACCTGCTGATGAGCTTGCTCAACAAAGACACAATGAACAGCGTGCTGATATTTTCGCGCACCAAGCACGGGGCTGACAAAATCAACCGCCGTCTGGAGCGAGAGGGGATACTTTCGGTCTCCATCCACTCCGGCCGGACACAGGGCCAGCGGCAGCGCGCCTTAGATGGCTTCAAGGATGGCCAGTATCAGGTGATGGTCGCCACCGATATCGCAGCGCGGGGTATCGATGTCGATGGGATTTCGCATGTCATCAATTTCGATGTGCCGACATTTGCTGAAGATTATATTCATCGTATCGGCCGAACCGGCAGGGCGGGTGTCGCCGGCGACGCGATTACATTTGTTTCGGTCGATGAAGAGGGACATCTCAGGAAAATTGAAAAGTTTATGGGCAAAAAACTGAAGATGGAAAAATGTCCCGCCGTACAGCGTTCCAAACCCGAAGGTCTCAAGGATGCCGAAGAGTCCCATGAACTATCCCAATCGGCGTCCAGCCATCGGTCTGCGCATCCCAGCCGACGCGATTTGTCCCGACCGCAGTCCAAAAAGCATTCCAGTGCACAGCCGTATCATCAGGCCCAATCGCATCGCCGTCCTGGAGAGCAAACGGAGAAATCCACTGCCGCCGGCGGCAGCAACAAGAAAAACCGTTTCAAAAAGCGTTTTTGGAAGAAGTAGCAGCCGCCTCTACCCGTCCGATATTTTCCTATCTTTTTCGGCCAAAACGGATATAATCAGTTAACTATTTGCTAACAATGAAATCCTCACTGGTTGGGAAAGAACTTATGGAAACGGCAACGCAGCAGGTCGCCTGGTGGCACTGGCATCGGCGTCTTTATAACTGGGTGATTCATTTTGCTCATACGCCGCACGGCGAGCGGGCTCTGTTTGTGCTTAGTTTTGCAGAGTCGAGTTTTTTTCCGGTGCCGCCGGATGTGCTGCTGGCGCCGCTGGCGCTGGGGGCGCCCAAAAAATGGTTTCGGTTTGCCCTGACTTGTTCCATCGCGTCGGTGCTGGGTGGGGCTTTTGGCTACGGTATCGGGATGTTTTTATGGCAGCAGATTGGTGGGTGGGTTTTCGCCCATCTGGGGTCGATTGGTTTTACGCAATCCAATTTTGACATTTTCCAAAAATACTACGACCAGTACGATTTCTGGATTGTTTTTACCTGCGGCTTTACGCCGCTGCCGTACAAGGTCTGCACGATTACCGCCGGCGTGGCCAAAATTAATTTTGCGGGATTTGTGATTGCATCGGTGCTGAGCCGCTCGGCGCGGTTTTTTATGGTGGCCGGCCTGTTCGGCTGGAAAGGGGAGGCGATCCGTCCCTTTATCGAAAAATACTTCAACTGGCTGAGTCTGGCGATGGTCGCGATGCTGATTGGCGGCTTTGCGGCGCTCAAATATTTTCACTAATCTTCCGCACATTGGAGTGAAAAATGAACCAGCAGCAAAAAAACCAATTGCTTGCCGTTGCTAAAAAAACGGTCGAGGCGGTTATCAAAAAGCAGCCGGTTCCTAAGGCGGCAACCGACGATAAGGAATTAAAGATTCCATGCGGCTGCTTTGTAACACTTAAAAATGGAGAGGATTTACGCGGCTGCATTGGGCAATTTGTCGCCGATGAGCCGCTGATTGAAATGGTCTCACAGATGGCCGTCTCATCGGCCCGCAAAGACCCGCGGTTTGTCCACAATCCGATTCGTCCGCAGGAATTGGAGCAACTGGATATTGAGATATCGGTTTTATCGCCGATGGAAAAAACCAAAGACCCGCTGAGTCTGGAATTGGGCAAACACGGCATTTATATCACGGATGGCTGCCGCAGCGGATGTTTTCTGCCGCAGGTGGCCGAGGAGACCGGCTGGACGAAAGAGGAGTTTTTGAGTTATTGCTGTTCGCACAAGGCAGGAATGGCCCCTGATGCGTGGAAAAACCCAAAGGTTGAGGTGTTTTTGTTCACCGCCGAAGTCTTCGGCGCCGCATGGGATGAGATTCAATGAGGTTATTGGGAATAAAGACCTTGCGCATCATCGTTCTGATGTGTCTTTTGCTATGTCTTGTCGGCTGCGGCAAGTCTGTGTCCCACCATTCCCCATCGCCCGAACCTGTTTTTGCGGGGGATTTTTTGCGTGATATTCCCGCGGTGCGGTCTGTATCCAGATGGCAGGAGGGTTTTGCCGGCGGGGTGGTTATCCAGACGCATCATTACCGCATTTATACGACGCTGACTGACCCGCTGATGCTGCGTCAGGTGCCGGGCTTTGTGGAGTCGGCGTATCAGGCCTATTGCAGCCAATTGCCCGATGCGGTCGATGATTCGATAGTCTGCGACACCTATCTATTTGCCGACCGTCAGCAGTGGGAGCAGTTCACGCGGGATTTTACCGGCGCCGATGCGGAGGTCTATCTGCAGATTAAGGAGGGGGCGTATGCCCTGCGGGGCGTCTGTGTGGCTTATAACATTGGCCGCAAGCAGACCTTTTCCGTGCTGGGCCACGAAGGCTGGCATCAGTTCACCGAGCGGCATTTTCGCTATCGTCTGCCGAGTTGGCTGGATGAGGGCGTCGCGACACTGTTTGAGACCTGCCGCTACGAAAACGGGCGTTTTGTCTTTGAGCCGAAAAATAATCTGATGCGGCTGGCCAGTCTCAAAGAGGCGCGGCAGGCAGGCCGGGTTTTGCGATTGGGGGAGTTAATCCAAATCAATCCCGGACAGACATTGGATGGGCATGGCAGCGAGTCATCTGCTTTGACATTTTATGCCCAGGCGCACGCGCTGGTGCGGTTTCTGCGCGAAGAAGATTACGGCAAGCATCTTGCTAATTATCAGAAGATGCTGCTGGGGGGCATGCGCGGCACCTGGCCGATTGCCCCGGAGCTGACCAGTTTTGCCGCCGACCGAAGCCGTCCGCTGACCGTCGGGTGGAATGCGGTTACCTCGCCGATTTTGTTCCGGATGTATATCGGCAAAGATTTGCAGACCATCGAAAAGGAATACAACGGCTTTTGCAGCGAAATCGTCTATTATGTCCGTACCGCTCAATGAGCCGATTGGAAAGGACCGTATGCCGCTTTGTTTTCAGTCTATTTGCAGCAGCAGTTCGGGCAACTGCCTGACCCTGTGGTCGGACACTTCCCGTCTGGTGATTGATTGCGGTCTGTCGTCGATGAAGCGAACCCGCCAGGCGCTGGCGCCGCTGGTCGAGCAATCCAAAATCGACGCCGTTTTGCTGACCCATACGCACGGCGACCATATCTCCTATTATCCCCTGCGGGTGCTCGAAGCCATGCGATGTCCGGTCTATCTTGGGCAGGATTGCATCCAGCATCTCAAGGCATTTCATTTCAACGAGTACGCTTTTCCATCGCTTGATCTGCACCCCTGCAAAACCAAACCCTTTACGGCGGGCGATTTTCTGATACGGCCTTTTGCCGTGCCGCATCATCCGGCTTTTCCCACCGTTGGTTTTGAGATATTCTACAAGGATAAAAAGGCGGTCATCGCAACGGATTTCTGCGCGTGGGAGTCGATTCTGGATAAGTTTATTGATGCGGATTTTATCTTTGTCGAATCCAATCACGATTTAGACCTGCTGGAACAATACTACAATCCTAACAGCCGCTACCATCTGCCCAATCCGGCGACAGCCGACCTGCTGATACAGGCGGTTAAACACAGCAAAAAACCCCCGCGGCAGGTGATGCTGGGGCATTTGAGCAATCAACGGAATACGGCGAAGTTGGCGCTGTGCGAGACTGCCGCCGCGTTTGAAAACGATAACATCGCGATGCTATTCGACCTGACCGCCGCCCCGCTACGGGAAAAAAGCCTGCCGGTAAAGATTGACTGACCGCCGGCACGACCATTTGTTTGCCGCCGAGCACACAAAGAAAGATGAGGGAATATTTTTTTGACGGGATTAACAGGGTACGAAGAATCATAAATCATAAGCGTTTAATCATAAACAAATTTGAACTGCTTTTATAAAAACGATAAATGGCGTGGGCATAGCCCACCCTACTTTTTACTTTCGCTCCGTTGGGGCTTTTTATTTAAGAGAGCCTTTTCCCCCGGGTTTCGCTTCGCTCACCCAGGGCTATTCGGGTTTGACCCTTGCGGGTCGGGGAAATATGGACGGAATGGACGAGTAGGGGACAGGGGGGATAGTTATGAGTGTTGAGTTTTGAGTTTTGAGTTTTTGGTTTGAACCTTGCGGGTCACAAGAGAATTAAAAAATCAAAGAGCAAAAATCAAAAAGTGAGAAATCTGCGTAATCAGTGGTTGCTCAGAACAAGTTAATAGTCGATAGTTGATAGTTTATAGTAAGAAAAGATTGTCCCAATGTTTGTACCAACGATAAACTTCCCTCTGTGCCCTCGGTGGCAGAAATCTCCCTTTGGCGCCGGGGTGGTTAATTCTTGACTTTTGGGGCGGTTGCAAGTAGAGTAGCGGTCTGTCGCCGGATGCCGGCGGCGTTGTTGACCCAACCATCGCTTCCAACCAACTGGCGGAAACGGAAACCATAAATGAAGACAGCCTATAACGGCAAATTTATCGTGCTGGACGGCCCCGACGGCTGCGGCAAGAGTACCCAGCAAAAACGGCTGGCCGGCTGGCTGACCGACGGCAAGGCGCAGGTCGTTTGTTTCCGCGACCCCGGCACGACGGTCATCGGCGAAAAGATTCGCCACATCCTGCTGGATACCGCGCATGCGGCGATGTCGGATAATACCGAAGTGCTGCTGTATATGGCGGCACGGGCACAGTTGTGGAAAGAGTGCATCGCCCCGGCGATGGCCGAGGGCAAATGCGTCCTGATGGACCGCTGGCTTTCCAGCACCTGTGCCTATCAGGGGCAGGCGGGCAATTTCGGCATCGATAAGGTATTACACGTGGCCCAAAACAGTCTCGACCGTGTCTGGCCGGACTTGACCATCATCCTCGATGTGGATATCCAAACCGCCCAATCCAGAATGAACCGCCCGTTAGACCGGATGGAGCAAAAATCCGCCGCCTATCATCAGCAGGTGCGTCAAGGGTATTTGGAATTATGCCGGCGGTTTGACCACTGCATCCGTGTGGATGCCGCCGGACAGCCCGACGATGTTTTTGGCCAAATCCGCCGTGTTGTCGAGCAAAGGTTCAATAAGGCACTATGAAATCCCCTGTTTGCATAAACGATATTTTCTGTCAGGATTCGGCAATCGATTCACTCCAGCAGGCATACGCCGCCGGTCGAATGGCACAGAGTTATATCTTTGCCGGCAAGGATGGCGTTGGCCGTGCCGTAGCGGCACGTCTCTGGTCGAAAATGCTGCTGTGCGAAAAACCGGTCAAAATCCGCAAAGACGATAAACAATGGACAGATTCCTGCGGCAAATGCCCATCCTGCCTGTTGATGGATGCGGGCAATCACCCGGATTACAAAAGGGTATATAAAGAATTACTGGAATTCACCAAGGATGGCAAGGGCAAAGGCGACCCATCGCAAATGCCGGTCGATGTAATCCGTGAATTTCTGATAGACAAAGTCGCCTCCAGTCCGCAGATGGGGCGGGGGGTGGTTTTTGTGGTCGAAGAGGCCGAAAAAGTCAACATCAGCAGTCAAAATGCGATGCTCAAGGCACTGGAAGAGCCGCCTGCGCATTGTGTTATCATCCTGTTGAGCAATCGGCCGGATGCGTTTTTGCCGACAATTTTGTCCCGCTGCCGGCTGATTCGCTTTGGCGATATTGACCGTCCGAAATTGGCAGCGGTATTGAAGGAAAACGGCGTTTCTGCACCGCAGGCGGCGTTTTGGGCAGCTTTTAGTGAAGGCAGTCTGGGGCAGGCACTTATGATGTCCAGCCTGCGGCACAAGGATACTTCGGCGTATGATATCAAGCGGCAGCTCGTGGAAAAACTGGCCGAATTGACGCTGGGCGATGCGCTGGATACGGCTGAATGGATGACCGCGGCGGTAAAAACACTGTCTTCGGGGATGCAGGAGCAGTTGGGCTGCGGCAATGCTTCGGATATTAGCCGGCGTGCGAGACGCTGCCTGATTCGTATGGTTATTGCCGTACTTGCCGATGTGATGAAAGTTTCGCTGGGGCAAAACCAGGATGTGGTTCATTGCGACCAATTAAGTCTGATTCAGAGGATGGCGGCTAAGACCGACCCCGAAACCGCTGCCAGAGCGGTACTTACGGCGGCCAGTAAACTTTCCTGGATTGACTCCAATGTCAATGAAAAGCTAATTTTTGAGGGACTGTTGTTAAATCTGACCAATTCGGATATACTGTCTCCACTGTTGTTAGATGACCGATAGGATATATCGGGAAATGAATACTGGAGAATTGATACATGACGCAAAATGATGCAGCCGCCAAACCCAAAGGGCCAGCCAAAAAGCTGATACTGGTTCGATTTGGCAAGATGGGGTCGCTTGGCTGGTTTGAACATAATGAAGCCCATGTTCCCAAAGTGCATTCGCACGCGGTGATTAAGACCAGCCGCGGGCTTGAGCTGGGGGAGGTGGTTGGCTCGCATTCGTACAAGGGTGGGCAGTTTCGATTTACGCCCGAACAGACGGAAGGGTATTTTGGCCCGACGGAGGCCGGCGTTCCGGTAGTCGCTGAAACAGGCAGCTTTGTGCGGTTTGCCAATGCCGAAGATTTAAGCGAACAGAAGCATTTGGAAGTCTCGGCGGCAGAAGAGGCCAAATGCTGTCAGCGACTTGCTAACGAGATGGGTCTGGCGATGAAGATTGTCGATGCCGAGCACCTGTTTGGCGGAGAGCGGGTTGTAGTTTATTTTATCAGTGAAGGGCGTATCGATTTTCGCGAATTGGTCAAACGGATGGCCAAAGAATATCAGACGCGCATCGAGCTGCGTCAAATCGGCTCTCGCGATGAGGCGCGGATCGTATCGGATTTTGAAACATGCGGGCAGGAGTGCTGCTGCAAGCGGTATCTCAAAGTGCTGGCGCCGGTCAATATGCGGATGGCCAAACTGCAAAAGGCGACATTAGATCCATCCAAAATCAGCGGCCATTGCGGGCGGCTCAAATGCTGTCTTCGCTATGAGGATGCGACGTATCAGGAATTGCGCGGCACGCTGCCCCGCAAGGGATTGTTTGTGGAAACCTCGCAGGGCGTCGGCAGGGTGTTTGATGTGCAGATTTTGACGCAGTTGGTAGTCGTGCAGTTTGACAACGGCGATCGGCAGGCATGGCCTGTCAGTGAGATTCACATTCTGGAAAACCAGCCGCAGCCCGGCGAAGAGGTGGATATGGCCGCATTGAGCCGGCGTATCAAGCCGCAACCGCCGGAAGCACCGGCCAGACCTGCCCCTGAATCATACCGACGGCAGGAGCCTTCACACCGCCAGGAAAAGCCGCCGCAGGATGACCAGCAAGCCGATGAGCCGTCTGAAAATACGGATGCCGACCTGCCGCAGTCTGCCAATACAGAGAAAGCTTCACAGCCGCCCCAGCAGAACCGTCAGGATGGCCAGCAACGCGGCGATTCGGATAACCGCAAAAACCGCAACCGGCGGCGATTTAAGAAAAAACGCCCCAACGGCCAGAATAACAACTCCGGACAGGGCGATAATCGTCCCCGACGAGATAACCCGCCGTCCGCCGATTCAAGGAATGGATGATGTCTCGAAAGATACTTGTAACCTCTGCCTTGCCGTATGCCAACGGGCCGATTCATATCGGTCATTTGGTGGAATATATCCAGACCGATATCTGGGTGCGGTTTCAGAAACTGTGCGGCAATGCCTGTTATTACTTCTGTGCCGACGATACGCACGGCACGCCGATTATGATTCGCGCCAAAAATGAGGGTATCAAGCCCGAAGAGCTGATTGGTCGTATGCACGGCGAACATTTGCGCGACTTTACGGCGTTTCATATCGCATTCGATAATTATTATACGACGCATTCGCCGGAAAACCGGCAGTTTGCCGAGCGGATTTACCGCAGCGCCGAGCAGGCCGGCTCGATTGTGCAAAAGCCGATTTTGCAGGCGTATGATGAGCATGAAAAGATGTGGCTGCCCGACCGGTATATCAAGGGCACCTGTCCGCGCTGCAAAGCCGAAAACCAATACGGGGATTCGTGCGACGCCTGCGGGGCGCACTATCAGGCGTCGGAATTGATTAACGCCGTCAGCGCCGTCAGCGGCAAGCCGCCGGTAATGAAGGAAAGCACACACTTTTTCTTCCGTCTGGCCGACTATGCCGACCGGCTGGGCGAGCTGTTTGCCGCCGGCTATGTGCAGGCCTCGGTGCAGAATAAATTGCAGGAGTGGTTTGCCGCCGGCCTGAAGGATTGGGATATTTCGCGCGATGGGCCGTACTTCGGCTTTGAGATTCCCGGCCAAAAGGACAAATACTTTTATGTCTGGCTGGATGCGCCGATTGGGTATATGGCATCCTGTAAGAACTACTGCGACCGCAATGGGATGGATTTTGAAAAAGTCTGGAACGGCGGCGAGTATGAAGTGTATCACTTCATCGGCAAGGATATTATGTATTTTCACGCCCTGTTCTGGCCGGCGCTGCTGATGGCGGCTGGAATGCGGCGCCCCGATAAACTGTTTGTTCACGGCTTTCTGACCGTCAACGGACAGAAGATGAGCAAGAGCAAAGGCACCTTCGTGATGGCCAAGACCTATCTGGAGCATCTGAATCCGGAATATCTGCGGTACTATTACGCATCCAAGCTGTCCGGCGATGTCGATGATATCGACCTGAATCTGGATGATTTTATCAATCGGGTCAATTCTGATTTGGTGGGCAAATTAGCCAATCTGGCAAGCCGCTGCGGCCCGATGATTACCGGCAAATTGGGCGGGCTGCTCGGACGGCTTGACGCTGGAGGCAAGGAATTGCTTGCGGTGCTGGCCGCCGCCAAAGACGAGATTGTGTCCTGCTACGAAAATCTGGATTATGCCGCCGCGATTCGCCGCATCACAGGGCTGGCGGATATCTGCAATAAATATACCGAAGACAATCAGCCGTGGACGGTGATTAAGACAGAGCCGGAAAAAGCCCGCACGACTCTGACGACGATTTTGAATGCTGCCCGGATACTGACGATTTATCTCAAACCCGTGCTTCCGGCGTTTGCGGAAAAGATGGAGCAATTCTTGAATATTGCCCCGCAGTGTTTTGCGGATATCGGGTCGTTTCTGGAAGAACGGCTGATTAACGACTATATACGACTTGTTGAACGAGTGGATAAAGAAAAGGTGGATGCGATGATAGAACAAAGCAGGCCGGCCGAACAGCCGGCAGCGGCGCCGGCGCCTGTGGCGGCCGAGCCGCAAAAGCCCGCGCTGCCCGAAGGCTGGGATGAGCCGCTGGCGGCAGAATGTACGATTGAGGATTTTGCAAAGGTGGATATGCGGATTGCCCGCGTTGCCAAAGCGGCCGCCGTCGAAGGCGCTGACAAACTGCTGAGTCTGGAACTGGATTTGGGCGGCGGTGTGGTGCGCAATGTCTTTGCCGGTATCGCCAAGGCGTACAAGCCCGAAGACCTTGTCGGCCGGCTGGTCGTCTGCGTAGCCAACCTCAAGCCGCGCAAGATGCGGTTTGGTCTGTCCGAAGGTATGGTCTGTGCGGCAGGCCCCGGCGGCGACCAGGTATTCCTGCTGGCGATTGACGCCGGCGGAAAACCCGGACATAGAGTGCATTAACAAGAAGCCAGAAGTCAGGAGTCAGAAGGAAGAAATCAAAAATCAAAGATTAAAATGCAAAATGACAATGCTAAAATCAAAATGAATAATCTGTGTCATCTGTGAAATCTGTGGTTTCTTCTGACTCCGAACTAAGAACTAAAAACTAAAAACTTTTTTATCACCCATAATGGCAAAGTTAAGTATAGAGCATGTTGCCCGTGAGGATGGGCGGTTTGACCCGCGAGCGCTGCAGTTTGTGTTTGAAGGTCTGGGCAAGACCATCGAGAAGCTGCGCCAAAGTGAGGAAGCCGAACACAAGCGGCATGTCAGCGGCCAGGAACTGGCGTGGGGGCTTGCGGACTATGCGCGTCAGCGCTGGGGCAGGCTGGCGGCAATGGTCTTAGAGAAATGGGGCGTCAAGACGACCCGGGATTTTGGCGAGATCGTCTATCTGATGATTGCCAACGAACTGATGACCTCGCAGGACAGCGACCGCATCGAGGATTTTGATAATGTCTATGACTTCAAGGTTGTTTTTGAAGACCGCTATCATGTTGCGGTTTCATAGCGGAAAACACCGTCTCGCCAGTTATCCAAGCACGCCAAGAATGATGTTCCGATAGACTTCTTCGGCTTGCCGCAGACTTTCGATTTCAATATATTCGTTGGGCTTATGGCACATCGCCGGCTGGCCGGGCCCCAAAAGCATCACCGGTACTCCCAAAGTGGCAAACCACGGCCCGTCAGTGGTAAAGCCGACTGCGCCAGCCTGGTCGATATTCATAATGCGGCAGACTGACCGCACAAACGGATCATCGGCGGCTGTTTCCAGCGCCGGCACAGAACGCACCACCGACAGCGTCGCCGCAAAATCCTTGTCCTGCCTGCGAATTTGCTCAAAGAGCCGTTCCATATCCTGCATAATCGCGGTATGCTCCTGGCCGGGCAGTGTGCGGATGTCCATTCGGATTGTGCAACTGTCCGGCACGATGTTGGCCGCCTGTCCGCCGGCAATCGTATTGACGCTTAGACAGCATTGTCCCAAAAGCGGATGGGCAGGATACGCAATTCGATAGTCCTGCAAGGCGTTGAGAAACCGCCGCATCTTGTCGATGGCATTAATACCCAGATGCGGCATCGAGCCGTGAGCGGTCTTGCCGGCCGTTTCAATCGACAGCCACAAAATGCCGCGATGGGCGCGAATGGGCTGCATCGCCGTCGGCTCCGGCACGATAATGCCGCTCAATGCTCCAAGAGTTTTGGCGGTGGAACGCAGAAATTTCTTGATGCCGCAACTGTCGGTTTCTTCGGCGGCGGTAGCGGAAAAAATACAATCGCCCTTGAGGCGAATACCCTTTTTTTTGATGGCGGCAACCGCAGCGGCGGATGCGGCAAGGCCTGACAGCATATCGACCGCTCCGCGGCCGTGAATCTTGCCGTCCGCTTCGACCGCCTCAAACGGCGGGTATGTCCATGCTTCCTGGCCGACCGGCACCACATCGGAATGACCGCCGAACAGCAGGCCGGGTATTTCGCCCGATCCTTTTACAACTGCCGTCAGGTTGGCGTGTTTGCCATCCCAGCAGTCTATTTGGGCGTCGATGCCGGCATCCGCAAAATAGGATTTCAGCACCTGCGATATCTGCAATTCGCCGTTTTCAGCCGTCGGCGCACACCGTATCAGTTTTTGCAATAATTCTTTCATAGACACAATATTATATGCGAAAACCGCCAAAAGAGAAACCACCGATTCGGCAGATTTTCATAGATTTTTTGGACAGGAATATTTTTGCCGCAGAGAATGCAGAGAAAGATGAGGGAAAAACGGGGACTGGTACGTTCTGGCGCCAGCCAGGTTGTACCTGTCCCCGCTTTTTATTTCTCTTCGGGTTCTCAAACTCATTGCCCAGCTTGCACTGGACAGTTTGGACATTCCAAGTCCTCCAATGGATTGCCGACATTTAACAAAAAATCCCCACGCTTTTTTAACAGGGTCATCAGAGATATCATCCTCCAGGGCGCCTTGGAATTCTGTCCGGCTGTACGGAGTCAGGGTCAGCATTCTAATCAACTCTTTGAATAGTCTTTTGTCGGCTCATCCGATTAATGCGTTGGTGGAACGGTGCAGATGCAGGATTCTCAGGT
>CAZICJ010000065.1:0-13925 GCA_964537635.1 uncultured Pirellulales bacterium
CAGGCCTTCGTCGCCTGATAATTTAACCAACTTTTTGGGAGTTGAACCAATTTTTGATTTTTGATTTTTGATTTTCCGCATTCTTCCATTCTGACTTCTGACTTCTCATTTTCAATTTGCTGATTCAATCACATTGCATCTTTTCGAAAACACAGGCAGCCTCCTGAATAAATTGGGCCGCATTAGCAAGCACCTCCTGCACCTGTTCTTTGGAGATATGCACAAACTCCCTATAATCACAATTTTGCCGCAATTCAAATGCCTGTCTTAAATGCCGGCCAGCCAGTGTCGATATCTGACCGGTTTTTACAAAATGCTGACTAAATAAACTCAGCACGCCGGTGTGTTTACTGGTACCCAAATTCTTAGCCGCAAGCAATCCAAGCCCGCAATAAAACATCGCATAATATGCACGATTGGCAGCGTCCCGATAATGACCATTATTGAATAACTCGCCTGCAACTGCAAGCGTCTCCCGTGCCTGTGCAAACCGGTATTCAATCAATTTTCTGGAATTGGCTGTCATAATGGCTGTCCCTGTTTAAGAGCGTTGAGAACCAGCGGAGACTCTTTGAGCGGACTATTGTAAAATTCATCAACGCTGTAGCATGTCGTGGAAATGACCCGTCCGCACTGCAATTCGGCATCGAAACACAAGTCGATAATCCTCTTTTCAATATCCCAGGTACGCTCGGGAAGAACCGCAAGAATATCAATATCGGAGTAGGAATCCATCTCACCCCGCGCCGCAGAACCAAACAGCATTACCTTGTGGGCCTTAAACTCGCTCTTAAGGCTCGCCGCAAGACCTGCCAGAAGATCTTTTTCAGGTTGAGTCAGTTTCATTTTTTAACCTCTATTCAAAAGCAACTGCAGATTAATTTTGTCACAAGAACACAGAGACCGGCGAAGCCGGAATTGAGAATTTATAATTGAAAATTGAGAAATTAAGATTTTAACGCAAAAGACGCTAAAGGCGCAATAGACGCAATAGGATTTTTTTAGCACGAAAGACACGAAAATTAGGAGAAACCGCAGATTGTTTTTGCCACAGAGGGCACAGAGAATTTTTAACGCAAAAAATAGCGATTAGATATTAGCAATTGGCTTTTAGTTCGTAGGATAGGCTTTAGCCTATCTTGCAAACTACTTCCCCCCCTGCTCGACAACCGTATAGCTTTTCGAATCAATCTCAAATACATCGTTTGAAAAGGATAGATTTATTTGTACGTTTTCAATTTCGTAAAGTTTATTCAATTTAAGATTTCCCTCGGCATTATACTCTTTTATTGCCACGCAATGCGGAAAATCCATGGCATCGAACTTGCTGCGGACTTCTATTTTGATGGGCTTTCCCGTCGCGGCCAGTATTTCATTGTACTCATATACTTTGGAATAATTATCTTTGTCCACAACCAGCCGCGTCTTGACAAGAGGCTTTTTATCAAGCCCACCCAAGAGGATTTTTTCGATATGAATTTTTTCATCGGGAAATTCCGGGGACGCCTCGATCGCAAGAGAAAAATCATCTGCCATGCCGGAACGCAGCCGTTCGATTTTTGCCTCATTAGGATCCCACGACCCATCCTGATGGCAATCTCCGGCGGCTTTTTTTATTGATTTGGCCATGCCCGGCGGCAAGGTCATAAACATTGGAACATCGCTATTTTCAGAATACTTATCTCTGAATTCGGCAGTCCTGACAAATACTTTTTTTGTTCCATGATGATACTCAAGGCGGCTGATATGGCCCGATTTGTCCGATATTTCAATATACGTCTTGGAAAAGCCAAACGCTTCCGTGTCGATTCGCTGACGGTCCTTATCATAACGAACGCGAAACTGTATCTTTTCCCCATCCCGCTGTGATTCCAACCGCTTGCGGACATTCAGTTCTATAAACTCTTTTTGCTTATCAGGGGTGCTTTCAGGATACAACTCCGCAGCCACTTTTTTATATTCCCTTGTCAATTGTTCTTCATTTTTTGAGAAGTCCTGCGTCGTCAGCGTGTAAGAAATGTCCATACTTTCCGGCACGGTCTTCCATGCAGCGGACACCAAATTGGCAAGATTGTCCTCACTGATGCTGCCGTATGTCTTCAACTCAAAAAGAAGGATGCACAACGCAAAAATAATCGCCCTTCTCATCTTTTTCTCCTTTTCCTATGGGATTGGAAAATCCTGCCAAGCCTACCTAAAAAATCCTAAATTCTAAGCACTAAATTATAAACAAGACTCAAAATTCAAAACTTGAAACTCAAAACTAACTTTATCCCGTCAATTCTGTCAATTCTGTCAAAAAAAGATGTCAGCCATCAGCTATGAGCTAAAGCCTAACCGCTGAAAACTAAACGCTGAATCCGCGCCTTTAGAGTCTTTTGCGTTAAAAATCCGATTTTCTCTTGTCTCCGAACTACGAACTAAGAACTTTCGGCTGCGACAGCTATGCCTTAAACTGTCGGATTTTAATATCCCCGCCGGGCATGTGAGCGATAAGTTCAAGCTGTCCGCCCAGCGCCTGTATCAGCCGCCCCAGCGTGCCGATTTGCATATCCTCCTGTGATTCGAGCTTGGACAAGCTGGGCTGTTTAATCCCCAGCGCCCGGGCGATATCCTCCTGGGTAAATCCCGCCTCCTTGCGTATTTCCGCCAGCAGCATCTCGGCCATCATTTCTCTGGCTTTGATGCCGGCCTTGTTAAGGCTTTCCGGCTTCATCTTTTTTTTGAGTTTGTTAAAATCGTGAGCCATTATAGCAACCCTTCACGTCTAAGTTCTTCCAAATACTCATCATACAGTCGGTCGGCCAACGAAATCATTTTCTCATAAAACCGCCCATCGCCTGTCTTATCTGCACCAATAAGCAGGATAGCACTGCGTCGCGGGTCAAATGCGTAAAACGTCCTCAGTGGCCGTCCCTGACTTTGCGTTCGCAATTCTTTCATATTTGCATGTCTTGATCCCTTGATGGTGTCGGCGTGCGGCCGAGGCAGATGATGGCCAAACCGCTCAAGAAGTTCAACGCTGGCAACCAAGTCAATCTGCTCCTGCTCCGTCAGCGTCTGCCACCAGCAACCGAATTCATCCGTGTATTCGATTTTCCACATGTGTCATTATAGCCTATAATATATATTCGTCAAGAGCTATGTAGAAGTTCAACAAAAAATGGTGGTTCCATCTGGACTTTTCAGCCGGATTCTGGTATAATACACACCAAAGGACGGGCGTTCCAGAAGCCCGAAGAAAGGAGACATCAAAACTCTGGTTTCTCGATTTGTTTTATCGCAAATCAAAAATCCGACATTTTTAATCTTGAATCTGTCATTTTTATTTTTGCTTTTTGATTTTTAATATACCCATATACCTACATATATACCTATATATATGGTTTTCAACAAAACGAACCCATTTTGGATTGGATACGAAAAATGAAAAACGAAGCCAATTTCCTCACTAACGGCTAAACTAATGGCTAACTGCTTTTTGAAAAACGAACCCATTTTTCCACACTCATCCAGCAATAAAGTACTTGCCGGCGTTGGGGTTGACCTTTTTCCAGGCGGTATCGGCCAGCAGCGCCGCCGGCACCGGCAGGCCGGCAGACTCAATGAGCCTTGCCGCCTTATCCGCCCCGCCCAAGATATTAACCAGCAAACTGGGACAGGCCCAGTGAAAACCCGATGCCATCACACGGTCAATCGACGATATCCCGTATTCCATATCCGATACTTCACCAATCATCATATAGGAATAGGCGATATACATCGCGAGGATTTCGCGGACAATCTGCGCCTCGGCACCGCCGGCATTGCAAATCGTCTCAAACGCCTGCCGGTACAAGCCGACGCGAATCTGGTTTTTCGCCGTCTCGGCAAACGGAACCGATACCGGCCTTGCCGGGATATAGTCATCCGATGCGGGGTCATAATACAGAAATTCGCCGCTTTCGAGCTTTTTGAAAAGGCCGCCCTTGCCTCGGGTCTTGTTGCCCAGCCGGCCGGCGGCAATCATCTTTTCCATATACGCCGGAATCACCAGCCGATGATGAAACGCATCCCGCGTGTATTTTTGCAAACTCTGGATAATCGCCTTGTGGATATCCAGACCAACCAGGTCAATCGTCGCCAGTGGCGGCAGCAGCCTGCCGGTATAAGGACCAATCAGGGCATCCATCATCTGAACACCATACTGCTCAACCAATTCCGTAATGCGGGCAAACAGCAGAAAGGCAATGCGGTTGCCGGCAAACGCCGCGACGGGCCGGACCGGAACGACCACACGCCCCAGCGGCTGTTCAAGAAACCGATGCATAAACTCGACTATCGCCGGATCCGTCTGACGGGTGCCGGCCAATTCGCAGGCCAGCATCTTGCCGGGCGGATTGTAAAAATGCGTCGAAAGAAAATGATGACAAAAGGACTCCGACCGCCCCACCGGCAGCTCCTCCAGCGGCAGGCTGGAAGTAACCGAACTGACAATCGAATCCGGCCGGCGGACGGCGTCGATTTTGGCATAGAGGTCTTTCTTAACCGCCATATCCTCGGCGACACATTCCAAAATCCAGTCAGCCTGCGAACAGGCCTTGTCAAACAGCCCCGCATAATCGCCGCAGGTGATGTGTTTGGCAATCGCCTCCGAACGCGCCTGCTTGACGGCACGGGCAAGACCCTTCTGGGAACCCTCGACAGTACGGCTGATATAATAGACATTCAGGCCGCTTTGGGCGAGAATACCGCCGGACAGACTGCCGACAGTACCGCTGGCGCCAAGCACAGCGACGGTTTTAATTTGTTTTTGCATAAAAAAGCCTTATTAAGTTCGTAGTTCTTAGTTCGGAGTTCTTAGACGGAAGAAGCAACCACAGATTTCACAGATGACACAGATTCAAGTTTATAGTTCAAAGTGCATAGTTGATAGAAAGATTTTTCCCCAACTATCAACTATAAACTATCGACTATCAACTTTACTCTATCTTAAACACCTTATGGGTTGGCGTAAATTCCTCTTTGAGCAGGCCGATGCGGTACAGGTCAATCCGCTGGCCGTCAACGACCTTTTCCCGGCGGAGCGTGCCTTCGATCTTAAAACCCAGTTTTTCCACCACGCGAAAGATGGCTGGATTATTGGTGCGGATATCGGCACGAATCTTGACAACACCCAACGCCTCAAACGCCCACTGAATCAAAACCGAATGAATCTCGGTACCCAGCTTTTTGCCCCAATAGTCCTTATTGCCGATAACGCAGTAGCATTCGGCAAGGCCGTGTTCGTTGTCAATACCCGCCAAGCCGGTGATGCCAATGACAATGCCATCCAGCGACTCAATGGCAAACTCCACGCGGGCAGGGTCGGATTGAAGACGCTGGAACCAGCGCTGTGTTTTTTCGAGTTCAAACCGCTCGGTTACCACCAGCGTGCGGCGGACATCGGGGTCATTGAACCAGGCGACGCGGTTCGGCAGGTCACGATATTCTATCGGACGCAAACAAATGTTGTCGGAGAGAATTGTAACCATAAAATCAGCCATAGACCACCTGTCCGCTGCGGGCATAATCGACAATCATCGAATCGCCGGCCGCCCACTCATCGGGCGTCATCGCTACCGCTTCAATGGGCTTAAAGACCTGATAAACAGCCTCCGACAAAAGGTCTATCCGCTGCCAGTAATCCTTACCCGCAAAATCCTCAGAGATCACAACCAAATCAATGTCGCTGTCTGGCCGGCTATTGCCAGCCGCAATAGAACCATAGAGAATAATCTTGCCGGGCCGAACTCCGGCCGATTCCAATGCCTTTCTGAAATCGGAAATAACTGTTAGAACTGCTGTTTTATCCATTCGAGAACCTCCTTTGTTTGTTCTACTGTCTTGACTGCCACCGGAGCCGTATAACGTGCCTGCAGCAGGTCAAGGTCTTCGGGATACCGCGCCGCGATATTGGCCTCACTAAGCCGTGCGATAAATTTGCCCATCGATTCATCAGGCCGGATACCGATTTTATCCAGCAGATAAATAAGATTATGAGTTTTGGGAGGCACCTCTTGCAGTTTGTTCTGATAGAGACCTTTTAATGCTTTTTCTGCCGCCAGATGGCACATAAAGACCGCATAAAAATACCGCTGGCCGCTAATCATAAATTGAGCCGTCTCGATGTCATATTGTGCCTGCTTGAGCCATTCTGTATGTTTATCATTCATTTTTCAGATTCCCGTTTTTCAAATAGTGGAAAGCGGGGACAGGTACAACCTCGCCAAAGCCAGAACGCTGCCAGTCCCCATTTTCTTAAAAGACATAATTTGCGAACATCTGGTCGAGGGTCTGGCGGGTGCGGAGGAGGCTAACCTTATCGCCATCGACCGAGACAATCGCCGGTGCTGGATGAATAAACGGCGGACTTAACGCAATGCTGTATGCCCCGCAATGCGTAAAAACCAGATAATCGCCGACGGCAGGAACTGCACCGAACACATCGGTCAGCAGATAATCCTTTTCCATACAGGTACTGCCGGCCACAGAGAAACACCCCTGCGGATGCGGCTTATCGTCTGCGGCAATCACCGCAAAGGGGAGATTGCGTGTGTGCAGCGTCGGCTTGAGGTGATATACACTGGCATCAACAGTGATAATCGTCCTGCCGGCAATGGTCTTGGAACTGATGACGCGGGTTGCCAAACTGACTGCATCTGCGGCCAGCGCCAGCCCGGGCTCAACGACCAGACAAGGCGAATTGTGCCAGGTATAGGATTTTAACACATCGGCAACCACTTGGGCATAGTCATCAAACGTTGGGACATTGTGGAAACCCATCTGGGGCGGCACATCACCGAAAAAACCGCCGCCAATGTTGATGATCTGAATAGTGTCGGAAAAATACTTTTGGGCAATATCTGCCAGCGTGCGGGCAATGACACGATAGCCCTCAACACTGCGGTCGGCAGAGGAGGTATGGCCGTGCAGACTCACAACATGAAGATTAGCAGACAGCTTACAACGGACAGCAGGCAGCTCAATAGGACTTATTCCGAAACGGCTGTGGGGCAAACGGTTTTGAACATGAGACAGACCCTGCGGGTCAGTCAAATCGATATTGATACGAAGACCGATGGGGATTTGTTTATCCGGATGCCGCTGTGCATAACGGATAGCATCCTCCATTTCCGATGCGGAATCCAGATTCACCAGCGAACCGTTATCCAGTGCAAATGCAATATCCTGCTCCGATTTAACGGGGCCGTTGAAGATGATTTTGCGGGTATCCTGCCCAATTTTAACCGCCAGGTCATACTCCAGACGGCTGACCACTTCGGCCCAAGCGCCTCCGTCCTTGGCGATTTTGCACAGATACGGCAGATAGTTGGTCTTATAGGAATATGCCAAAATAAACTTAGGCCAGCGAGACGAAAACGCCCCCGTCATCCGACCAAGATTGTCGGCAAACCGCTTGCCGTCGCACAGGTAAAACGGCGATTGACAGGAGGATTCGATGTTAGATGCTTGGGTATAAGTGAACATATTGTTTAAGAGAAACCACAGATGAAGTTCGTGGTTCTTAGTTCGTAGTTCTTAGACAGGAGAAACCACAGATTACGCAGATTTCACAGATTATACTTTTTGACAGGATTCACTGGATTTACAAGAATTTTTAACCACGAAGGACACGAAGATTATTAAACACTGATTTCATAGATTGCACAGATTTTGAATTTTTGATTTTCAAGTTTGTTTATCATTTAGTGCTTATGATTTAGAATTTTCCATGTATTCTTGAGTTCTTATGTTCTTGTGACCTTTCTTTGGCTGTCTCCTGACTTCTGTCTTTAGACTTCTTATTTTTCACCTTTCATTTTTTTGTGCCGAAAAATTCATCCACCGTGGCGTGGCCTTCTTTGGCGATGTTGTCGCGTTTGACGACCTGCCAGACTGTGCGGGCGAGGATTTTCATATCCAGCCAAAATGATCGGTTATCGACATACCAGACATCCAGGTCGAATTTTTCCTCCCATGTGATATTGTTGCGGCCGTTAACCTGCGCCCAGCCGGTAATGCCGGGCTTGACCTCGTGACGGCGCGCCTGGTGCGGCGTGTAGCGGTCCAGATATTTGACCATCAGCGGACGAGGTCCGACCAAGCTCATGTCGCCTTTAAGAACATTCCACAACTCAGGCAATTCATCGAAACTGACCGCCCGAAGCCACAAGCCAAACGGCGTCAGACGCTTATCATCAGGCAAAATCGCACCGTTTTCATCGTGCGTTTTTGCAATCATCGTACGGAATTTATAGATGGTAAACAGCCTGCCATCCAGACCGGGACGCTGCTGGCGAAAGATAACGGGACTGCCAAGCTTGATGCGGACTAATATTGCAACAATCAGCAGCAAGGGCAGCAGGAACAGCAAGGCGATAGCGGAAACGAGAAGATCAAAGATTCGTTTAGTCAGTTTTGCCACGAGGGAAAGTTCGTAGTTCGTAGTTCGTAGATAAGAAAGCGAACAGACTACAGCAGACAGACAACAGCTGACAGTAGGCTGCGGACAGCGTATCAATTGAAAATTGAGAAATTAGGATTTTTTAACCACGAAAACACAAATTTGATTGAAGTCGAAAACTTCGACTTCAATGAGTAAAATAAGAGAACGGGCAAAATCAGATGCTATCGATTATTGTTCGAGCCTGAGCATGGACTCCCTGCGCAAATTCAAAAAACTCATGGGCGTCCCGCAGAGTCGGCTTGCCATTGGGCAAAAGACCCAAATTGCCCGGATACCGCGATTCGACATACAGATTATTGAGAGATTCGAGCATCTCTTCATTTTCCATCTGAAAGTCTTTGCCAAGCTTATCTCTGAGCGTTAACAAATCATGGTTGCGGACAGCGGGCTGATTGAGGAATTCCAATATCGCCTTAAATGATTTTTCCACCGCCTGCTGGGAATGAAACGCCGCCAAATGCGTCAAGTGTATATCAGCCGCAATACTCGCTATCAGCCGTAAATCATCGCCGGCGGCCTTAAGCCATTCCAATGCCATCGCTTTACTCATAAAAGAATAACCCCCTCCCGCATAATTTGTCTGGCAAAGGCGCTGTCCATTTGAACGAATTTTTCATACATCTTTTTGGTGTGCACAATTAAATCGACCGGCACTTGTTTTCGGATATCCCGAATGCGTTTGGAAATGCTCAAATAAATACGGTTCTGCTCCTGAAAGCTTTGCGGCAGAAAATCATCCCGGGTGACAACATATAAATCAATATCGCTGTCCCGCGTGGATGTGCCGGCAGCATAAGAACCGAAAAGAATAATTTTTTCCGGCTCCAATGGCTTTAGCCGCTCAACAATGTCTGCTTGAATTTTCGCAATATCAACCATAACACCTATTATAGACGGGATTAAAGGAATTCACACTAATTTTTTCACACGAAAATAGATTATAGCTAACAGTAGGCAATAAACAGCTAACAGCCAATTGAATTTTTCGATTTTTAATTTTTTAATTATGAAGAGCATGAAGGTCATGAAATTTAATTTTCAGTTTCTTTTCTTCCTGTGCTTCAACGGCTTCATGGTTAATTTCTTTTTCAATTGTCAATTTTTTTGACCTGAAATAGTCGGACGGCGCCGCTGGCTCGAATATCGGAGGTTGCTAATAAAGACCCATCCGGCGATAAGGCAATGGCACCGGTCAATTTATGGCCGGGGCTGCACTGAAATACGTGTTCTCCCGTCTGAATATCCCAGATATGGACCACATTGATCACGACGGCGGCGACATAACTGCCGTCAGCACTGATGGTGATGCCATCAGAGCGGGTTTCATTGGTGACGGGATTTTTCTCGCCGGGCCTTAAAACAGTATAGGTTGATTGAATCTCGCCGGAGGCGGCATCCATACCATATACCGATCCATTGCGATTGGTCAAAAAGACACGCGACCCATCCGGCGTAAAGGCTGCGGAGGTAAATTCCAGCGTGTCGGGGTACTGTTTCTCGAGAATAATTTTGCCCTGCTCCAGATCGGCAATGAAGATCAATCCCTGTTTGCCGCTGCTGCCGGCGGCCAGCAATTGTTTCTTATCGGATACGGCAAACGCTATGCAGCGCTTGTCGGCGGCGGCAAGGTCGATGGAGACCGGAAAACTGCGGCGGGCATCGGCGGGGTCGATAGTCATCAATTCGTACAGCACCTGTCCCGCCTTGTCGGGATTGATGCAGGCAAGAGCCAGGACGCCGCGGCTGGGAGACTGCAGCAGCCAGATATCCTGGTCTTCCCAGCCGACGGAGGCTTCGAACAATTTTTGGTTTTGTTTTACATTGTAAATAGAGAAACTCTTTTTGCCGGTTTTGGTTACGGCCGCCAGACGCGAATCATCCAGCATCACCAGACGGTCACTGGGGGCGGCAAACTGCCACAGCGGCTGCGGGGAAGGCGACTTCCAATCCCATGCCGCGGCGGCGCCATCGGTAAAGACGGCAACGAGGCTGGAATCGCCGGCCAATAGACGGCTTGAGCCGGAGTTGTCGGGGAGATACCACGATACGCCTCCGGCAGACATCAGCCGTTTTGCGATGAACAATCCCAGTATCACAAGAAATCCAATACCGAATAAATACAACGGTGTGCGGTTTTGATTTTTGCTGGTCATAGAAGTTCTTTGGAATTAGTTGTTGGTAATAAAAAAACTGACAGCTTACAGCGGGCGGGGGCTGCTTACAAATTTTCGGCTTTAAAATACCAGGACATAGCGGTTCATCTTTCTGCCTTCGGGGGTGGCATAGGATGATTCCAGCGAAAAACCAATTTTTTCATAGAACCGATTGACCTTGTCATTGCCCTCGGCGTCGGTGGTCAGGAATACGCCCCTGCCGCCCCGCCGTTTGACCTGGTCCATAAAAGCCCGTACCAGGCTGCTGCCCAGTCCTTTGGCCTGAACATCGGGCGATACGGCGATACTGCTCAATAATGCCAAGCCCTCAACATTGGCTGGCGTGTCGCCGCGATAGAAAACCGCCCTGAATAAACGCTTAATCACCGAGGGTTTTTTGAGAACCGCTGACATACTGGCCAGACAAAACGCCCACCATTTACGTTTGAGCAGCCGCTTGAAATAGCCGGCCGGAATCAAGGGGCCGACTACGACACCCACCACATTCTCCGATGAGGTATCTAATGCCACAAAGCCAATACCCGCATCATCTTCAATAAAAGAGCGATAAAATTCTGTCAGGAATCTGGGGCCTAAAAAACTCAAAAAGAATCCGGGAAAGGCCTTAAGGTGGACTTCCACTGCCTGTTTTAGGTGCTGATGCTCAAGACGATGAATCTGAATATCCATTTTTTATTTGTCCCTTTTTATTTTTTCAAACATCTTTTCATAGTGATCCGCTGCTTTGAGAAAGCTCAAGTTGGCATCATAAAAAGAGGCTCCCGACCGCCCCATCTTTTCCCTTTGCTCCTGCGGCATTTGAACCAGCGACAAAACCGCCGATGCAATCGATTCTGGATTTTCCGGTTCACAGATTACGCCGGCGCCGGCCCTTTGTACTAAATCAGCAGCGTCGCCCTGGACACCCATTACAATGGGACGCCCCATTGCCAGATACGCCTGCGTCTTGGAGGGAACGGTGATTGCAAACAACGGGTCTTTGTGCAAATGCACCAGCAGCGCATCGGCCTGGCACAGAATTGGACCGATTTCATTAATGGGACGACGGGGCAAAAAGAGAGTATTAGTCAAGTTTAGTTGTGCGGCGAGTGCTTTGAGATTTTCAACCTCGACGCCGGAGCCGATAAAGACAAACTGAATGTCCGGCCGAGCAGGTTGGATAAGTGCCGCCGCCCTAATCACGGCATCCAACGCCTGAGCCTTGCCCATATTGCCGGCAAAGACCACATTGAACTTGCCCGCAAAGCTTAATTGGTGAATCATTTTTTCGTTTCTGTCCGCCCGGCATATCAGGGCGTCATCACACCAGTTGTAGAGAACCTCGATTTTGTCTTCGGGTACGCCGCGTTCAATTAACTTCGTTTTCATCCCCGGGGCAATGACGGTAATTTTCGCTGCCTGTCTGTACACAAATTTGCACCAGCCATTGAGCAGCTTAAACGCCAGCCCTTCACTAAACATCCCAGTCGAAAGCAGGCTGTCCGGCCAGAGGTCTTGAATACTAAACAAAAAGGGAATGCGCCGGAGCCATTTTAGGAGTATCGCGGGCATCCCGATGGTAGCAGGCCCCTGCGTAACAAAAGCGACATCCGCTTTTTGGATCAGCCAGGGAGCCAGCAGTGTGTGCGAAAGCGAAAGAGAGCCATAACACAGAGTACGTCCCCAGGAAGACTGGTCATGGCTGGGATACAATGGAAAACGATAAACGGGAATGCCATCCATTATTTCCTTTTGGAAAAATTTGATTTTGTAGCCATCATAAATTTTGCCGCCAGGATAGTTTGGAAAACCCGTAATTACCTGTACGGAATGACCGCGGCGGACTAATTCTTTGGCAAACGGAAGACAATAAAAGAAATTCGGCTCCGGCTGAAAATAATGAGTAACAAACAATATTCGCATCGATTTGCTGTTTTTCCTGCTAATGTTCGCTATTCGTAATGATCTTTATTTGATGTCGAGCTTGAATTCCCGATTGACCTTTTGGATTTCTTCCTCAATTCGACGGTCATCTTCCAAATATTTCATTTCGTCGGCAACATCCTGTTTGGAAACCAGGCCTGTCTGGACAAACCAGTTGCATAACGCTGAGTGGGCGCCTATGCCGACCGTATTTTTGCAGGATTTATCCGTCAATGCTCCATAGTAGCAATCCCATCGGAACAATGGGACCTTCGACGGAACAGGCGACTGCCAATTCAATTCTTCACGCATCAATTTCATAATTTTGAAATAGTCCCACCCGATGTATTCACTGACATTGATTTTTTTGAGCCATTTGGGACGCACCGGATAAGGGGTGGGCAAATGACGGAAAAACCGCCACGACAATCCGTCAATCTGATATTTCAATTTTATAAAACTAATCTGCGCCAAAAATTGATAGTATAAGATACGCAGCATCTGCTTTGGATTGCTGGTGAAAAATCCCTTAAATAACGCTTTAAGCTTAAAACCGTGGCTGCCGGCGTCGGCTTCATCTTCGATGATGTTGGTACTGGAAAACGTATAGCCGACATTTTCCTCTTTAGCGGTCTTATAGACCAGCGACGGAAGAATATAATGACAGGAAAAGCACGCCGAGAAGAACACATCCAAACTTTGCAGCGATCGGGTTGCATTGACCATATAATCCCGCTCATTTTTGATGACGGGAATGATTCGCAAATCCACTCCCAGGATACGGCAGGTTTCCTTGATATTCTGATTGGACAATTCGTGACAGACCCCGTTATCGTACTTGATGACCAACGGATTGAGATTCATTATTTTCTTGGCAATATAGGTCACATAGGTGCTGTCAAAACCGCCGGAAGCGCCAATGACGCAATCATATTTGGTGTTTTTTGCGGCAGATTCCGCCCTAATCTGTTCAGCAATCTTTTTGAGCCCCTCCACATTATTAATGGAAAACCGCCGCCGGATATCGGCTTGATACTCCGGACTCATCGCCCGCTGACAGTAATTACATACACCTTCGGCATTGAATTGAATCTTGGGAAATTTTTCCGTCAGATAGCAATGGGTACAAGTTTTAATTTCCGACATAATTAACTCCTGTGAAAAAGGGTTGCAAAAACAGGTGATTGAGGAAAAAAAGAGTAATTCAGAATTCCTCTAAATAATCTTTTTATCAAATACTCCTAAACTCTGCCTGCTGAGCCGATCCAACCGCTCATCGCTTACCGGCGGGGTCGGAATCGAGAAATTAATTTTGGTTCAACTCCCAAAAAGTTGGTTAAATTATCAGGCGACGAAGGCCT
>CAZICJ010000066.1:0-13892 GCA_964537635.1 uncultured Pirellulales bacterium
TGAGAATCCTGCATCTGCACCGTTCCACCAACGCATTAATCGGATGAGCCGTTTTTTTTCGCTGATTATTGAAATAATCTGAAAACAACCCCGCCCTGCGCCCGCAAATAACTCAAAAATCCCATTTTGACAGGGTCACAGCATCAACAAAAAGAGCCTGAACCACTTGTAAGGTTCAGGCTACGATTTATATACTCACCCACTCGTGTACGAGGGATGGACATCTGGCACCATGCGACAACACGATGAAAACACATAAAGCAGACACAAGCAACCCTTACGCTTTACGCCCGTGTAAAAACCCAACAACCACAGTTCCAAGTCCTGCCAGCAAAAATCCAAGTTAGGATTCACCGCTGGGCAAGTGTCTTCTGAAAATTAATTGATTCGTTTTCTTAAGAAACCAACAATTGCCACACCCAAGCTGCCAAGGAAAATCGCACCCGGAGCCGGAACAACCGCGGTGTTGACGGTGAACTTGACCCCATCATTCCAATAGTGGCAGTCCGGGTCAATACCAAAAGCGATGTAGCCGTTATTGGCAACATACTGATTCAGCGTGGCCAACAGACCGCTGCCGAATGTGAAAACCACATCGTCCGTTTTCTTGCTGCCGTTGGTGTCTTTCCAGTAGGGATCAGCAACCAAAACACCCTGGCCCGCAAAGGCATCTGAGAAAGCAACGCCATTATCCGCCTTTCCAAACAAGCCCTTTGCGGCATTTTCGTTATCCAAAAGGTGAATATAGAGCCTGTTATCGGCATTGTTATAGTTGGTGATGTTGTCAAAGGATAGCTCTGCAGAGGTAATCGTCGCGCCCTGAAAGGGGGTCATATCAATACCCCAACAGTAATACCGATAATGATCCAAATCGTACATGTCCTTGACGGCCGGCTCAAACACCGTAGGAGCAGCAACCGCAAGACTGCCTATCGTCAAGCACGAAATAATCAGTAACTTTTTCATAAAATTCTCCCTTTCATCAAATGTCTCAATAATGGTCTTCCACGATGCAATGCTCTACGAAGCACCGCACGCCTTACATTGTTATTTTCAACGAGAGGGAGAAAACGAAAGGAAAAACGCCTGCGTCGACCAAGCGACACACAAACTCGAGAGCAAAAACCTCTCATAGCCCATCAGTTTTCTCCGCTCCAAACAAACAGAGTAAGCAATACATCATCGTCGTTATATACGGAGCGCATTATAGGAGGTTCTTAACAATAATTCAAGTAAAAAAAAATAATTTTTGCAAAATTTTGAAATGATTAAAAGTAAGGGGATATTTTATATTATATAATTATGAATCGGATATATCCTTTATTTTTGCATAAAAAAAATGGCAAAACCATATCTCCTTATAATAAATGGAGTTACCGTCTCTACTGGACTATCGAATTAGCTGTTTCAATATCGCATCCATCTCATCGATTTCGGCTTTTGCAAGTCCGCCGTTCTGTTGATTCATTTGCTTGACCATATTGAATTGTTCGATAGCCTGATTAATTTTTCCTAATTTGGCTAATGTTTTTGCCAATCGAAATGAGCTTGCTGTTGCGGCCGGACTGCCGGCCGAATAAAGCTGAATGCACCGGTTGAAGTCATTCATCGCCCTGCCGTAATCGCCCATAGTAAAATAAATCAATCCTCGTGTGTCGATAAGGTCGGCATAGTCAGGTTTTATCTGCAAGCCCTGATTGGCCAATTCCAGCGCTTTTTGCGGATTATTCCGTGTTCGGCAGGTTATCCATGCCAGATTGTTGATTGCCACTGCCTGGCGCGGCTCCAACGCAAGGGTCTTTTCGTACATTACGGCCGCTTGCTCTTCCTTGCCCTGGTTATGCAGCAGCATCGCCATCGTAAAAGCCGCCTGCTCGTTGTGTTGATTTTTCTTCCAAAGCGTGTCCAGAATCTCTTTTATTTGAGGAATTAGTTTCTGGTCCTCAGACTTCCCAGCCTTTTCAGCAATAATTCCAAGAGTAAAGGCTATCGCCTTTTGGGCGTCCAGGTCGTCGTTGGCGATTTTCAGCGCCGGCTGTATCTCTTGCAGCGCTCTGTCCGGCTGGTCACAGACCGTATAAAGCTGCGAACAAACAAGGTATGTCTGCACATTTTGCGTGCCGGCTTTGGAGCGGTACGCATCGATATCCGCGAGAATCTGCGGTTTGCGGTCAAGCATCAGATTCAGTTGACACCGCATCAGATAGCTTTCGGCGGTATTGAGCCTGGCGACAGTCTGGTCACACAATTCAATTGCCTGGGGCTTTTGTTCTGCGGCGATATACAATTGAACCTTGGCGGCAATCGCCGGCAGAAAATCCGGTTCTTTGCTCAAAATAGCGTCGATTTGCCGGCCGGCAGAATCAAACTCTTTTTGTCTAATTTTTATCAGCGCCATCGCCATTTCGAGATTGCGGTTGCCGGGCGATGCCTGCAATTGTTTTTCGATAACATCGCTGGCCGGCGCCAGTTTGCCCTGCTGCATAAAACTTTGCAGTTCCAGCCGTCCCAATCTCGGATCCTTATAGCCTTTGGACAATAAGTCGGTTAGTATCTGATCTGCCTGACTATATTCATTGGCTCGGTACAAAGCGCCGATCGCCGCAACCGCAACATTTAAATCATCGGCATTCCGGGACATCGCATCCAGATAGGTCTTAACCGCAAGCTGCCGATTACCGCCGGCCTCGTGCGCTGCAGCGAGCAGCATCCGGCTTTCGTTATCTTCCGGATTCGACTTGAGGGTTTCATTGAGCAGACTGACAATCTGCGGGTAGTAGGTTCCCCGTTCATACCGGGCAAACCACAGCATGGCCTGTTCGTATCGCCATTGCCTTCCGTTGTCTCCTTCGATTTGCTTGATTTGGTCAATCCATGCCTGCAGGGTGTCGGGGGTTTCTTTCTGCAGGGTCAGTTCAATCAATTTGCGCCGCACACGAATATCTTTCGGGTAATCGGCGGCCAGTTTTTTGAGCATCTCAACCGCCTGCTCCTGACGCCCGGAAACCATCTGAACCTCGACAATCCAAAGCTGCAGGTCTAATTTCTCCGAAGGATTTGTTTCTTTGCCGGCAAATTGCAGCAAAACCGATTCTGCCCGGGAATAGTCTTTCTGCTGAACTAACAGAAAAGCCAGAGACCGGACCAGTCCGGCATGGGGTAATTGTGCCAAGTGTGTCTCAAGAAGTTCAATCGCGGCAGGAATTTTGTCCTCAGCCAGCAGTAATTCCGCCTGAGCCAAAACCACTGTGGGGTCTGATGGATACTGCCTGACCGCTGGAGCCAGCCATTCAGCCGCCTGCAGGAGTTGTTCTGTCTGCATCGCGGAACGAGCCAGCAGTAGCCGCAACTCTTTATTTTCCGTCTTTTCAAGAAACGCCAGGGCGTCTCTGATAATATCCTCCCAGGAGTCGCTGTTAACCTGTGAAACCATCTGACGCTGGAATCGAATCTGAAACTGCAAAAGATAACCGGAGATACTATTGGGGTTTGCGGCGATTGCCTGATTGGCGTGTTCCAATGCCCGTTCCCATTGCTTCTGTTCAGCCAGCCATTGCCCTGCCATCAGATGGGCGCGAACCGATGTGTTATCGACGGATAACTGGCGTTCGACAACCTGCACCGCTGCGATCCAATCCCGCATTTGTGCCAGTGCAAAAGCCAGTTTCAGCGAGATATCCTCTCCACTTCTGCCCAATTCCATAGAGCGACGATATTTTTCGGCTGCCGTCGGCCAGTCGTTGGTACGCTCGGCCAAAAGTCCTTCAAGGAAAACCAGCACTCCCTCGCCTGCCTGAACCTTGCGCATTTGTTCAATGCTCTGGCGGGCCTGGTCGTAATGCTGGGCTCGTATATACAACTCCGTCGCCAAAGGCAGAAAATCAAAATTCTCTTGCCCTAACGCCTCAAGCCCATGCTGGGCGATAGACGCCATTGTTTCAGGCGTGCCCTGAACCAATGCGTAATGCGCCATCACAGGCCATAGGGCAACGTTGTCCGGCTTCTTTTGCCGGACTTGTTCCAGTATTTGCCAGGCCTTGTCCAGTTGTCCGGCACGCACCAGGGCGGCGGCCAGCATCAATTTTTCTGAATCCTCCGGCATCGGACATTGCTGTGCCCTTTCGAGGTCTGCCGTCGCCTCGACGGTACGATTTTCGCGAAGATGAAAATTAGCCCGCAGTACATACGCCATCGACGACTGGGGATTGTTTTGTATGGCTTTGTCGAACCAGGCAAGGGCTTCCTGTCCGGACGCTGAAGAATCGGATTTGAGTTGAACTATTTTAGCCAAAATATCGTACGCCAACAGTTGAGAGGGGTCTTGCTGAATCAGCCGCATCAGTTCTGCAATCGCCTGGTCATATTTTCGCTGCTGAGCCAGACACAGCGCCAAAAGCCGCCGAACATCTGAATCGGACTTTTGGGCGAGGAATTTGTTAGCCGTATCCTCTCCTTCTGCGGGAACATTCAAAAGAAGGTATATTTCTATCAGATTTTTTGCCGATTCGGCATCCGCTTCCAGTCGCAGCAGCAGCCTATAGGCATTGACCGCCTGGTCGATGCTGTTTTTTTTGACTGGACGGATATTTAGATGCGCCTGGGCATAGCGCTTAAGCGCCACTGTATCCGTGCGATGAACGGACAGATACTGCCCATAATGATTCGCCGCCGCTTCCCACTGCCCGGCGTCAAACGCCTCTTTACCTTTTTGCTGCCCCATTGACGCACGATGCGTCCTATTCCAGCTTCGCAGCCCGACAACCGTAATGCCCAGTACCGCAAGTGCAAGAACCAGCACAATGACCAATTTCCAATTAAACCTTCTAAATGCCATAGTTGTTTCCTATTTCATCCATGTTCATATTTTCGTTCTACGGTATTAAAAATGTTTCAACAACTGCATCGTTATATGCTGAACTGTTTTGATACATATCCACATATCCAGCTTGAACGATAACTTTCTGACGTATTCCAAATCATAATAAATCCACTCTTGAAAATCCATTCCTTCCCGGCGCGTTCTCTGCACCTGCCACAATCCCGTAATGCCGGGACGCACAGACAGACGGGCATCCCGCCAGGATGGAGCAGACTGATTTTCCGACTCCGGCGACGGGCGAGGCCCGACCAGACTCATTTGTCCGAGCAAAACATTGATAAACTGGGGTAATTCATCAATGCAGGTATCACGCAAAAATTTCCCCAGCGGACTGATGCGGGGGTCATTATCCATCTTAAATTGCGGACCATCGACCTGATTGACTTCGCGAAGGTAATCCTGAAGCGTATCGGCCTGTGCAATCATTGTGCGGAATTTGAGGCAGTCAAATTCACGGCCGTGCAGCCCCTGCCGGCGGGCACGGTAAAAAATGGGACCCGACGAGGTTAATTTGATCGCTGCCGCGACCACCAAAAATATCGGAATACACAAAATCAGCACTATTATCGCCGCAACAAAATCGCCGATCCGTTTGCAGCACTGGGGATAGGACCAGGGCGACCAGAAACGAAAACTGGTTACAGCGGAAGGAGAGAAAAAAAATGGACCGCTTCGTATTTGAGAGGGCAAATGCTCCATCTCTTGGGTGTTCTGTGATTGAAAAATAATTTGATTCTGCACTTTTTGCCCTGGGGCTATTTCAACGCCGGTACCTATAACAGCATTTTGAATGATCGCCCCCTGGCCGATTTTTGACCCATTGCATAACACGACCGGCCCCAACAAGACCGCGCCGCTTCCAATGTATATGTCGCGTCCCGCAAAAACACTGCCGCAAACCCGGACTGAAACACCATTAAGACCATCAGCCATCAGCGATGCAGGTTTAACGCAGCTGAGAATTTCCATAAAATCGCCCGCCTTCTCCATATCCAGACAGCGGCCGCCCATACGTAAATGAATCTGTTTGACATTCGCCATACCGGAAAGCCATTGATTGAACGGCTTTGAAAAAGCATCTCGAAGCTGTCCGCTCGAAAGATGCCGACGATGAATCAACATATAATGCGGCCACTCTTCGGCTGCAGCATACGGCTCGACTGCATCTCCATAATGACGACTAAGACCTACCAGCCTGTTGTCGGATGTGATCCGGGCGGTTTCCTGATACGCCGCCAATGAGGGCGAAACGGTAATGCTTAACACATCCGGTTCAAATACGCAAGTCCATCTTTTCAATAACCGACTGTCGATATCCGTAATCACGTTGCCGTTGATTAAAAGATAATACGAGTCGTCTTCGGGCAAATTCAGGCTATCCACCTGCGAGACCGCAACGATATGCGAAGACTGAACCCGGGCGCAGGCCTGCCAGTTGTTCGGAACAATAAGCCGATAGTCGCCCCAGGATTTGAATACAGACAATTCCCCCGCAAGTCCTTTAATCACTTTACCAAGTGGATTAGACAAGAACAGCCGCCTGAGCAATTCATCCTTGCGGCAGGCCGCCGAAGTATGAAAATATACTAATTGCATTGTCCGTATTTACCGCAACAAAATCTATGTTTGTACCGTATTCTGATTGTCCGCAAGCAGAAGCAGGGAGTCGGTTTTTTTGTCTGTTTTCTTCGATTTCTCGCGGGCATATCCGTATCCATATCCATAGCCGTATTGTCGATAACTCTGATGCGCGCGAACATTATTGACGACCGTACCGAGAATGCGGGCACCGGTGTGCGACAACCGTTCCATCGCCTGCTGCATTTCAGGACGCGAGGTACGTCCGACAAAACTGACCATTACGACGCCGTCGGCCATCCGGCTCCACAGCAGCGCATCAGCAAACACCATGACTGGCGGCGTATCAATTATAATCACATCAAATTGACTGCGCAAAGCCCCGATGCGCTCTTGTGAATTGTTCTGACCAAGCAAATCGCCGGCATCGGATGAATTCCGCTCATCCGCACCCAGCAGATAAATTCCCATCGAATCCACTTTATAAAGAGCCTTATGGATGTCGATACCAAACAGATAATCCTGCAATCCGCGAATAGGACCGTTCAAGTTCAGTTTTTCACATACATCGGGCTTGCGCAGATCGCCGTCTATCAGTAGTGTTTTCTTGCCGGAACGCGCAAAACTGCTCGCCAGATTGATTGCAAATGTCGTTTTCCCATCGCCCTGCCCGGCGCTGGTAACCGCAATAATTTTGATGGACTGGTCGTGGTCAAGCAACCCAAGATTGGCGCGAATGGTCTGGTAATCATCGACTAACTGCTGGCCGATGAGTTTTCTGTCTAAATCTTGCGGATTGGTCGTGGTGCCGATAATCCGCACTCCAATCCGACGCGCCGCATCTTTGGGTTCGTGGAGTTTTTTGTCCAGCATCTCCAAAAGCATCGCCAGTCCGCCGGACAGTGCAACAGCGGCAAACAAGACGCCGCCGACTATCTTTTTCATCTTGCTCTGTGCCGGCGTACTGCTGGCCTGGAATGCAACCGAAATCCGCGCCGGACGGTTGCCCTCAATTTTCAATTGTTCGATACGGCGGCTGATTTCATTATACCGCTGTTTGGTCTGTTCCAACTGCTCTTTCTGGTCATTGATATTCAGCTGCTTTTGCCCCATCGCGATGGTCTTGGTATCATGCTCGGCTATTTTTTCCTTTAATTTGTTTTGATATTCCAGCGTCTGCTCCAGCTCATATTCCAAATCCGCCTGTTGATTTTCCTGCGACCGTTTCTGTTCATCGGTAAAACCGGCTTCCACCTGCTGGCGCACTTCCTGAGTCCGCTGCTCATAGCGAGATTTCAAATTCGTAAGGACATCCTGGCGGCGTGCCAACTCGGGGTTTGTCTCAGCCATAGTCTGTTGCCCCAGCGCTACCAATTCTTCATAGCGGCGAATGTCGGACATCAGCGCCTGCAGGGTCGGGTCCGACTGGATAATCGCATTCTTGCGATTAAGCAACTCCACATCGGATACTGCCTGTCCGGGAGATGACTTGGACAGCTTAAGCTTGCTTTCCATCGCCATTCGCCGGATATCGACATTGATTAATTCCCGCTGCAGGCTGGCAACCTGCTCAAACATCATTTCCTGACGGCTGGTCAGTTCGCCGGTGCCGAATTCATCGACCAACTGTCGAATTGTTTCCCGCTGTCTATCCATTTGGTCGCGAAGCTGCTTGCGCTCATCCTCCAGAATTTTCAGCTTGTTATCCTCGTCGCGTGTCTGGTCTTGGACGCCGACGGCCATATAATTCTGCACAATGGAGTCAATAATGCGCTCGGCTTCGCGAAAACGGTCTGCAGGACTGATCATTGATATCATAATCAGATTCGTCTGACGCTGCGGCTCTATCTTAATCGCTCCGCTATCCACCGCGGCACGCAGCACCATACGAATGTCGTCGGCGCCGGCAAAAAACTGCAACTGGCGACAGGCCGGGTCATCGGCGACGCGATTGAGTACTTTGTCGCTGCCGACAATGACCGCCTGGGTATTTTTGTACGAGTCGTAATTTGGCAAGGGACGCTCCGAATCAGAATCGCCGTACAGAATAGCCGGAACAATCGGAGCTACTTCAATGGCCGCCTTGGTTTCAAATTCTTTTTTGACAAACTTCAATACCGCCGCTGCACCGACAGCACAAACGGTGCTGAATACCACAAAAATCAGCAGCCAGCGGCGCTTGAGCATCCCCACAATATCCACACCGCCAGCGGCATGAGGCTCACCCTGAGGGTGCCCTTCATACTGCACTAACTGCTGCTGGGCATAATTGACTACACTATCTGAATGATTCATTGATTCCATAAGTTCTACCTGTTTAATCTTTTTTATCGGCTGCGATGCCGTTCAAAGGCAATCCACGAAGTTACAAACAAATGTGACAAAATCCACAACTCTGCGACCATCATCGCTATCGCAAGCGGCATCATTGCTATGCCGCCGTAATCATGAAAGGCTTTTTCCCATTTTTCCGCGTCAATCCATTTGAAGGCGACTGCCGTTGCCGACAGACGAATGGTATTGCACAACAATGCTATCGGAATACTGGATATAAGCAGGATCGCTTTTTCCCACCAGCTTCTACGAATGAGCAGCGCAATCAAACCGCTGACGACAAAGAATGCCGTCAACATACGCAGCCCATTGCACGCCTCGGCAACCGCCACTTTCGACCCCTCCAGATCGATTACATTGCCTTGGCGAATAGCATTAAATCCCAGGGTTTCCAGAACGAACACTGCCGAACTGGTCGCCCGTTCCTGAAGCGGCAGCGTCAACGAAGACGCCACCCGGTTGGGCAGCGGAAACATCAATGCCAAAAACAAAATGACCGGCCAAAGCCGCCCCAATGCCTGCCAGCCGAACAACAGCAGAACTAAACTGCCTGCAGACAACACCAGCGATGCATTCTCTATGGAACTGTACATATAATAATGAGCCCATAGACGGATCCCTTGCGCCGCAATTAACCCCGCCGCACCCGCCAAAGATGGATAAATTCCGCACGATAAATAATCGCTACGCCGAAGCCACAAAACCCAGCAAATCAAAAACGGGACCAGCATCCCGCTGGAATACTCATCGCTGCGGTTCCAATTTTTCCATAAATCGATTAGAGTCGGCTGAAAATAAGATGCCAGAAAAACCGCCAGCACGGCCAAAAAGCCAAACCCTATCCATCGCGCTGCCGCTGGGGTTTGAAGGTAGTCCTGTCCCGATACACTGTTTTTTTCAAACAGCGACGCCAGATAATTCCACCCGCCAACCGCCATTTTTCTCGAACAGCCCAGTATCCCGCTAGAATGCCTAAGCAGGCTTCTTTGGTGCTGCGTTCCGGCGGCAACCGTATTGCCATTATCTACAAGACATTCCTGCAGGCGGCAATTGGCGCCTATGTGCGAATCACTCCAGACAACACTTCTGTCAATCAATGCTCCCGCCCCGACAACCGACCGGCTGCCAATCATCGCAGGGCCGACAATAACCGCATTTTGCTCCACCCAACTGCCGCTGTCGAGAATAACAGGCCCAACGATTCTCGCCGACGCATCCACTTTCACATCCTGCCCGACCCATATCCCGCTGCCCGCCTCGAGCTGCCGAAACTGCGGCCAGGCAGTGTGATGTTCCTGAAATGTCCAAATCAATCCGTTAACTCCATTGAGATAATCTTGCCAGGTCGAGTAACTTTCCACCCGCGACGCAAGCGCGGCACTGGCAACCGCGATGCCATCCTGAACCATACGGGGAATCAGGCCTTCTTTGAGGTCAAAATAACCCGAAGAAGGGATTTGGTCGATTACGGACTTCTCACAAATAAAAATCTGTGCCAAACTCGGCGGCTCATTCTCGTGAGATGGATTTAAAAATGCGGTCATTTCCGCCTGACCTTGCCTGTGTGCGGAAATCATCTCGACAACATCCGGCGGCGTCAAAACACACGATGGCAGAACAAATACCAATTCATCCTGCTGCTCAACGGCTTCCCTAAGACTTCCGGCCGTCCCCCTTGGAAATCGTTCACTGACAAACCGAATCTGGATGTGGGAAGGCAGATTCAATCCTTCCTCAATTTCCTTGACATCCCGCTTGCAGCAAACCACAAAACGCTTAATCCCCTGCTTGGACAATTCTTCAATCAGCCTTTGCAGAGAAGGTTTATCGAGTATGGGCCACAGAACACGATTCAGCCGGCTGGCCAAAGGACATCGGCCAAAATCACGTCCGCCAACCAAAATGACCGCCTTGACCTTGTCGATTGTATAAGGCCTTGAGACCATATATTCCTATTATTTGAGACCCTTAATGTCTTCTATTATAATTTTCATTGTTTCTTCAAGTGTATAACTCGGTTTATAACCAACCGTCTGATGAATTCGTTCCAGACAGGGAACCCGCCGGAACATATCGTCAAATGGACGGCCGTAGGCCTGTTCATAAGACAAGTATTTCTTCGTACTTGCGCTTCCACTGAGCCGTATTATCAAATCCGCCAGGTCGTTTATCGTAATTTCTCTATCCGAACCCAGATTATAGACCGTACCAGCGGCGGATGGGTGGTTCATCAATTGCGCCATCGCTCCCAGCACATCGTACACGCAACAAAAACACCGGGTTTGCAGACCATTTCCATATATTTCTATCGGCTCATTTTGCAAAGCTCTTTGCACAAATCTTGGAACAACCATCCCATATGTACCTGTTTGACGAGGTCCGATAGTATTGAATAACCGGACAATCACTACCTCTAATCCGTATTGCTGGTAGTATGCCAGTGCCAAAAACTCATCAATCGCTTTACTGCACGAATACGACCACCGGCTAAAGCGGGTACTGCCTAACACCGTGTCATCGTCTTCACGAAATGGAATATTGTCGCTTTTTCCATAAACCTCGCTGGTAGAGGCAATTAGAACTTTCTTGCGAAACTTATTGGCAACCGATAACACGACTTCTGTGCCATGGATATTGGTTTCAATGGTACGTACAGGCTGCTCAACAATCAGTTTGACACCAACGGCGGCGGCAAGATGAAAAATCATATCGCACTGGGATACGAGCGTGTGCATCGTCTGGCTATTGCGTATGTCATCATAAACAAAGTGAAAATGGGGATTATCGAGAAGATGGGCAATATTGTCCCGGCTACCAGTGCTGAGATCGTCGATAGCCACCACCGAATTACCCTCAGCAAGCAGCTTTTCGGCCAAATGCGAGCCTATAAAACCCGCCCCGCCTGTGATCAAAATGTTCATTATTTTCATTTCCAAGAGTCAAAAATTGAATTTTAAACAGACGTTTATTATACCGACTGTGCAAAAAAATGCCAAATCAATAAATTATCCTACCAATATCGGCATTTCTTCTAAAACGGCTTGCGTCCAAACCGATTTGGCGCTCATCTCTGCCCGGACTGAAAGTCAAGCTTTGCGGATGGATTTATGCGGTTGGTACGAAAAAGATAAACCGAGAAGGAGCTATTGCAGTAAGTTCTTATCGCCTTTTCCTGCTGCGATGTTTGAACTGTTACGGCGGCCAGTCTTATCAGAACGACAGCAGCACCTGCCAGATATACATATATGCCAGCGCTTCGTTATCATTCCAGATGCGCTTGAACAACTCTTCATCGCCCTGAATACTCGGCAGGTCTTTGCGAACCTCTTCCCATGACAAGCAGACGCCCGGTACAGGTTTGGTTTGTATGTTTTCCATTATCGTATGATCCTTTAATAAACGCCGTAGTCACGCGTAAATTCGGTCATGGCCTTCATATTTTCAATCGAAATCTCATTCTGCATAATCGCCGAGGCGTCCATGATATACCCGCCGTCTTTGGCCACTTCATCGATCACTTTTTTGCAGAACTTCCGCACAGCGTCCGGCGTCTCATACGCCAGAAGATAATTGGGTATCCCGCCGCTGATGCAGAACTTGTGTCCAATCTTCTTGTGCACTTTAAATACATCGTCCTGGTCCACATGAAACACAATGGACCCTTCCGGCAATTCCAGGAAAGAATCCAAATGGGCCATCCAGCGCCCTTCGGCATAGAAAAGCACCTGATGGCCGTGCCGCCAGATCTCTTCGATGATCGGCTTAAGCGTCGGCCAGTACAGATTGTCAAACTGATCCATATTGATAAACGGCGTACAGCCGCGATGCATCCAAAAGCCAATCGGCACGTTCTTGTTCGGATCAGCGCCGGACAGTGCGGTATGCAGCAAGTGGGGCATCAGCGCCTCACATGCCTTGCGTACCTTTTCCGGCCGTTCAAACAGATCCATCGTCAAGCCCAGATACCCGCGCAGCTTGTCGGCCAGAATATCAAAAGGCGCCTTAAGGATACCCGAAATCGCCGAAACCGTGCCGAATTCTGTCCGCAACCGCTGAATTTGCGGCCCGAAAGCGGTAAAATAACTCAGCATCGCCATCCCGCCCTTGAGGAAGGACAGGTTGTTTTGAATCGTTGACGGCTGACCCTGCGGACACACATATCGCGACGCCCGCGGCAGCCAGACATTGTATAAAAAACCGGTCGGGTCGGCGGCCAGCAGGTCGTACTCGTCTTCTCTCATATAGGCATTATCTTCCGGAGGTTCACGATACTGGAACCCTGTGTTGGCCGGAACATCCATCCCCGGCACGCCGTAATACTTCAACCCAATCGCCTGGGTAAGTCCCGTCCACACATAGACCATATTTGGAACGACAGCATCCCAATCGAAATCCGCCGCACACTTACAGGCCGCCTCAAAGGCGATACGGTAGTCATGCGTAACCTGCTGACAGGTATAGCCGGCGTATTTGGCCGTAAATTCGGCGACAAAGGGACGAATAGGAACGCGGTCGGGCTTGCCCCTTCGCATCGCGGTGGTGTAACGCTTCAAACGCTGCTGATAAAGAATTTCTGTATCTGACATAAAAACCTCGCATCCGTACAGCCGGCGTCAGCCGGCATTCCTAAGCATTATATGCACCCGACTCCTTTATTTCTCTTCTGAAAACCGCAGGTTCACCGGGCCAAGCAAGCCGGCAGGCAGTAACGCTGTCGTGGCAGACCAACCGTTTTTTAACGTTACCGAAGTTACCCGTTGCGTCTCGGCGGACTGTTCGTCGCCGATGAGTCGATTGAGCCAGGTATTGACCACCTCGACTTCCAGCGTGTTCACTCCCGGCTTTACGGCAGCAGTTATGTCCGTCACATACGGCCCATCCGGCGGCTGCGCAAACGATGTCTCCAAATTTGCCGCCATCGCGTTCATCGCAGTAACCAAGGCTAAGATTGCGATCCTGATAATTGTTCGATTCATTATCGATTCCTTTTGGTATTTCACGCAGCTAACATTTTATATTTCCTGTTAATCCCGTCTAAGAAAAATCCGGTTCAACTCCCAAAAAGTTGGTTAAATTATCAGGCGACGAAGGCCTGTTTGAC
>CAZICJ010000067.1:0-13845 GCA_964537635.1 uncultured Pirellulales bacterium
TGTCCACTAAATTCTATCCCTTTTTAACCAATTTTATTGGAGGAGAGCCAAAAATCCTAAATCATAAACAAATTAAAATCTCGATAACGTTTCACGTAAGTTCATCTTCCAAGAAGAGCTGGAGATGTACCAAATGTTCAGTACCCTTTTGCACGACTTTACGTTCTACAAGTATAGCCCGTTCGGCAAACGAGCAGGAAGAAAAACCCAATAAAACCCATCGCCGCCGCGGTGTTATGTTCCCAACGTCCAGCCTTCCCGATATTGCGGTTTGACATATTTATTTAGTTCAGGGAAATTGGTAACTTCCATTTTTTCGCCATCCCAGAGAATCTTCCGTCCCGGACTGAACAGGCTCAAATTGCCCATCAATACCATTTCCGTGAACGGTCCGGCGTAATCAAATGAACAGGATGCCTGCGTACCCGCCTTGCACGCATCCACCCAATTCATTTCATGGCTGGTTTCGACTCTCGGCAGTGTTTGGCCAGGGCGATTGTAGTCTTTCATCCTGGTGTAGGGTAACAACTGGGGACCTTTACCATAACATCCGCACATCAATTTGCCTTTGTCGCCTACAAATAGCACGCCCCCATCGTTGTCGCCCATTCTCAAGCCGTCTTCCAGTTCATCGGGGCGCTGCGGCAGCAGACCGCCGTCATACCAGTGAACCTTGATCGCAGGCAGATTTTCACGAGATGGATATTCCAAATGGATCACTGAACCCAAAGGATACGTTTCCGCCAAACCCACCTTTTTCCCTCTCTCAATCACATTCGACGCGCAGGCGCCTTCCACACTGATAGGATATTTCAATTTCAGCGACCAGAATACCGGGTCCAGAATATGACAAGCCATATCGCCCAGGGCGCCGGTGCCGAAATCCACCCAGGCCCGCCAGTTCCACGGATGATACGCCGGATGATACGGGCGCATCGGAGCCGGCCCTATCCATAAATCCCAATCCAGTGTATCCGGCACGGCTGGCGTCTCCGCGGGGCGTTTTATTCCCTGCGGCCAGATAGGACGATTCGTCCAGGCATGTACCTCACGCACATCGCCTATCGCGCCATCCCATATCCATTCACAGATGAGCCGGATGCCTTCGCCGCTGTGTCCCTGATTGCCCATCTGGGTAACCACTTTATATTTGCGGGCGGCTTCAGTCAGCATCCTAGCCTCATGAACTGTCCTAGTCAGCGGCTTTTGCACATAAACATGCTTGCCGCGGCGCATACATTCCATCGCAATAATCGCATGGGTGTGATCCGGTGTCGCAATGATTACCGCGTCGATGGTGTTGCCCATCTCATCGAGCATTGTGCGATAATCCTTAAATTTTTTCGCCGCCGGATACTTTTCAAATGTCGCGGCGGCATACTGAGAATCGACATCGCATAATGCCACAATGTTCTCCGTCCCGGCGACGGCTTCAAGATTGACTCTGCCCATGCCGCCAACGCCGATGCCGGCAATGTTGAGCCGGTTATTGGCCGAGGGCTTTTCCTCCAGTCCCAAAACCGAACTGGGAACGAACAAAAATGAAGCCGCCCCTGCCGACAGCCCGCCGATAAATCCGCGGCGCGACAGGTTATTACTCACGTTCAACAGTGTATCCATACCAAACAGCCTTTCTGTGTATGTTATTAAAGTTCTTTGATTTTAAGATTACGATACGACAATTTGGCGCCGTGATCCTGCAAGCCGATAAAACCACTGCGGGGCAAATCTTTATACGCGACATCGAATTTGTTCGGCGAGCCGTCCGGGTTTTTATGCGCTTCCGGCCAGTTGTCAAGGTTGATTTTGATAATTTCCTCGGAATTCATCGCCACTTGTAAAGTCGAACCCCTGGCTAAAATCGTAAGGCGATTCCACTGCCCTGCCGGCAGCACTTTGTTTTTTGAGGGGGCGGCAACGTCAAAAATGCCGCCGCAGGTTTGCCTGTCCGCCGGTTTGCCGTAATCATCCATTATCTGCACCTCCGCCCACGGAAGCCAGCCGTGGTCTTTTGCCCGCAGAAAAACGCCGCTGTTGGCTGCGGCAGTCACCATAAACTCCATATCCACAATAAAATCGCCGTATTCGGCTTTTGTCCAAATGTCTCCGCTGCCGGGTTTGACTTCCAGAACGCCCTGCTGATATGTCCAGCCGGCCGGTTTAAAGTCGGCATTGGATAAATCCTCGGCAAAAATGGGCTTCCAGCCCGTAGGCTTCATCGTGGATGCGACCTGGTCGAAAAAGGACGCACTCTTGTAGATGAAGGGCAAATTATTTTCACAGGCGGCCTCATATTCAATCGAAAAAGTCCCCTGATAGCCCTGCCGATTCAGTTCTTCCAAAATCCCTTTGACCCGCCCTTTCGCGGTGCCCCAGACCACATCGGCGTCGTTTTCGATTTCTTTCAGATGCACTGACCGGATGCGTCCTTGCAATTGTTTCAAGCAATCCACCGGCTCCAGACCCGACCGGACCCAATGCCCTGTATCGACGCAGGCTCCAATCCATTTGCTTCGGCCTTCACACGCCTTCAATACCGCTTGCGAATCCCAATATCTTGACGGCTTGGGGTGATTATGAATGGCCAGCCCGATTTTGTATTCCTGGCAGAGCTTGTCCAGCATTTCCATCTCCGACGCTTCCGGCTCAGAAACAATGGTTTCGATTCCCATCTCTTTGGCAAAGTCAAACACCTTGCGGGCGTCCTGTTCGGTCTTGCCCATATCCGTAACACCATAATTGACCAAGGTAATGCCTTCCTGCGCCAGTTTTTCCATGACCTGCTTACGAATGTCGGCAGGCATGGAAGGCCCTATCTTCACGTCTTTCTGTTCTTTCGACAGGCTTTGGCCCGGAAATGCTTCAATCCAACCCAAACCCAACTCGCGCGTTTTTTCAATCGCCTCGTAAAACGTAAACAGCCGAAACGACCATGCCTGCACTCCCAGCCGCCAGCCGTCATAGGCATCTGTCTTTGGATGCGGTGCTATATCCGCCGCCATTATGGACGCCCCCAAAACACCCACAAATAAAGAGATCAAACCCATTCGCTTTGTCAACACCATACCATTGCCTTTCAAAAATTATACCTTTTCAAGGGAGCTTGATATTGTCGAGTAATGCACCCGACATCAAATCCCAAATTTCTGATTTTACAAGATAGACCGCAGCGGGGTCAAAAAAGTTACATGTTATACCCGATTTTTCTCAAATTTCCGCGAATGTACGACTATTCCCCCTGTCCTGTTCGAGCCGCTTGTAAAACCCGCAAAACGGTGTTGCAAGCGGATCAAGAAATGAAAATTAGTGCTGTAAGTTCTTGTGAATGAAACAGGTTATGGCATTTTGCTAAATCTAACCAGGCGATCTTAATATCTCAAGTATAACTTAATTTTCACTGCTTTTGTCCACTAAAATATTTAAACACGGGGCCTATCTACTCGGATAGAACCCGTGTCAGTATCAGACCGTCTGCTTGACTCGCATGGGTCGCCGTCAGGCCAGGTCGAAGCGGTCAAGGTTCATTACCTTGTTCCAAGCCGCCGCAAAATCATGCAGAAATTTCTCCTGAGAATCCATGCTTGCATAAACTTCAGCAATAGCCCGCAGCTGCGAATTTGACCCGAAGATAAGGTCAACACGAGTGCCGGTCCACTTGAGCTTGCCTGTTGCGCGGTCGCAGCCCTCAAACACATCTGCATCTTTTGAGATTGGCTTCCACATTGTGCTGATGTCGAGCAGGTTGACAAAGAGATCGTTGGTGAGCGTTTCCGGCCGGTTGGTAAAGACGCCGTGCTGGGATCGTTCAAAGTTGGTATTCAAGACGCGCATACACCCGACCAGAACAGTCATTTCAGGAGCTGTGAGCGTCAGCAATTGCGCCCTATCCACCAGCAGGTGTTCTGCCGATACGCTGTATTTGGCTTTGAGATAGTTGCGGAACCCATCCGCTTTCGGTTCGAGTACAGCAAACGAAACCGCATCGGTTTGTTCCTGCGTCGCATCCGTGCGCCCCGGTGTAAAGGGAACGGTCATCGGATGGCCGGCATTTTGGGCGGTCTGATGAATATCTATGAACATGATGCCTATCCCTGGCTGGTGACGGAGAAGCAATTCATCCGCTGTGCCATTGACGCAGGCAAAAAGGTATTGGGCGTCTGCCTCGGCGGCCAATTAATTGCCGACGTCCTCGGTGGTAAGGTAATACGGAATCACTATCCGGAAATCGGCTGGCATCCGATTCGGTTGTTGCCGCTGGCAAGAAAGTACCCGTTATTTGAAGGGATATCTGATGAACTAATGGCCTTTCACTGGCACGGCAATACGTTCACCATCCCGTCGGGAGCAATACATCTGGCATCCAGCTCGGCCTGCACCAATCAGGCATTTTTATATGGTTCTAATGTGCTGGGCCTGCAGTTCCATCTTGAATATTCTCAGGACAGCATTCTTATTATGCTGAAAGAGTGCAAAAATGAACTAATACAGTCGCCTTATGTGCAAAATGCCGAACAAATCCGGCAGAATATGCAATTCACATCAGTTATTCAGGGGTATATGGACATCCTGTTGGATCGCTTTGTGACCATGCAATACCGCACTTAACACATCCAAGGTTATAATGTTCTGCATGGCTTGAGTTCATGTAATACCGTATGGTTTTTGTCGATTATACAGTATGACAACTCAAGCCTTTTTCAACTACTCCCCAATCTTTGGGACGATACCAAATTTTTGCTAAATTCAAAAGAGATCGATTGAAATCACACCTGCTCTGCTTGGGAACCGCGTCTCCCCAGTCAACTATTATCGAGCTCTATAACCTCTTTTTGAAAAATGCTTTACGCAAAATCGAACGGAACCACTATATGTGTATAGAAATTTCCAAAATCAGTGCCAATAACATAAGCCCTTTATAAATCTTCATTTAGGATCATAGGGCATGGTATGTATTTGTAAGACTACCCCCAAGGGGATTCGAACCCCTGTCGCCGGGATGAAAACCCGGTATCCTAGGCCTCTAGATGATGGGGGCGACTATCGGTTATTCCATGCCGATCGCTTCGACTGGGCATTCATCAACGCAAACGCCGCAATCTACACATTTATCCGCATCGACCACCGCTTTGCCATCCTTCATTGAAATGGCTTCACTGGGACAGCATTCAACACACGATTCACATCCCGTGCATGTTTCGGTATCTACCTTGGCCGGCATTGTCTATCCTTTCCAATTTTACTAATTTAACTTTACGTTAGTTTGTAATTACAGGGCAGGGATAATACAGAAATTTGTCTCCATACTCAACAAAATTCTTTTATTTTTTATACTTTTTCAAAAAAACATCTACTTTTCAGCAGGTGATTTCTCTGGCTGATTCGGGTCTCCAGTCTTCTCCGTTGAGGCATCCGCCCCGAGCAAAATTGCAAACTGGCGATTAAGCCAGTAGTTGTCATATTGAGCTGTCCAGTTCAAAACCGGCCTAAAAGAGTCCTTTTGGTGGTTATTCAACAACCAGATGGACAGCATCCGAACCGGCCAGTATTCAGAACTCAAATTGCCCGAAATGGTCGTCGTCATTGCGTAATCTAAAGGCACCTGATTTTGCGCCAAAAGGCACAATACACTGGATTGCACTACCCAATTGCTGTCGGTAAGGCATTTTCGCACAGAGTCCACCAGCAACGACGGCTCTACCTGGATATAGCGATAGGGCAGCGGTCTAATCTGAGCGGCTTTTTGTTCGGCCAGCAAACCGAGAAATAATTCCGCAGACCGTAGCCGCTGACCTTGCTGTCCTTTGTCCAGAACATCCAGTTTTTGCAGCACAAATTCCCGGTTTAAGACCATGCCCTTTCTGCGAATAACCGTCTTGACCGGTTCGACGCCGAGGGCATTGCTGACATGGCCGTCCTCGGTTTCGACGGGGTCCATATAGACCTTAAATTCAACCTCTACCGAGGCCTGAGGCGACTGAAATAACAAACGGCTAAGCGACGTGGTATTGAAATCCAGACCGACTGCGGCATACTGACCCGGCAAAACAGGGGATGCGGGACGAATTTTTTTCTCCAACAGCCGCGGCATCTCGGCATTGATATCACCGCGAACGACCGCATCAACGCGGATTTGCCCACCCAAAAGCCCCCCTTCCTGAATGACCAAAGGCGACTGCCCCATATTTTGAATAATTAGTTTGCCATCCATATCGCCGGCAAAAGAAAGTTCCTCGCTGCCCATCGATAATTTAACGAAAAACAGTTTATTGGGGGCGGTATAAGACATAGCACCGACCTGCCCCGACGCATTCCTCAAGGTCTCCGGCGACACTGCGGCAATGAATTGCGAACCGCACTCCTGCAGCAATTCCTGCGATAAAACCGCTATCGGCAGCGGTGGATTGGAAGTCAGAACAGATTTGAGCAGTTCAATCGCCTTTTGCTTCTGGTCTTTACCTATGGCAACTCTTGCCATTGTTAATTGACCTATTGCATCACTTGGCGAATCGGACGCATACTGTTCGGCCAGTTCCACCTGGTCATTAAGAAAAAACGCATACGCCGTCAGCGCTCTGACGGCAGGGTCTGTCTGGCGCGCAGCAAACGCCTTATCGCACCAGGCCAGCGCCTTTTCGGGGGAAACCGCGGCAAAACAATAAAACCAGCCGAGTTGTTCGGGCAAGATGTTCGGCACAGCGGACTGCATGGACTTCAAGGCTTTGGTCTCGGCGTCGAGCAGTATCTGACTTGCATCCTGATGTTTGCCGATTTTGCGGGCTGCCATTGCCGCCAGGGATTCCAGCTCCAGATTCAATTTTCCCGTCTGGCGGAATTGTTGAGCAATCATAATACATTGGGATTCCATGCGAGGCGTCAGATAACAGCTTTGCGCCCAACCCAGAGCAATGCGATCATCCATGCCATCTCCGCCGTGAAATGTACTCAACCGGCTGGCGTATTCATAGCCAGCAGCCGCAACATCATACAATCCTCCCGCCAGAGCGGCATCCGCAAACATCATCGCTGCCTCTGCATCCATCGGATTGACCACCAGCCGCGTTCTGGCATAACGCATCGCATCGCCAAGCCGCTGCGTCTCGGAATTCGACGCACTCAGTTCAAGCAGTTTTTCAACGGCAGTCAGATTATAAGGGTTCAATTGGACAGCTAACTCATAATTCCTCATTGCCTCGATATAATCGGCCTTTTCAACCTGCAGCAGTCCAAACTGCAACGCAGCTTCGGACGCCAATGTCGGACAAGCCAAACTGTGTTCAGCGATTACATTTTTAAGGAACGCCTCACGCTGAGGACGCGAATCGAGCGAGCGATATAAACCTTCCATTGCTCCGAAAATAATTTCAATATCGGCGGATTTGGAAATATATTTTTTGAGGGCTGCCTGAGTCGTAGCCGCATACTCATCCGGATCATTTGTCCCGCGCGGCAGTCCGACAAGGAACTGTTCATACAGATACGGATTTGTTTCATCCAGCAGAATCGCCGCCTGACAAAAAAACATTGCCGCCGCCCTGTCCTGTTCCGAGCTGCTCTGCATGAGCCCCCCCGCCAGCCGGGCGATGCAACCAGACACTTCCGGCGAATTCAGGGCCGGGGTTTGTACCGCTTCGGCGCCAATCCATCCCAATACTGCCAACCAACTCACAAAACAAACAAACACTTCCCTTATGACCATTCGGTTCTCCCTATGGAATCCTGATGACCCGCCGGCAGTCTTATCAACGTCCGAGATAACTGAAGTTAAGTACCTTTGGCGACTCAAGTTTTTTGTAATCGGCCATACTGATTTTGACAGCCTTTTCATGACTGCCGGCCTGAAACGTGATAAACACATCCTTTTCGAGCATCTTATCCATAATCGTCGTAAGATGGTACAGATGCCCCAAAGGAGGCTCAGCACCGAGCTGGCAATCGAAAAACACGGCTACCATATCGGTCTCATCGGCCAGTACTGCCTCTTTGGCTCCGAGACTCCATTTGAGAGCATCGAGGTCGATTTTGCAGCAGGCCGGCAACACGCATAAAATAAAGCGATTGTCGGCCCTGACCAGTACCGGTTTGGCCACCCGCATTCCCGGAACATGCTCTTCGGCGGCCAATTGCTGAGCGGTGAACGTCGGACGGTGCGATCTGAGCTCATAGCAAACCTCATTGGCGTTCAAATAATCCACCAGATTCATAATACACCTCCCTTCGTCTATATGGCTCCATTATAATCGTTTTATTTTGGCGCGTCAATTATTCCCTTAATCTTTATAAAAATTGTCGGGATTACCCAGAATGACCCAATCCGGATATATCAGGGCGAAATTCTATCATTTTGACGGGCCATGGCCACTACGGCGGCATAAACCGCCTTGACCTTTGCCAGCCGCAGAACGCGACAGCATTCGGCCAGCGTAGCCTGCGTGGTGGCGATATCATCTACCAGACACACTGTTTTGCCATCAAATGGGTGGTCGTGATAGACGGCAAAGGCGCCGCGAACGTTCTTTTTACGCTGGGCGTCAGAGGACAGTTGCCATTGGTGGCGGGTGTGGCGGATACGCCGTAAATCCGTGGACACCGGCGCCAGTCCGGATAAATGCCGCGCCAGCAGGTAGGCCTGATTGTAGCCGCGTCCGAGCCGGCGTATCCAGTGCAGCGGAACAGGGATGAAATAATCAATCTGGTCGGCAAAACCGGATGTTTCAACGGACTGGCGCAGCATTTGCCCCAGCCGTCCGGCCAGTTCGGGCGAATCCCGAAACTTGCATTTGAGAATAAGGCTTTTAAGCGTGGTTTCATACAGCCCCGCCCGACAGATGCCGTCATACGGCAGGGATTCATTCATACAATGCCCGCAGCGGCCAGCGACAATACCGAATGGGCTGACAATCCGCCCACATCGGCGGCAGTAATCCTGCTTGAGCGAATCGGACAGATTCTGCCAGCAGACGTTGCACAATCCCTGGCTGGTATCAGTAATGCAGGCCGAACAAGCCTGACAGACCGGCGGCCACAGACACTGATTGGCCGCATATACCAGAACTCGCAAACAACCGCTGGCCGCATGGATTAGGTTGACAGCACGAGACTTTATCATAGGCGCAAATTATAGCCCCAACCCGGCATAGCGGAAACAAAAAAGTAATTGAAACCACTATTTCTTGAGCCTCTTAAACGGTGTCGCAGCCGCCGCCAGATTGGTAAATCCAAGACAAGAATTCGTGCCAAACCCGAATAGCCCTGGGTCAGCGAAGAAAATCCAGGGACAAAGATGTCGCAACCTTACCCCCGACCCCGCAGGGATTGAATGATTTTCACTTTTTGATTTGAAAGTTTAAGTTTGTTTATGATTTAGTGCTTTTGATTTAGGATTTTTTAGACAGGGTTGACAGGATTTTGGTTTAAGGCTTAGAATTTAGGGATTCCTCAGGAAATCCAATTTGACAGCACGCTTTGATTTCCTTGCAGACAATAACCCAAATCCGCCTAAACCTAATAGCAAAAGAGATGCGGGTTCGGGGATAATGGATAGTTGCAAATTGGCATAACCTTGACGCAAATCGCCTATACGGCTATTTGCACTCAAAATCAATTGGTACTTATGATCGAGCTCAAACGTATAGTCGTCCATGTAAGGAAGCGAGTCTTCACCCATCCAACGCCAATTATATTCCCAAGCCCAATGCCGTTTGTCAACGGGCTCGTTTGTGGTTAAATCAGTTAGGGAATAATCACAGTAGCTTTCAAAAGAGTGATCGCCTGTCGAGCCTGTGAATTTGAAAATAAGCTTGCGAGATAGCGGCCAAAAGTCACTCTTCAATTCCACCATACTGGACGCAGCACCCATCCAAGCATCTCCTGAACCACTTACTAAATGACACTCTGCATTTAAAGTGGCACCACTTGAACTCATGGAGCCTGAACTCGAAGCAAACCAAGTGCTGCCATCGCCTGTGGTTCCAGTGCAACTTCCTCCAGGAGGGTAGGTATTTCCCCCTGCACGGCCGGCAACAGTAACGGTAGATGAATCCAAAGAAATGTATGCGGCATGCAATGGAACTTGGGGCATAAAAAACACAACTATACTACACACAAACACAAAATAATTACTCAATCTGTCCTTTCTCATTTTTCTTCCCCTCCAACAAAAGTTTTCTCCATTTCAACACACAAACCCACTGGAGACAGATTTTCAGACCTGTCAACGCCACAGGGGGTAATGTTCGAAAGCGAAATTGTCTTTTTCTTTCCATCCATCCAACCTGCCAGTATCTTTTTTCTCAACCTCGACTTTCGGATTATAGCAAATCCCGCTTTACTAATCAAGAAAATAATGCGTTTTGATTTTTTTGCAAGATGATTATTTACAAAGGCTTACAAATATTTTAAACTTTTACTTTTAACGGCCTACCTCTTGGAAGATAGAACAGAAAGCTCTATCCGCCACAACAATACGGGGAACCGCTTTTTCCTGCGCCGGACAGATGTTATTGTTCTGAATAGACTATATCCCGAATTAATGTAAAAAAACACCTCACTGAAATGATGAGGTTATTTTTGTACTCGCCGCAGGCGGCCGAAAACTCGGTTGTTTTTCAATTTTCAATTCCAGGCTTTCTGGTTGCTGCATTGGCCAGAAAGATCAAAAACTGCTCGCCGACACGCTGGGCGCCAAGATCATTTAAGTGCCCCCCATCCGAGGTATAACTGCTGCAAAGGAAGGGGATTTTTTCGCCTCGCCGGAGTTTGCAGCACAAAAATCCTTCCGGCGTTGTCGATTCGATTTGGGCGATATCGAATATCTGTTCGGCAGGCCAGGCGGATCGCAGCATTTCATTAAACCACATTCGTTTGTAATTATTGTCCATACGAGTGGGCCGACCCAGCCAGTTCTTTATGATTTCCTTGCATTTTCTTTTCACTGACAACTGAGGCGATTCGAGGGGGGTCGTGCAGTGCAGAAACAGGGTGTTCGGCATCTGTGTTTTCAGTTGGCTGATTGCCTCCTGGTAGGCTTTGAATACAGCATCTGTATCAGTATCCGATAAAACATCGACATAGCAGAACTTCATCAGAACGATATCGGGACTGGCGGGTAAAATTCGACTCATTAGAGACCGGAATGATTCAATTTTCAAAAATGGTTCGGCATTATGTCCCAGTTCAGTATGATATAACGCAGGCGAATGCATTTTGGCAGGGTCTGCGGTTTTGACTGGATTCAGTGAAATTTCGGGATGTTTTTGCAGGGCGGTCTGCACACCATCGAGGATATTGCTGCCGACAGACATGCGGGCAAAGAATATTTTCTTTTGCGACAACACTTGCCATTGCGATAGGGAGACAGTATCCCACTGGGGTAAATCATTTTTTCTGCTCATATCGATTTGCATCCTGTCCATATAAACCAAGATAGAAAAGAGGCCGACAACCGAGAGTATTGCCAATAAAAGCCAGATTCTGATATTTTTAATATGCCGCATTTACTTGCTCCTACTGCTTAAGCCAATCCATCGACATATTCGCAAAATCCAGAAAATCAATTTTGCCCTCGCCGCCGGCGGGTGCAATATCACAGCGTGTATCCCAGCCGGGCTGGCCGGGTTCTGACAGCCAGGCGGAGGCAAAAGAGAGCATGTCCTCTAGACCAACAAGGCAATCCTTATTGAAATCCGCTCGCGGGTAAGGATCGCAGCGAAGATGCCCTTCCATCCAATCTGATGCAAGAGCGGCAAAATCATGATTATCAATTTTTTCATCACCGCCCGCGGGAGCAATATCGCATCGACCGTCCCATTCAGGCTGGCCGAATTGCGAAAGCCAGGCATTTGCCATCATTTCCATATCATCAATATCAACCCGGCAATCATTATTAAAGTCTGCTGGGCTTGTGGTGTCACATTGGAAATGGAGCCATGCCTGGCTTAACGCCGCGAAATCCTGATTATCTATTATCCCATCTCCGCCATCGGGGGCAATATCAGCAACGCTATTCCATCCGACTGTGCCGGGGTCGACCAGCCAGCTTTCGGACATGATCGCCAAATCCGACACGCCAACAATGCAATCGCCATTGAGATCACCAATGACCGCCAGACATCCATCCCAGCCTGCCAGACGGGCGGCAAGATGCCAAATGGCGGCGGCTTTGCGGAGACAGAGGGCATCGTTGGCATGGTCACTTGCCATCGTATCCGGAGCTTTAGATTCATTATAATCCGAATGACGCAGATACACCGTGCGCCCCTGATAATCGAGACTGATTCGCTGGGAAGTATTGGCAACATTCCAGTTTTCGATATCGGCTTGATCCAGAAGAATACCACCAGTATCTTTTACCGTCTGCCGGATTAGGTCGTTCATATAAGTAATCCTGTATTGACCATCTGGATTCTGGTGATCTGAGCAATCCGAAACAGAGGTGTGATAAATGAATTTCGTCGGGGATGCGTTTGGGTCATGATTAAACTGGTCAATCGCATTTAAGTACCACTCGAGATGCTCTTGGGTAAAGTCATCGGACTGGCTGAAGAAATCAAACGGCTTGCAGATATCCCAACACCAGCACCAGAGGGATGCGGAAAGGGGAAGGCCATCAGACGCTAATTTTTGGAACGTATTGAGAACCATCTGCTTGCCATAATCTGTTGACCAGTAATGACTATCGTCGCCATAATATGTCGCCCATTTGTTGTAGAGCTTTTCATATTGAGCCCGCAAGATATACAGATTATTTTCTGAACTAATAGCCGCCGGATTTTCTACAAGTTGGACAGCGAAACGGGGGTCCTGCTGCTCAAGCAGGAGCAACCCATTTTCATACTGATAGCTGTGAGACTGGCCGATGCACTGGATAAAAATCTTTTGCTGCTTAACCTGCTCTATCCAATATGCCGGCACCGTGGCGATGTCTGCTGATGTGTGGTCAATAATTATAGATTGGGCAGAAACGCGGAGAGAGAAAATTAAAGAGTACAAAAACAGGATGCAAAAAATAGTTCGATTTTTCGGCTGTTTCACAGAATGCTCCTATCAGAACCGGTCCGTTCCACATCCTTTTGGAAACATCCAATCTGTTTTTATGTTATGTCGTGCGATTTGCTGAATGAGGTGCTCTGGGCTTGCGGTCGGTTTACGGAAAGAGGTGACTCATAGGGTTGTGTGTATTCAGAAAAATTTTGCTTAAGCTGCTCGATATCTTTATCCCACCATTTTTCATTCAGCAGCTCTTGAATCGTTTCTGGGGCGAAGCGGTATTTGACAACTCGGACAGGATGCCCAACGGCAACTGCATAGGGCGGGATATTTCTGCTGACGACCGCGCCGGCGCCGATGACGGCACCATCACCAATCTCGGTTACGCTGGGCAGAATAATAACTCCGTGACCAATCCAGACATCGTTGCCGATTTTCAGGGGCTTGTAGTCAACCAAATCCTTCTGGACGCATTTCAATGCGGAATTGAAGAAAAAGGCATGCGTCGATTTGAAGGCCGTCGGATGGTCACGATTAAAAACACGAACATCGGCAGCAATCGAACAGTATCTTCCGACGGTTGTAAATCGATCAAAGCTACCTGGAACAAAGCATGAACCGTGCGTGTACATTCCGATGTCAACCTGATGATAGTCCTTCATAATCCGCCGCAGTGTTTGCGAGTAAATCTCTCCACCTTCGATTTTTTTCAACAACCACTCAATACATTTGCATAATTTTTTGCGCTTGAAACGATACAGCCGGTATAAGATATTAGAAAACATCATTCAAACTCCAAATAATATGTAGAAGTCATCCCAAAACCCTCCTGAGGAGAATAAGGATACAGCCAAGCTGAAT
>CAZICJ010000068.1:0-13820 GCA_964537635.1 uncultured Pirellulales bacterium
ACAGTTCCACCTTAACTCAAAGGTGTTTCTGTCCAACGCATGGGGACAACCTCAGCAATTGGTACCGTTTTTCAGAAAAAAAACCGCCTTTTCTCTTAAAATTTGTTACTTCTGAAGGAACAAATTATGAATTGACTATTAACGAGGTAACACAGGAAGGAATTAAAATTCAATATAAAGAGATGCATTAATCTGTCCGCAAGGGTTTTTGTGAGATCAAGTTGAGAGATGGATTAAGAAAAGGTGACATTCTACTTTTTAGTTGATATGAGCAGCTTTTCGTAGCAGAGTTTCGCTATGGCTGTGTTTGGATTGCGACAGATAGATGCAGCAGGGGGGTCTTTATAATCACTGTGCGGCGATACTGGAAACAGACGGCCAAACGGTCCTTCTGGCTGACCCCGCCGAAGGGCTTTTCCGTATTCCTCTCTATCATGTCCGACAGTGCTGGACAAAGACCGGCATCCTGTTAACGGCACGAATGGACTGACGCGGGTGTTGCGCTGTCGGCGTATTCCTGCACTAATTTGGCCATCAAATCCTTGACGGAGATAATTTCATTGCATCGCGATACATTCGAGCCGGCAAAGGCGAACGAGTCATCCAATTTGCCTTCCGCGGCGTTGGCCAGCACCTGAGCGATGCAATAGGGTGCAACGCTCGGGTCGCAGGACTTGAGACATTGGTATTTACATTCAAACGGAATATGGGCGCCCTGTTTGACCGCTTCGACAAAGGCGTTGTTGATAACCCTGCCGGGCAGGCCGACGGGGCTTTTAATCAGCGTGATATCGGCGTCGGTCGCATTCAGATACGCCTGCTTGAAATTGGGATGCACATCGCATTCGGTCGTACAGACAAAGCGGGTCGCCATCTGCACTCCCGATGCGCCAAGATTGAGGAAATAGCGTATATCGGCGCCGTCGAAGATACCGCCGGCGGCAATCACGGGGATATCCAGACCCTTTTCTTTTTGGTATTCCAACACCTCTTTGAGGATTTGTTCCAGGTGGGGTTGCCCTTCTTCGATCTGTTCAAGACTGTATCCCAGGTGACCGCCGGCCTTCATGCCTTCGATGATGACGGCGTCGGGCATACGGTTAAAGTGCTTCTTCCACCGCGTGCAAATGATGTTATAGGTACGCACCGAAGAGACAATTGGAATCAGCTTGACATCCGTGCCGGCGGCTAAGCCCGGAAGCCCAAACGGCAGGCCGGCGCCGGAGATGATTAAATCCACCTTCTCCTCAACAGCCGTCTTGACTAAACTGTCGTAATCCGACAGGGCAACCATGATATTGACGCCAATGACGCCGCGCGTCAGACTGCGGGCTTTGCGGATTTCATTTCGCAGGGCAACCTCATTGATTTTGGTAAAGTCTGCCCCGGGAAAGTCCTGAAACATACCGATGCCGGGCGTGGCGATAACCCCAGCGCCGCCCTCGTTGGCAACCGCCGAAGCAAGACCACTGCGGGATACTCGAACGCCCATACCTCCCTGAATAATCGGAGGGTTTATTTCCAGATTGCCTATTTTTAGTGCAGGCATCTTGGCTGCGGATACTGTCATCTTATCTTCAATTCCATTCTTAATCGTGTTTTAATTGAGCATACCCGATTTTCGACACCCGCCGGCACAGAAAAAACGGTCAAATCAAAACATCTGTTTGCCTTACGTTTCGGATATTTTCCTTTTCTGTAATCTGACTCTGGTGAATAAATGGAAAGCGATGAGGATTTGCAAATATTCACATCTGCTGCTTATACGCAATATACAGAAATCACACCTTACCACTCTACCCCATATCCGAAGAATATGCAAGCCTTGACTAAAATAATAAATCATCGACCTGGCCAGCCTCGAAAAATCGCCCTTGGGGTACAATTGGGTTCGTTTTGCGGGATTTGGTCAAACACTGATTACACGGATTACACTGATTTAAGATAGGATTTGTTTGTTAAAGAACAGCGGTCGGCGGGGAGACTGCCGGCATGTGGAAGGGGGTTCCACAACGGGCGATATTATACCAAAAATGGGGACAAAAGTACAGGAAAAAGCCTTCCACGGAAAGCACTGAAAAAACACGGAAATTTGAAAAGAGATTTTGACCACGGACAGATGGAGAAGCACGAAGGGGGAGCGGGTTTGGCGGTACTTCGTACCTTGCAGCAGCCCCCCAAGCCCTTACTCCAAACAAGTTTGCGCGTCGGGCTTGGGATAAATATAAGGTGTCAGGAACCAAATAAGCGGTTGACAGGGTGTTGCAAGAGGATATAATTGGAGTCATGCCAAGAGCGATACGAAAATGTCCGGGTGGTTTTGTGTATCATGTGCTGAACCGGTCGAACGGCCGGCTGCGGATGTTTCGCAGGGAGGCTGACTTTGCCGCCTTTGAGCGGATTCTGGCCGAGGGAATCGAACGGTTTAAGATACGCTTGACCGGCTATTGCCTGATGAGCAATCACTGGCATCTGCTGTTGTGGCCGCGCGGTGATGACGAGGTGTCGCGGTTCATGCACTGGCTGACGGTAACGCATACGCAGCGATGGCACGCCGCGCATCGCACGGCCGGGATGGGTCATCTCTATCAGGGGCGGTTCAAAAGCTTTCCCGTTCAATCCGGCAGTCATTATCTGACCGTGCTTCGCTATATCGAGCAAAATCCGCTGCGTAAGGGCATGGTTGATACCAGTACAAACTGGTTATGGAGCAGTCTAGCGGTTCGACAGGGCATAGGCAAGGAAGGTTTGCAAATCAGTACCGGACCGGTGCCGTTGCCCAAGCAGTGGGACAAACTGGCGGATTTATTGCCGAATGAACCGGATTTAAAGAAGCTGGAAAATTGTATGCGTCGCGGCAGTCCGTTTGGCCATGAGGATTGGGTTGTTAAAACGACGGGTCAATTAGAGCTGGAACTAACTCTTCGCCCCCGCGGACGGCCCAAAAAGGGAGAAATTGCAAACAATGGTTCCTGACACCTTTTAGCTTCCCGAAAGACAATCGGTCTCCAACCCCGGCCAACACCAAATCCGCAGAACAGTTATAGTTAGCCGCATTCCTTTAAGAGACAAGCGTCTTTTGTGCCGCTTGGACGGTGTTGTAGAGCAGCATCGTAATGGTCATCGGGCCGACGCCGCCGGGAACCGGAGTAATCATCGAGGCTTTTTCTTTAACGCCGTTAAAGTCCACATCGCCGACGAGGCGAAAGCCGCTCTTTTTGGTTGCGTCGTCGATGCGGTTGACTCCGACATCAATGACCACCGCGCCGGGTTTGACCATCTCTGCGGTAATGGTATTGGGTCTGCCGGCGGCGGCGATGATGATATCCGCCCGGCGAACATGGTCGGCCAGATTCCTGGTGCGGGTATGGCAAATGGTTACCGTGGCGTTGCCGGTGGGGGATTTTTGAATCAGCATATTGGCTACCGGTTTTCCGACGATATTGCTGCGGCCTACGACGACGACGTCAGCGCCGTCGAGTTTGACATTGGAGCGGACTAACAGTTGAATGACGCCGTGCGGCGTGCAGGGCAGATAGGCATCCTGGCCGACGACCATTCGCCCGACATTAACCGGATGAAACCCATCCACATCTTTTTTGGGGTCCACGGCCAGCAGCACCGCCTCTTCGTTGATATGCTTGGGCAGGGGGAGTTGGACGAGAATGCCGTGAATTTTCGGGTCTTTGTTAAACTGGTCAATCAATGCCAGCAACTTGGCTTGCGTGGTTGTCGCCGAAATGCGGTTGTCGCTGGAGTACATTCCGATGTCGCGGCAGGCCTGCTCTTTGGCGGTAACGTATGATTTGGAAGCGGGGTCGTCGCCGACTAAGATGACCGCCAGACCGGGTGTTATGCCCTGGGTTTTGAGGGCGGCGACTTGCTGTTTGAGTTCCTCGCGCATCTGGGCGGCGATTGCTTTTCCGTCGATAATCTGGGCAGTCATACGATACTCCAAAGTTTAGAAATTCCAGCCACTACATTTTTTAGAACATTCCGCGTACTTTTCCGGTCTTGACATCCACATCGATTCGGCGAAATGCCGGGTCGGAGCCGGTTCCGGGCATCAGTTTGATATCGCCGGCAATCGGCACGACATAGCCGGCGCCTTCATAGACCATAATATCGCGTATGGGCAATTCCCAGCCTCGTGGCCGGCCTTTTTTGTCGGGGTCGTGCGACAGGCTCAGATGCGTCTTGACCATACAGGTTCCCAGCGAACGGGTGTGCGGATTGGCATCGAGTTTGTTGATTTTTTCGAGTGCCTTTTCGCTGTATGTCACGCCTTTGGCGCCGTAAATTTCCGTGGCAATCAATTCAATCCGCTGCCGCAGCGGCATATTGAGTGAGTAGAGATATTCAAACTCGTGTTCTTCCTGAGCGACGGCGGCGACTTTCTGTGCCAGTTCGATGGCGCCCTCGCCGCCTTTGAGCCAGTGGTCGGAGACGGCAGCTTCCGCACCGGCCTGCTCGGCGATTCTCCGCACCAGTTTCAATTCCGCTTCCGTATCGGTGTAAAATTTATTGATGCACACGACCGGACGAATGCCGGACCTGCGGACGATATCGATATGGGCCAGGATGTTTTCGCAGCCCTTTTCGAGCAGTTCCAGATTTTCCTGTTTGTATTCGGCGGCCAGCGGGGCTCCGGGTTTGACCGCGGGGCCTCCGCCGTGCATCTTCAAGGCGCGGACGGTGCAGACAATCACGACCGCATGGGGCTTGAGTCCCGACATACGGCATTTAAGATTCCAGAATTTTTCGAAGCCGATATCGGAGGCAAATCCGCTTTCGGTAACGACATAGTCGCATAGCCGAGTGGCGACCATATCGGCGATAATGCTGCTTTGACCAATGGCGATATTGGCAAACGGTCCGGCGTGAACCAGAATCGGCTGGCCTTCGATAGTCTGTACGAGGTTGGGGTTCAGCGCCTCGACCATCCAGGCCGTCATGGCTCCATCCACTTCAAGATCAGCGGTGGTAACAGGGTTTCCTTTTTTATCATAAGCCACAACGATTTTGGACATCCTTTGTCTCAAATCGGCAAGGCTTCGGGATACCGCAAGGATGGCCATCACTTCGCTGGAAACGGATATCTGGGCGCCGGATTCCATCTCGAAGCCGTCCATTTTTCCGCCGCGGCCGATGATCATATTTCGCAACGCCTGAGCGCAGAAGTCGATTGCCCATTTGATTTGAACATTGTTGGGATCGATATCCAGTCTGCGAAGGCCGTTTTTGGCTAATTTAGCATCGTCGTAGTTGTTTTCGTGCTGCATACGCGAGGTCAATGCCACCATGGCCAGGTTGTGGGCATTAGTAACGCATTCGATATCTCCCGTTAATCGGATAGAGAATGGCACCATTGGGATACATTGCGAAAGCCCGCCGCCGGCCGCAGAGCCTTTGATGTTGAATGTCGGGCCGCCGCTGGGCTGACGAATCGTGCCGCAGACCCGTTTGCCCAATTTACCAAGCCCCTGCACCAGCCCGATAGTCGTGGTGGTTTTTCCTTCACCAAGTGGCGTCGGCGTGATGGCCGTAACGTCGATATATCTGCCTATGGGGGCAAACCGGAGGCGCTCTAAAATCTTGACATAATCGATTTTGGCTAATTTTTCGCCCATCGGAAGGAGTTCGCCATAAGCCAGCCCCAAATCGCGGGCAAGCTGATAAAGAGGCTTCATATTCTCTTCTGCCAGTTCGGCGATTTCCCAATCTTTCAATTTAGTCGGGTCAAGTGTTGCCACGGTTTTATCCTTAACAAGTTAATCTGGATAATAGGACTCTTAAATTATATCTGTAAAATCCTATTGTGGTAGTATTTTCTTGTTATGAAGCCCTTTTTGCTATATTGGCGGGGTCTTTTTATGGTAATTTTTTGCTATTCTGTGCATAAACAGAGGATTTCTGCTATGATGTTGAGTACTATATTGGAATACTGTTATGGTTAGACCATTTACATTATTGATTAAACCCAGCGGCCCGGACTGCAATCTGGCCTGCCGGTACTGTTTTTATGCCGGCAAAACCTGTTTATTTGGCACAGGAGCTCACCGGATGAGTCCCGAGGTCCAGGAATGTCTGGTGAAAAGTTATCTGAATTTGCGTTTGCCTGTCAGTGCCTTTGCCTGGCAGGGGGGTGAGCCGACCCTGATGGGGCTGGATTTTTATCGGCGGCTGGTGGATTTACAGAAACAATACGGCGCTGCCGGCCAAGTTGTTACCAATGCCCTGCAAACCAATGGGGTACTGCTGGATGAGGCGTGGTGCCGGTTTTTGGCAGAGTACCAGTTTTTGGTCGGCATCAGCGTTGACGGCCCGCAGGAATTGCATGATTTTTACCGCAAAGACCATGCCGGCAACGGTACCTGGCAGCGGGTGATGGCTGGCATCCAGAACTGCCGAAAATTCGGCGTCGAGTTCAATATCCTGGTTTTGCTAAATGACCGCAATGTCAAGCAACCGGATGTATTGTTTGACTTTTTCACGGGGCAGGGTATTCGCTTCCTGCAGTTTGTCCAGTGCGTCGAAAAAGACCCCGATACCGGACAAATCGCCTCCTATAGTATTACGCCTAAAGAATACGGCGATTTTTTGTGCCGCATACTCGACCGCTGGCTGGAGTACGGCCCACGAAAGCTGAGCATCCGGATTTTCGATAGTTTGCTTTCCTACCTGCTGGGGCGGGGGCATACCGAATGCACACTGGGGCCGTATTGCAACGACTACATTGTGATTGAACATAACGGCGACGCCTTTTGCTGTGATTTTTATGTCGAGCAGGGATGTCGGCTGGGCAACATTATGGAGACGCCAATTGAGCAGCTTGCCGCCAACCCCGTCAAACGCGAATTTTCGTACAACAAGGCCAAACTGGACAATGCTTGTCTGATTTGCCGCCATCTGGATGTCTGCCGCGGCGGATGCCCCAAAGACCGACGTGTCCTGACAGGCAGTTATAAAAACCCCACCTACTTTTGTCAGGGATATAAGAAATTTTTCGATTATGCCATGCCGAAATTGAGGACATTGGCTCTAACACTCCAGCGCGGCGGGCGGATTCCTGGAAAATGGCAACTCTGTGCGTTTAGCCGGTAACGCCCTTCATCTCGTCGATGAATTCCGGTACCAGCGTCTTGATGCCGGCGATGACTTTTTGACGGTCCTGTGTGATTGCCACCTCCATCAGGCTGCGGATGCCGTTTCGCAGAAACTCCCTGTTGCTGGGGCGGTTTTTCCAGACGGCAATCTTGGGATGTTTGGTCGCCAGCATATCTTCGCCGACAATGGACAATTCTTCAAAGAGTTTTTCGCCGGGGCGCAGTCCGGTGAATTGAATCTCAATATCTTCACCAGGTCGAAAACCGCTCAATGTAATCAGTTCCCTTGCCAAATCGACAATCCTGACCGGCTCGCCCATGTCCAGTACAAAAATCTCGCCGCCCTGTCCCATGGATGCGGCCTGCAAGACCAATTGGCTGGCCTCCGGAATCGTCATAAAATAGCGCCGCATTTCCGGGTGGGTTACGGATACCGGCCCGCCGGCAGCAATCTGCTGCTTGAATATCGGCACGACCGACCCATTGGATCCGAGCACATTACCGAAGCGCACCGTCACATAATGCGTTTTGCTGGTGTTGTTCAAATCCTGAATATACATCTCGGCGATGCGTTTGGAAGAGCCCATGATGCTGGTGGGATTGACCGCCTTATCGGTGCTGATCATCACGAAACTTTCGGCGCCGTACTGGTCGGACGCATCGGCGACAATGGATGTGCCCATAACATTGTTTTTAATCGCCTCGCCGGGATTATGCTCCATCAGCGGCACATGCTTGTGGGCGGCGGCGTGAATGACCACCTGCGGGCGGTATTTTTCAAAAATCTGATTGACGCGAACCCGGTCGGTGATATCGCAGATGACCGGCACTATGGCGACAGTTGGGAAAGTCTGCTTCAATTCGCGTTCGATGAAAAACAGGGGATTTTCCGCCTGTTCCAGCAGCAGCAGTTGTTTGGGACCGAAGGCGCCGACCTGCCGGCACATCTCCGACCCAATTGAGCCGCCGGCGCCGGTTACCAGAATCACCTTACTTTTGAGGTAGCTTTGAATGCCCTCGGTATCCAATTGAATCACTTCGCGTCCCAGCAGGTCATTGATATCCACATCACGAATCTGTGAGACGCTCAGTTTGCCGGAGGCGATGTCCGTAATCGACGGCACTGTCTGAAACCGGATTTTGGTTCCCTGGCAAACCTGGACGACCCTGCGTAGTTCCTGACGGCTAGCGCTGGGAATCGCGATGGCGATTTCATCGACATTGTATTTTTTGCATATCGCCGGCAGTGCATCGACGTTGCCCAGCACGGTAATACCGTGAATTTCCATCCCCTGCTTAGCCGGGTCGTCATCGACAAAACCGACGACCTCGTACTGCACATCTTTTCGCCGCAGCATTTCCCGCAGCAGAGCCTCGCCGGCATTACCGGCGCCGATAATCAAAAACCGCCGGCTCGACCCGCGGGTATCGGAGAAAAATTCCTCGTGATACAGCCGAATGGTCATCCGCAAGCCGGACAGCAGCATAATGGTGGTGAACAGGTCCAGCATCAATACGCCCTCAATCATCCGCTGCGTACTCTTTAGTTGAGCCATCCGAGTTGTTTTCTCTGCGCGAGTATTGCTGTTGAGGGGGGCATCCTGGATTTCTGCGCTGACCTGGTTGATGCGGCTGACTTCCAGAATATCCAGGAAGCCTTTGAGATTAGTGTGACGCTCTTTGATGTCCCTTCCGGTCTGGTCGTCAATTGCGTGCAGCATATCGGATTCCATATCGGCTATCCGCCGCTGAACTGCTGCAATTGCCGAGTCGGGAATTATTATTTCTCCTATGGCGCTGTAGACATACCAAAGGATAATCAGGATAGTCGTTGAAGTGATTGCTGCTTTGGCGATTTTCAGCAGGTCAGATATGCCGACATAACGCCACCACCCCCTGTATTGGCCGAACCATCCAAAGACCAGCAATTTAATCGGCAAAACCACGCCCAGCAAGATTGGAAACGGATAAATCACCCAGCGCCGGAGAATCTGCATATTGTTGGCAAACAGAAATGCGAACAACAGCGCCACAGTGAACATGACGGCGTGAGTAACCATAATCAGCGTTTTGCGATGCTGTATCATCGTTCGCGAAACACCTGAACCGCTTTGGGGAATAATGAGCGTCTCTTTTTTTTGAACGGTATTCATATCACCATGCACCTTAGGTTGTTTGTTCTGATTTTGCCTGACGGCAATGGAAGTTATCCAGCCTGATCCAGATTTGATTGACGGGCAGATTGTCCGCTTTTTTACGAAGCAGTGCATAAATAATCGTCATGCTCGAAAATGCGAACGTCAGCATAAATGACATAATGACCGCCACGATTCCCAGCAGGATGAAACTAATAATATAGGCGGCGGCGGTTTCCGACCAGCCGACGGGTTGGCCTGGAGCTGCCAGCAGATAGAACAGCGTCGGTTCTGCCCAGATTCGGTCCAGTTTGCTCGGCAGACCTTCCTGACGATAAATGCCCATGCGAATGGAATGGTAGGTAATCCACAGCGCTGCAAATATCAGCCATCGGACAACAACATAAAAAAAGGTTCCCAGCGCCGTCTGCACGAGAACATAAAACGCCATCCATAGCGGCTTATTGAAGACATAACTGATGGAACGGCCGATAGCGTCCAAGCCGGTCGTTCCTTCGTACGCAATCGCCGGAAACATCAAGCCGACTCCTGCCGACGAGGCAAACAGCAGCAGCGTCAGGAGCAAACCAATCAGCAAAACGCCCGCCAGCAGCAAAGCGACCAGCAATTCCCCAAGCCAGGGGATATTCGCCAGCAGCCCAATGACCATCAGTACCAATGTGAACAGGCCCAGAAACACCATTGGAATCAGGGGCGCCCCGACCAGATTAAGAAACTTTTCGCCGGCAAACGCCAGCGCCTCAAACAGCCCCGGTTTTTCGTTGCGGGCAAATTCCAGCGCGGCACAGCGGCAAATCGCTCCGCCAGCAGCGCACATCACCAAAAATGAAAAGCTGAAAAAGACAATGCTATACAGCGTATGGAACTGGATTGCCCACATCAGCGAACGCAAACAGACAAAGATATTCGATATGACATAATACAATACCGATTCCGATGATTTTTCACTTTCTCCGGATGAATAAAACTGAAACAGCGACTTAAACAGCCGCACGGTTGTATCATTGAACCGTCCCGCCCATAAATCCCACAGCGTTGCAAAAACTCCCTGCCCTTTGGTTTGCCCCTGATATCGTTCAATAAATGCCTTAGTCTGTTTGGGAAGCTGTAGATAAATCGCCAGTTCCGTTCCCTGCGTCATCGACGCCGGACTGGAGCCGATCAGGCCGCGGGGGACCATCCGGGATGGATTGACAACGACTGACTTGGTACATAAATCCATCACAAATCCAGCCGTGCAAATCAGCAATACCGCCAGAAAGGCGATGGCGACTTTTGTCGGACCGATAGACAGTTTCAGACTCCGCGACAGCCGAGTCAGCGCCATATCATCCCACAATTGCGATACACTGTGTTCTTGACCCATAATGTTTTTTGCCAGGATTTCAGAATAAACCGTTTAGTCTATGTTTCATAACCGCCCGGATGCGCACAATGAAACGCCCAGGCACTTTGTACTATTTTTTCCAGCTCCGGATACGCCGTTGTCCAGCCCAGTTCATTGCGAGCCTTGCTTGCATCGGCCGTCAGCACCGGCGGATCGCCCGCCCGCCGCGGGGCATCGACTACCTTAAACTGCTTGCCGGATACGCGCCGTACCGTGTCAATTACCTGCCGTACGGTATAGCCTTTGCCGTTGCCCAGGTTGTACGCTAACTCAGACTCGCAGTCCAATTTTGTCAGCGCCAGCAGATGGGCTTTGCACAAATCCTCTACATGAATATAATCCCGAACACAAGTCCCATCCGGCGTCGGATAATCCGCGCCGAACACCTTGATATTGTCGCGTTTGCCCATTGCCGCCTGAATAATCAACGGTATCAGATGCGATTCCGGATGATGGTCTTCGCCCAGTGTGGCGTTGAATCCCGCCCCGCAGGCGTTAAAGTACCGCAGCGCCGCATAACGCAGCCGTCCGGTCTGACTCTGGAAATGACACATCCGCTCGACTGCCCACTTAGTCTCTCCGTATGGATTGATGGGATTTTTCGGCAGCGTTTCGGTGATGGGAAATACTTCCGGCATCCCGTACACCGCCGCGGTGCTGCTGAATACGAATTTGGCAACTCCCGCCGCTTCCATCGCTGCCAGCAGCGTGCGGGTCTTGCTCACATTGTTCTCATAATACCGCAGCGGCTGCTCGACGGATTCGCCCACTTCAATAAACGCTGCAAAGTGCATGACCGCTTCGATTTTATATTTTTTGAGCGTCTGGACGGTAAAATCAAAATCGCCGAAATCGCCTTGTACCAGTTCGGCGCTGCGTACCGCCTTGCGGTGTCCCTTGCTCAGATTGTCCAGCACCACCGGCTGATGTCCCTGTGCCGCCAGTGTCTCTGTCATATTGCTGCCGATATAGCCGGCGCCGCCGCAGACCAAAACGTTCATTGCTTTTAACCCTTAGTGATGTGTTTTTCAATGTGCCTGAGAATTTTCGTTTCCAGGGCGGCGTCCCTGCCCAACTCAATCCATGTCATCGCATCTTTGCTTTCCGCTTTAACCCCCAGTCCCTGCTGGCGTGAACTGCTCTCGGTAAATTGCCCGGCAAGCGACCCTCTGCCTCGTATGGTGTCGGCATTTATGGAAAGCCGCTGCACCTGTGTCTGGCATTCCATACAGACGCCGCCGGCATCCGGACGAAACCGCAACTGGACAATCCGGCGGATGCTGTGCATATTGGATTCGGCAAACGCCTGGCCGGAGGTGTTATCGCCGCGCCACAATTCAAAAAACTGGCCGCCCCGCAAAGGACGCGTAATCAAAATACCGTCGGCAAAATCGTATTTTTCCAGTTCAAATCCCATCCGATAGAGTTCTTTCTCTGCCGCCTGCATGGTTTGTTCTACGGAAACCCCCTGGGCACACAGTGGCGAAACAGTCTCTACCTGGCTGGTTTTTTGGCATCCAGCCATCGCCAAAATCGCCCAAATTAACAAAAATCCTTTTTTCATCGATTGTATCCTCAATTATATCCAAAGAGTATATCGGTTTGTCCGAATTCCTCAAGAGTCAAGTTTTGGATTATTCATAAATTAACACGGCGTTTTTTTCCGATAATACATCTGATTCCAATGTCAGCGATACAAATACAAACAATACGCCGGAAATTGAACGGGCTAAGTCTCGGCAAAGAGGCCTGCGCATTTCTGGATTATCTCCGCATTGAAGCGGGGCTGTCGGCCAACACCCTGCAAGCTTACGGGCGAGACATACTCGGCTTTGCCCTGTTCTGTCAGGAACAGAAAGTTGCCGCCATCACCGCTATTCAGCCAGTCCATATCTACAGATATATGAAGAAGTTAAGCCAGGACAGCAAAGTGGAGGCATCCATCAGCCGATGTCTGGTTGCCATTAAGATGCTCCTGCGTTTCGGCCTGATTACGGGCATCCTCAAAGAAGATTTTCTCAGCAGCCTCGAAGGGCCCAAACTCTGGAAAAGGCTGCCGTCTGTTTGCGGTAAAGAACAGGTTTTCAAGTTGTTGGATGTCGTTGACCCCCACGACCCTTACTATCTGCGGGATAAGGCGATTTTGGAATTGCTTTACGCGACGGGGGCGAGGGTATCGGAGATATCCGACCTGAAAACAAAGGATATCAACATCGAAGTTGGCTATGTGCGGTGTTTCGGCAAGGGGCGAAAAGAACGCATCGTGCCGGTGAATAAAGTTGCCGGCCAGGTAATCACGCAGTATTTGGACCAACTCCGGCCAAAATTAGCAAAACAGAAAAGTCCCGACAATCTATTTTTGAGCCGCACCGGTCATGCGATTGATAGGGTCAATCTGTGGCGGATTGTTAAAAAGTACGCTTTGCGTGCAGGCATGCCCAAAAACCTGACCGTCCACACCCTGCGGCATTGCTTTGCGACGCACCTGCTCAGCGGCGGAGTCGATTTGCGGTACCTGCAGGAGATGCTTGGCCACGCCGACATCCGCACCACGCAAATCTATACCCATGTCGATAACGACCGGCTTAAGTCCATCCACAAGAAATTCCATCCGCGTCCCTGAATCAGCTATTGTCTATCCTTTATATTACGCTAAAGGCGCAAGGGACGCAAGAATGAGAAACCACAGATTTCACCGATTAACACAGATTTTTGATTTTTCTACCGCTCCCGAATTTCTCAATTTTCAATTGGTAATTTTCAATTTCCCTATGTCCCCGCTCGCCTTGTGTCGATAGATTGCTTTCATGGAATTTGTGCCTTTTTATAGATGCCCCCCAATTCGCCTACTCATCCAGAGTTTTAGATTACCGTGCGTTCTTCATAAAGTTCCGGTAAATAATTTGGTCTCAATCTGAATTTCGTTCCGTGATTGTGCCCTGTTCTTGCGTCAAAATCGACATAAATATGACCGTGTTCAATTGCATGAAGAAAACCGTCGATGCTGAATTTACGCAACATATAGATATCTTTGTAGCAAAAATGCTCCCGACCATTTATTTGTTTGGATTGAGCGCTGATATAAAAACAATTCAGCAGTTTTGTGCCGGCTTTGTGTTGAGCGTGTCCCCAAAAACTGGACAGGTGTTTAAGGTGGAATTGTTTTCGGGT
>CAZICJ010000069.1:0-13380 GCA_964537635.1 uncultured Pirellulales bacterium
CTTCTTCAAGACAAAAGAGTAGATCCATCTGCAGAAGATAATTATGCAATCAGATCTGCTGCACGTCATAGATACACTGAAATAGTTAAGCTTCTTAAACAGCATCCTAAAGTAATTGCAAAAACAAACAAAATAAAGTCTGTAAAAAATAAAAATAAAACAAACGCATCCCTTACATTCGGATCGTCTTATGATGAAAGATTTATTGATGTTTAATGATTGCCGCCAAAACCAATGCGTTTCATCATATCAGCCGCTACGGGCAATATTTCTTGAATCTTCTGAAGCTCGTCCTCTTTACCCATAAGTTCGCTGACTTTTTGCAGTAATTTTTGAATATCTTCGTCTTGAGACAACTCGACGATTTCAGTTATAATTGGAAGGATTGCAGCGAGAGCCCTGAATATTTGAGGTAGTTTGGTAATGAATAAGGCTTCATTCAAAAGCTGTTCTTCATTTACAAACTCTTTGTTAAGATCGCTGAGCTTCATATTTTATTACCTCGGTTGTTCGTTGACTATCTTTAATACAGTATAAAAAAAAAGTTGCAAATCAAGATATGAATGTAATGTTATTTGAACCAGGGGCAATTTATTCATGCAAATATGTAAGGTGGCATGTAGACCGCAATCCTCTTGCATTTGTAATATATTCAGACAGCAGATATACACACTGTCTTAATTTGCATTACGTGCCGCCAGACTCATATGATCGTATTGTAAATATGTTCGCAAAAATGCGAGATGATAAGCGCATTAAAAACAAATTTTTTATTAATCCAAGAAGCTGGTATTATGATTTTTTTAAACGTTACTTTGATGATTTTCTTGAAGTTTCATACAGAACATATTTCACAGGTTTGCTTACCGGAACAAGAGTAAATCATCTTTTGAGAACACATGAAATAGGCTCAAGATGGCGAGAACCGAGAACAGGTAGCAAAGCGCAAGTTTATGATAAATTACGAGCAAGATCAAAACGTGACAAAAAATTGAAAGAGTTGACAGCAAAATTAAAATATCAGGGATTTACAAAATCAACAATAAAATTATCGAGAAAAGAATGGAAACGATATTCAAAGAGAAACAGATAGAAAAATATTGCGCAAGACAAATAGATCTTATCAAAAATATAAATGCAATGTGCGTTGATTCTATCATTTATGGCAAAAGACCGATTCTGTCATTTTTTGCAGTAAAGTTGATGGATGCATTTGTATGGATTCAAAAAACAATTGTTAGCTTTACATATATGGATGTATCGCATCTTGTAACCACAAGACCAGATTCTATAATCATCAGGCATTTTTACATAAAAAAAGACGAATACTTTCAAATGCGCGGGCACTTATGGTTAATGGCGTTTCCCGGTCTGCCGTTTGTAATTAAGAAAAATGATGCCAATCATAAAAACATGATATACAATGACAAACAGTTAAACAAAAATACAAAACATCGTATAGTTAAATATTTAAAAAGTAAATATATGTTTACAAATATTTTTGCATTATGGGAATCAAGTAAAATAAAGCGCAAAGGAGTAGAAGCGAGTGCAAAGATCTTAACCAAAACATTCACTTCGCAACAAAAACACAATTAATGACCGGCGTCGTGATGATCAATAGTATTTTCAACTCTTTCATTCATAATTTCTTTTATCTCTTCGTATGAAAGCGGATAAAAATTATGAACATCCACGCCCATATCCAGAACTTTGTTTGAATAGTATGGAATCTGCTTGTTGCCATATTGCATTACCAGACCGCTGAGACTGTTGTGAGTATGGCCATGAAGATGCCATGCGCCCCTGCTCATTGAGTTCCAGGAAACCATAGGATAATGACATAGAATAATTCGTTGTTCCGAATTCATTGCGTCCGGATCTTTGATCTTTTGTTCAAAATACTGATTAACCCAATCAAACAAATGACCGCATTTTTTTACAGTTTCTTTATGATCGTGATTTCCTTTGATCCAGTGTTTTCTGCCATTCAGGCGTTTAAGAATTCCAAGCGTTATGCTAACATCCCGGTGAAATGAAAAATCGCCCAGAAAAACAACGTCGTCGTGAGATTGAATTTTACTGTTGTGTCTTTCAATCATCGTCTCGTCCATTTCCTCAACGCTGCCAAATGGACGATTACAGTATTTAATTACATTCTTGTGACCGTAGTGCTGGTCGCTTGTGTAGAACCACATTTTTTTTAATCCTTTATCGTTATCTTTTTCTAATTCCATAAAAAGTCAACTATAATTAAAAGATAATCGTCGATGCGCAGCAGAGAAAGACTCAAGCGCAAACTCAAGGCGTGCAAGAACAAAGGGCGTCGGCGAGCGTTGAAGGCAAAACTCAATCTTGAGAAAATGCCGAAACAGAACACGATGCCTGAGCTTCGAACAAAGAAGCTTCTTGACAATCTGGGTTTAACGTATCACCAGCAGTATCCGCTGTGTGGTTATAATTTTGATTTTGCAATTCCTGAAAAACGTTTGTTAATAGAAGTAAATGGAGAGTTTTTTCACGCCTCTCCTTTAAAATACAGCGAGTCAGATCGCAACTCAATGCAGAAAAAAAACTACAGACGTGATCGCAGGAAACTACTTGCCGCTATAAATCGCGGATGGAAGGTGATGTATATCTGGGAATCGGACATCAATCACAGAACCGGCAGGGTCAGAAAGGATCTGATTGAAAATATCGACAGAGACTTTCAAAGCCGCCACGCTCTTGAAGAGTTGTTCCCGCCATATAAAAATTTTTACTTCAAAAACCCGAAAGCAAGGGCTAAAAACACTCTGACAGAAAGTCATAATAATGACTTTACAGAAGGGGGTGATTCTGATAAAGTGGCTGTATGAAGTCGCCACGCAGACGCCACGTATATACATACAAATCTCTCCAACCATATATCGAACGAATTATGTCGGGTAATGAAAGAAACCTGCATCCTGATTCAGTCGCAGTTCGTCTTCCATCGAATTCAATATTTCTTTTTTTCGATACGGAAACAACAGGTTTGAATAAAAACAAAAACGACAGCATTCATGAACTTGCGATGATTGCAACAGATCGCAGCATGAATGAAATTGAAACCTGCCAGATAAAAGCAAAAGTTCCGGACCATCAAAGGTGGGATTATCATTTGCAAACTGCAATTGTATATCTTCGCGATGTGTTTTCAGATGAAGAAATCAAAAAAATATTCTGGGCTTTTATACGCAGACTCGTAAGAGCTAAAAATTATAACAAGAAACAGTCTTCTGATGACAAAGTGACAGAGCTTTCTTCATACCATGTCCTGTATAATTTTTTGTGTGAATATATTTCTGCACAGGGCATGTCTCCGGGAGACAGAATACTCGAACCAGTATATAAAGGACTCCTTGCTTTTATCAGAGCATATGAATATTACTGGGTTTTAAAACTTACAAAATATGATCATGGTGAAATCGGACGCCTTGAAAACGACAAACAACTTTCTGACGAATTCGTCGCTTTCACACGGCACTTGTTTGAGGTCCACCGTGGAAAAGACGTTATGACTCTTGTTGGTCAGAATGTTGGATTTGATATTGTAATGGTTTCTCAAACAATGATGGTAGGCGGTGGTTTGCCTCACGTTGAATATTCGCAATTGTTTGATCTGCAGTTTCTCGATACTGCGATGATGATGCGTAAATATATAAATAAGTATAATCTGATTGAGTTTATTTATCACCACAAACAGTGGCAAAACTCAGCTCGAACCATAGTGCGTCGCGATGAAGATCTTGCGAACACAGCAATGAGATATCAGCCAATCAGAAAAAACAAACTTGGATATGTTAGCGATTTTTTTGACATACCAAACGAAGCGTGGCACACCGCACTTAACGACGTCAGGGTTACTGTAAATGTAATGAAAACATTGCTTGCTTACGATTTAATGATGTGCGAGGTAATTTCTGCAAATCCGGAAATGCAGGAGATAAAAGAAACAGTTGAAAATATGAAAAGTTCCCCTGCAAGATATTTGATTCCAAAAAAGCATTTTGAATCGCTTAAAACAGACATCGATCAAAACAGAGTTGATGTCATGAAACTTGCTGATATCATTGAAGAAATTGAAGAAAAAAGCGAAGAAGGCGCTGCAAAAAAAATCTTCAAAGAACAAAACTTTGTTCATCAAACCGTTGACCCCTATCGCAGACACCACGTTTCTCTTTACAAGAAGTTTCTTTCAAATATTGGCATCGATGAAGAAAGTGATGACTTTGAATTTAACGAACCGACTGACGAAAACAGAGAAGAGGAATTCAAGGAAAAAATCGAAAAAGAGTTTCCCGGAGCTGCAACTAAAATTTTTATCCCCGAAGAATGGAAGGATAAATCAATCATATAGTAATTCGATTGTAAAGTTAAATTCTGTATGTCAAACACGAACAAAATTGATAGAATGCAGCAGTGGGTAAAAAAGAATACCACAGAGGGTTTGCGCAAGCCAAAGGTTTCTAACGGTGAAACAACACTGGTTTATGGAGGAACTCCATCTACAACTCCATACGAAGAAATTTGCAGACGAATCATGGTAGGCGTCCTTCCTGGGCTCGCCAATACAACTCAAGAGATTGAGTTGATTTACAACATGTATTCTGGTACAAACCATGAATCAGACAAAGACGCCAAAAAGCAAGAAAAGCAACTGAAGCCTCTTGAAAACGCATTTAACGCTCTGGCAAAAGTAAAGCACATACTTGTCCAGTATCTCGGCTCGCACAACAAACTGTCTGAAAGCGAAAATCCTGTTGGCACAATGGTTGGTGGAGATCAGATTCCAGTTGGCGATCGTATGGATCTTGATCCTGATAAAAAGCCAGATTGGGAAAATGGCGACAACTACACTCTTCTTGTGACAATGATTGGAGAGCTTTCCAACTTGAACAACGATGAACTGATGGAACGTGTTAAGACTCTCGATGAAGACGAGATAGAGAATGTTGTAGAGACGCTCAGAAAAATTGCAGAAATCGATGACGAACCAGAATGATGACACTTTTCTTTTATTTACATTAAAGTTAAGCGCATGGAAGATCAAAACTCTCAACAAACAGAACAATGGCAGTCTTATTGCGGAAGATGCGCTCAGCCATACGCCGGCGGCGTTGGCAGACCGTTCTGCAGCGCCTGCGAGGCTGATATGCGCCGCCAGAATGGCTGGAACGACTCAGAGATTCAAAAGACTCAATCACAAAACCAAATGGGCGGCTGATGGAATCGCCTTTCAAGTACACAGTTCCAGAGTCAAATTCATCTGCAGAAGCCAGTTGGTCTGAGGCTACCAGAAAACATATAGAAAAAATGCGTGAAAACGACCCGCAGGCATACGCTCATTTCATGAACCGCATCAAACAGCAAGAAATGCAAACGCCGCCCGGTTTTGACGGAAAAACATCTGCACAGGATAGAAGAACTGGTATGTAAATAAAGTTAATTGATGCAATGCACATCAATTACGAAAACACAATTCAAGAATCTTTTGAAAAAGCAAAGATCAACGAAGGTATCATAGACGCACTTGCAGCAAAAGCCGGCGAGTGGGTTGGTCAGAAGATCCAGAACAAAATGGATCGCAAGCAACTTGTTAATCATCTCAGAAATTCACATGCGCATTTTGATAATTACAGAAATCTATACATGCAATCCAGAGATCAGGCTACGTTGCAGAATATGAAAAAAATGGGCGAGCTTTTCATGCAGGGCTGGCAGCAATATACTCAACTTACAGGAATGCAACCATCTCAAGATCGAAAATATCTCGGCGCAGATGCGTCAGCGATGCAAAAACGCTATGTTGACATTGCTAAAAACGTAGAAGAAGTCGAGAAGATGAGTAAGAAGCAAGAATATAAAAAGGCTACTGAAGAAGCTGAACAAAAAGAAAGGGCTGAGGTTCAAAAAATACCTCAAAGATTCTACGGCAAATACATACAGTGGCGCAATGAAATGCAACAATATAAAGCAAAGCCAAACGATCGCAGAGCGAGAAATCTCAATATGCTTCGTGATGAAGCCTATAAACTCCTTTCATCATTTTATAACAGCGAAAACAAATATCCTGACTTTAAAGACGAGAGTGGAAAAGTCTGGAGCGCTGAAGACATGTGGAATGAAATAGAGAACGAAACGCCTGAATCGCCAGAAGAAGTCGCCAGAAAAGAGTTGAGGGACACTGTAAAAAAAAGAAGATCTGAAAGATACGTAGAAAATACGCCAGAGCAAAAAAAACAGCCTCCAAATTTGGCTGATCTTGAAAATATAATGAAAGGATTAAGCGCTGATCAATTACAACAATTGTTGAATCAGGCTAATTACTTTTATGGACAAAACCTGAAAACAAAACAAAGAGGCTGATATGTTTAATATGATCAAGGCATGGTTATCCACGCAAATCAATAAAGCAGAATATGAAAAAAATCACAAAACTCTGAATACAGCAAGATGGATTCAAGAACTTGTGCTTCCAAAACCGCAGGCGGGAGCCGTGATTCCAGAGCACCCGCATCATAAAAAAAGAGTTGATGCACATCGCAAATATCTGAAGAAGCTTGTCGCTGGAAAAAGTAAAAAGAGCATCGATATCGCGTTTGGCGATTCAATCATTGATTTGATCAGAGAGCGTCTTAAAGAAATTCCACAAGATCATAATTTCAGCATTGCCGGATCTTTACATTCTCACATGCTGCAAATGATTAAAGATCTGGAAGAATATCTGGTCCAATTAAATGTAAGATCTGTTTTAATTGGAACGCTTGGCGGAAACAGCTTTCTTGGTGGAATGCCGTTTGAGGAAACAAAACAAAAGTCTCTTGAAGTTCTTAATTATCTGCGCAAGGTTTTTCCTGTTGCAAGAATAATCGTGTATGGTCTGCCGCCCGTGGCAAACATCCATGCGTCGCTAAATCATTTTGCCTTTGATCAGGCGCTATATCAGTGGGTGCTGAATGACGTCAATTCTGTATTTATGCCATTGCAAAAAAAATTCGCTGGCAATTCATCTGTGTTTCTCCCGCAACCAAACCCGGAAATGTCAAACGATACGGTGCATCTGAGCGAACTTGGCGCGTTTGAATTCAACAAGCTTGTGAAAGCGGCAAAGACCGCGCTGCCAAAAACTATTGTTGATTGATTGATAAAAAAAATACCGTGGTTTTTACAGCCACGGTTAAATTTTCAGAGCGATTCATACTTTTCGAACAGAATTGGATTTGCAGGGCAAAAGGCATTTAGATCCATCTTCGCTACGCTCGCTTGTTAAGCAGTGCTTACTAATTAAGTGTGTGCTTCTAAACTATTTGTACTGCTAAACTATTTTTGCATGTAAAAAAATCCCGCAGCAATTGCGGGATCAATGCATTGTGCAGATTATATATACTACTTACGATCTTTTTCGACCGCAGTTACTAAAGCATATATAACTAATGCATCGTTTGCGCTGTCAGTCTCTGGATCAAATGGCAAACATTGCGCGCACACAAGCGCCATTATTGCGATCAGTCTCTTCATTGTTCTAGCTCCTGTATTATCTTAAGTCCAATCACGTTTTGATCATAACCAGCAGATGTGTGCAATCTTCTCCTGACGGCGGGTTCAGTTTACAGGCATCGTACATCACAGGACAGTCCTTCGAGAACGTCATCAAAGTCAGGAGCGAACGACTCCTCTTCGTCGGCGCTGTATTCATCAAATTCGACTTACATATCTTTAACCACTCTAAAAATAATGGTTGTGGCAATCCTAAAGACTACCACAACCATCTGCTTTACTCACGATTCACCGCCTTTCAGGAAGCCTCTTCCATCCAGCGATAAATGCTCAGTGCCGAAGTGTTGAACTTGCGCACTGCATTGGAAAGCCCGCCGCGACCATGTTCTTTGTTGTAATTCTCAACAAAGTCCAGGATCTGTTTGCGTTTTTTTGCATCGTAGCGGATGCCCGTACGAGCTTTACGACGCGCAGGCGCTTTTTTCTTACTTGCCATTTTTTATTCTCCTGTTCCTTTCTGGAACAATAATATAATGCCACCTTTTAAAAATATATCAACTACTTTTTTATCTAAATGCACAATTTTTTTGTATGTGTGGTGACATAATAAATGCCATAAATCTGGCATTTTTTGCACCCACAAGATAAGTGCATGATTCTCAAGCCAATGTCCATAAATTACTGCACTTACAGCAATTTCCATAACGATCCCAACCCTGTTCTGTTTGTGATGCACAGTGACTCCAAATACACCGAAGGATTGAATATACGCTATCTGTCTATTGCTCGCAGGTTTGCTTTTTTTGCAATGATAAGGAAACTGCAGGGCGTTGGAGCAATGAAAAACCGCCCCTCTGGACAGCGCTCAAGAGTTTACAACACTATCGCCTATAATGGAAAAATGATGTATGCGATTATAAAAAAATACTATCCGGATTTTGCAAAAGTCGCCTATCGGAAATATTTTACGGTTTACATAACGGGCGTCTTGATAAATGATTCACTAAATGCGGGCACCCCACTGATTGACATCTACCTCAGAACGCAATCAAATGTAATGCAGGCGACATCCAATTTTATGGAAACACGCGCTAAAAATGATATGGTGGTCAGGGAGGTCAACAAGGTTCTCGCAAGGACAAGAGTTGAGTCAATGCGTAACTATGAAAATCTTAACAGGACGCTCTTTCCGCAACCGGGACCGGCAGTCACGTCATTGCCGGGACAAGCGAATCCACAGAATACGCCTGTAGAGCAGGTTCGTAATCAAGCAGACCCATCGACTCCACAACAAACAGAACAACAAAATGCGAGAAATTTTGGAGAGGACGTCACGCCCGGCGAAGAAGAGGGAGAACAGTCGTAAGGAACTGTATATGAAAAAAAGACGTAAGGTTACAATCACAGCAAAATCAAGAAAGAAGTTTGCTATTAAAAACACACGTCGTAAATTTACCAACATAAATAAAGTTGGGATCGAAATAGAAGCAATAATACCGTCACAACATATTGTCACAAAACATGGTTTGTTTAAATTATACAGAATTTCAGATTTGAGAAAGTTGACAAAAAAAATTACCAATGGTATGTGGGTGGTAAAGAGAGATCAAAGTTTAAACGAAGATGAAACCGAAGATTATTCTGGATTTGAGTTTGTCACCTCTGGTCATGGGATAAAGCTTTACCAGGCGAAGATCTATTTGAATGCTTTGAATAAGTTGTTTAACTATATTAACAGGCGTACAACAAGAAAAATATATTTCAGTGAAAATACAGGTTTGCATATTCATGTTTCAACAAAGAAACCGTTGAACGCAATTCAAACATCATATCTTCTTAAAAACTTTGATGAAAAAGCGATGTATAAAATTTTTGGAGAACATAGAGAAATATACGCTGGACCTTCAAATTTTTTAAAAGAAGATCTAGGAAATATAGATGAAGTTCTTGTAAAAAAGAGAATGATTAATGTGTTTGGTTTTGAAAATTTCAAAAATACATTAGGCAGAATGATTAATTGCGACACAGTGAGTTATGCGCTTATTGGCCAAAAACGCCATTCGGGAGACAGCGATAATGGAATATATAGAATATCAAAATGTGGAACGATTGAATTCAGACATGCAACTATTTATAGATTCGGTTTGAAAAAGATGATCTCAATCACGATGTCATATCTTAAATATGTAGTTACAATGATAGAAGAATCTACCGAACAAACGGTGTTCAACAGAGGCGGCGCTGCTTACACAATTAAAAACAAAAAACTTGTAGTATTGAAAGATTTGTATGCTGATACGTGGAAAAACCTTTATAATTATTTGCACAGAAAAAGCAACTCAAATTATAAACGATTTTTACAGAGCATAAAACACATTGTAAAAAACAAAGATTGCAATCCGCATTATAATACAATTTTTTGTATTCTTGATAGGGCAAAGCTTTTGTAAGATAAGGCAGAATGGTTCAATTAATAGATTTTCAGGCGCAATCTTTCAGAACATTTCCGATAACGAAAAATCATTTGTTTCTGGAACATATGGTTCCGGCGCTTCTTATAAAAGATCCATTCGATCAGGATCTTTTTGCCATTCCCTTTAATCACGTATTGCGCTGGGAAGTTTCTGCATTTTCACAGGATGCTCAGGCGATTCTGGAATGTTTTGATCCTACATTCAGAACTCTCTCTCTTTTATTTTTTAATGCCGCGCAGGGCACCGGACAGGGTCTCTCTATAAGAGTTCGCTGGGGGTGGGTAAATCGAACGACTGATCCTGCAGCTTCTTTGCAGTTAACAGAATCTGTAAGAAATCAATTTCTATCTCAAAGCTATAAATTTTATGTGGTTGCGGTTACTGAAAATCAAGAACCAAACGGTAATCGCATTACAGTCAATATGCTTCCGCATGTTTTTGATCCTGTACTCAGCAATATAAAAGTTACAAAAACTTTTGTTTCTTCAAACTTTGCAGATGCGTCAAAGAGATCAAATGTTGGCGCTCTTGAATCTGAAATTCAAAGGATTCTGGGCGGCGATGCAAACAATGCAAATTCAGAAGAATTTCAAAGATACAAACGAACTCTCGACGCTTTCAGAAATCTCAGATCCAACGTCACAAACAACGAAACAAATCCGATTGACAACAATACAACGCTTCGCGTATCCGACGGCAAGCTTACATTTCAGAAGATATTCAATGAATTGCTTGATATAGCTGAAGAAAATCAAAATCGTCTTGGAATTCGCCGGGCAACAAATTATCAAAGACCTCTAATAATAACTCCCGACAATATTGATGACGAATATGATTATCAAATATTTGAAGGTAGAAATGATAGCATATGGGTGTGTTTAAGGCGCTTGAGTAATTTAATGCTTTCAAAAGATCCGCCGGCCACAACGGATACGGGAATTCAAACAAGCAGACAGAGATCTCCAAATCAGCCAAGACACAGAATGGTCGGCGGAAAGATGACGATGCATAATGCACGATTGAAAAATCCCGCAAAACAAATCATAATAAAAAATGCTCGTGGAAGAAATATCAGTGCAGAACAGGCTGGTGCGGATCAGGAATCTTATTTGTTTTTTTCATTTAAAGAAGCGCCTTATGATTTCATGCTTAAATCAGAAGAACCTCCGATCGGCACGTATGTGTTTTATGGGGGAAGCAAACAATTCGACATCAATAATACGTCAGATATTTTGAGCTTCAGCGTTCAAAATATGGATACGCTTTCTACATTTTTCATGGATAAATCGTTATTTACGATAACATCAGCAACAAACCCGACCACAAACGAATCTCTCAGGCTTGATAAGCCAGCTCAAGTAAAAGCTGCAGATATCGTAAGCTCTGTTCAAAATTTAGTAAGAGAAAACGCTCCAAGAACAGAGACTTCAGATCAGAATTCAACTGTCACAGAACAGGGACAAATTGAACCGCTGGAAGACACCAATCCCGCAAATGACAGGTCGCGTCCATCTACATCAAGTACAGCTCTTGCAGCAAGCCCTCTTACAGGTTCAAACATTCAGGAATTTGATATACCATATGTTGTGTCTCAAGATGGAGAAAGAATGTCTCAGGCTGCAGAAAGATTTCTTGATATATTGAGAACTGCAGCCGGCAGACAATTTAACCCAGAGCTTGAGATTACGATTGTTGGAGATCCGCGATTGGAGCCGACGTTTGCAAACGGGCAAACTGATATAAGATTGATTTTCAGAAATAGATTCGGGGAAGATCATCCCCTGTATTCAGGAATATATTTAATCAGAGACATCAAACATATAATAGAAGCTGGTAACTATACAACTGTTTTGAAAGTTGTAAAAAGACCATTTACCGCAACTGATGTTGACACTGAAAGTCCAGAAGTAATAGAGGCTGCAACTGGAAGAAGATATGGCGATACAGAGCCAATACCCGCTGGCTTCTTAACGGTTACACTTACTGGATCAAGCGAAAACAGAAGATTGATTATTTCTGATGCGCCCGGTTCTCCCGGTATTAAAGCCTTCGCCGGCAATCCGAACGCCAATCGCGTAAGCGGAATACTGAAAAGACAGATTGCCGGGGCTGCTGCAGGAAAAACAATAATTCAAGATCTTTATGAACAATTCAGATCTGCAATTGTTGTCGATCAGGTGCAGGGAATTACACAAAACAGAAGCGAAGCCACGCAAACACTGCTTAATTTTTCAAAGCAATACAACTATGTAGATGGCAGATCTAATCGTCGATTTACAATTACGTTTAAAGTAAAAGAGGTTGTGTGAGCGCAAGATAATAAAAAGCGCCATGCTTCTCCACAACCTTTACATATTAACAGAAAATATCTCTTCATTTGATGAATGGTTTGAAAGAGAGAAGCAAAAAGGAAGAGTAGAGGCTTCCAGAGAAGAGATTATTCATGTAAAAGATTGGTTTAATTCCAGAATGAATGGGAATATCAATCGTCTTAAAAACTACGACTTTCCAAGAGCAAATCAAAAAGCAAAAGAATGGAGTGATCAATTACAGCAAAAGTCAAAAGAACTTTCAAAACAAGAAGAAAAGTCTGAAGAAAGAGAAATTATATATGAAGATGAAGACTACATATTGTTAATTCCTAAAACTCCAAAAGCTGCATGTAAGTATGGAGCTGGAACCAGATGGTGTACAACAGATGAAAAAACTGCAAAATACTTTATGAAATATGGGCATCTTTATATAATTATAAGCAAAAAAGAAAAAGTATGGATTAATAAGCTTAATGATTATGTGCAGGTTAAATATCAGATTCACCCTTCAACACGCCAATATATGGATAATGAAGACGATCAGATAACAGATAATAAAAAACAAGAATTAAGCAAATATATAAAAATAATTAAAGAAAAAGAAAAAATAAATTTTGATTTTATAAAAGCTGCAGAAAATGGAAATATTGAATATATAAAGCAGGCTCTTGTATCTGGAATTGATCCATCTGTATTCAATAATGCAGCAACTAGAAATGCTGCAAAAAATGGACACATAAAAATAGTTAAAATTCTTTTACATGATAAAAGAGTAGATCCATCTGCAGATAATAATCTGGCAATTAAATGGGCTGCGAGAAGTGGACATACCGAAATAGTTAAACTTTTATTACAAGACAAAAGAGTAGATCCATCTGCAGATGATAATTATGCAATTGGATACGCTGCAGAAAAAGGACACATGGAAACAGTTAAGCTTCTTTTACAGGATAAAAGAGTAGATCCGTCTGCAGTGAATAATTATGCAATCAGATGGGCTGCAGAAAATGGACACACCGAAATAGTTAATCTCCTTAAAAAACACCCAAAAGTTCAGGCAAAGATGAAAGAAA
>CAZICJ010000070.1:0-13034 GCA_964537635.1 uncultured Pirellulales bacterium
CATATATCGGCTCTTACTCACCTAATAATTGAGGTTTTGGGATAGGTTCTAGTATCTCTCAGGCTCGGGTCTTTATTTTTCTACTCTTTGCGAATTTTTATTTTGACCGGTTTGTCTGTCTCCATTTGAATCCAGATGATTTTCATGAGGCTGCCGTCAGTATCGAAAACAGTCCCCTCGCGCAGGCCGGGGCTGTGTCCGAGTATTGCATCATTGACAGCCACTTGCGCTTCGGCACGGTCCTTCCACCCCTTGATTACGAAACAGGGATTAACGACAGGGGAACTGGGTGACGCCGCCAGCTCGAATGAAATTGTGCCGCTGGAAGCGGTCAGTACATAGGCACGCTGGGCAGGGTCATAATCAGCGTCCGTACCTCCCAAGACATTCTGTATCTTCGCTGGGCAAAGCCATGACTTTGCCAACGGCGTCAGCGCTTCAGGTCTTTTGTTGGACATGCCTTCCAGCAGAAGTTTCTGATAAAAAGGCTTGTCGCCAAAAGATTCTTTATATACAGGCATCCTGATGTGGGTCAGTGAACAGTGGGCCGCCTGGTCCGGAAAGCTGACATTGTGGCCGTCGGACAGAATTTGAGCCACAGGCCAATGGTTCCAGGAAGGAAAGACCGCATAGTCCGAGGTACCACCGTACACATCGCCCGATTGGATGTCGGCGATGATGTATGGGTCGTAATCGGCACGGTAGTTCACTATGTGGATTTTTTTGTTGCGATAATCCACATTGTTCGGCGGACCGTCAGTCCAATTATAGGTATTCACATTGCCTTCCAGGTCGGCCAGCAGCAGGGCCGGCTCAATTTCCAATACCTGTTCCGGGTGTTGATCCGGGCCCAGAATGGCCATGCCTTCCTGCCATTCGTGATTGCGCTCTCCGTCTGTCCACAGATGCATCGTCTTGACGGCCACCCCATCGGGATAGATTGTGTAGTACCAGTCGGACCAGTCGCCCCAACCGGTCTGGTCATTGTAGTTGGCAACGACATGATACACATCTATCAGCGGATAACGCCATTGAACCACCACGCGTGCCGGCGTATTCTCAATGATGCGTACATGGTTGGTATAAGACTCCTTGTCGGACATGGGTTCCATACAGCCCCGGCCCCTGCTCTTGTTCCAGGTCTCGTTGAACTCATTACTGTACCAGTATCCCTTCTCATTGACCAGCATTGGTATATATCCTGTGCCCCGCCAGAACACAAACTTGGCTGGAGACACATCAAACTCAACGACAACATCAGGATAGTCTCCAAAACGCCACATATTGTCCCATGTCTCGTAAAACTTCAGGTTCGTGTAGTATGCACCGAATTTTCCTCGGTTGTCCCCGACGGGCAGAATGCGCAGGTCCATGTCCGGATTTTCCACAATACCATAGACAGGTTTGAAACGGTAATAAGATTGTCGGATTTGACGACTACTCAATGCAACATCATAAATCCTGACCTCGTCGATCAGGCCATCGAACGAATATTCATCTATGAACGTACCTTCACCTACCGGGTTAATCGGTCTTCTGGGTTTGCCCCTACCGATCTTGATGTCTTTATTCGACAGCACAATATCGGCACTGGCAACGGCCTTTCGGACAGCCAGTTTGCCATCGATAAAAAGACTCATGGCGCCCGCCTCTTTATCATAGATTGCGGCAATATGGTACCACTGCCGACGTTCCAGACACCTTTCGGAAACAAGTTCTTCCCATCTGTCACCAACTTTTGCCTTCAGGCCTGGATGTCCGAGGCCATCGATACCCAGAAAGTACCCTCTATCATCCTCTTTTTTCGATCCGACCTGGCCGCTTGTTTCCTGTCCGTCGCCTGTCGGCTGTTCTTCCGGAATATCATCACACTGCTGAACTATCGGTGTCCAGTTCCACGGGTAGGCGCCTATGGCCACCCATGCCTCCAGAGTCAGCGCCTCTGTTACTTTGGGTGCCTGCGAGGCCGGCAGAGTTACCAAGGATGTGTATCCATCAAACTGCAAAGCCGTTCCGGAAACTCCCTTTTTCCAAAGGCTCTTGTGGCCGGCTATCTCGCACTTACTATTTGTAAATTGTTCAATGGCCATATCGCCTTTTGCCTCATCAAAACGCCAGGCCCTGACAGGTTTGACCACATAACCCTGCTGGATCGGATTGCCTTGAACCTCGGCCGGAGGCTCAGACGCAACAGGCTGGCGAAGCTTGCGGTCTATAACGCCGTTGCGTGTGAGCGTGAAGGTCTCCACGGTCTGATTCAGAGGATCGAGCCAATTATTAATCCTGGGGGTACCTTGTTTCATACTGCGGCTCACAAAGCCGTTGGCCCTGATGGTGTAAGTTTCTTCCACAAACCGGGTGGCATCAACGCCTGTGTGCGGATTCGTGCCGCCAAATTGCGGCAGATAACGCCAGCAGATCACCACTTTGTCCGGGCTGTTTTCGGCAATGATCACACGTGAGTACGTGTTGACCTTATCTGGTCGCTCAGCAGGCCCATCGCCCGTACGTCGGATTAGTTCATCCATATGCCATTTACCCTTGTCGGTTTCCCAGTAAGGCAGGTAGCTTGAACCACGCCAGAATACAAACTTGCCGTCATTCAGATTCACAACAATGTCCGCATACGGACCAGTCCGGCTGTAACGCTCAAACTCCTGCCCGGAATCAATGCTGGTATAGTAAGCCTTGAAGTCTGCTCCCGCAAGTTGGCTGCCGCCAATCAGGCATATCACGCTGACAGTTACAAAATAGTGAAATCTTTTCATAGTGCATTACCTTTCTTTATTCAACCTGATCTTCAAATTACATCTTTATTTCAGTACAATATACAGCACTATCATCACTACCACAAGCACTGACGCTATAAGGCGTGGGTCGTTCCAGCCGGCAAGCCGGCCCCGGATTTACACGCCCCAACCACCTGTTTAGAACCTTCCGGAAACATTTTGGCATCAGTCCTAAATTTTATCGACTTCAACAAAAAAAATTCTTTCGGCAAATGGAATTGCATAGGATGCCGAGAGAATTGGGATTGGGCCTTGAATTCAAGACAAACACCGTCTAATCCGGCAATTTATGCCTTCGGATAAGGCTCATTGATGACGGAACTGTGTGCGGCGTCAAAGATGCGGATGCCGCCGCTGTCGAGTTGGACAATCAGTCCCTGTGCCGGGTCGATGCCGATGCAGGTGCCGCTGTATTGTTTGCGGTCGCATTCGAGATGGATACGCCGGCCGATTTGCCGGCTATAATGCTGCCAGCAGGCGACCGCCTCTTGCGGGTCGGCGGCAATCTGGTCGAGACGGTGTTCGATTTGCTCCAGAAGTGACCGTACCAGATGGTTTTTGTCGGCAATCTGTCCTGTTTCGATGTCGATGCTGGTGGCCGGATAGTCCAGGTCAATCTGGTCAAAAAAAGTCTGGTTTTGATGAACGTTAATTCCAATACCCGCAACAAAGGCGGTTCTATGCTTGTATGCTTTTGATTCGACAAGAATGCCGGCGATTTTCCTGCCGTCAATGAGGATATCGTTGGGCCATTTGATGACCGGCGACAGGCCGCTGGCCAGTCGAATCGCTTCGGCGGCCGCCAAAGAGACGGCTAGACTAATCATCGCCGCCGATTGGCGATTATCGGCAAGCAGGACAGAACACAAGATGCTCTGGCCGGCCGCGCTTTGCCAACTGCGCCCGCGGCGGCCGCGCCCCTTGGTCTGGTTTTCTGCAAGTACACACAGCCCATCATTATCGGGATTGGATGCGTACTCCCAGGCGATATCATTGGTACTGCCGACGGTATCCAGACAGATCATCTTTTGCCCAAGACGAGAGGTCTTTAAGGCGGATTGGATGGCATCGATTGAAAATTTATTCATCATAAAGCCGTGTTATAAGTTGTATGAGAATGATACTCTTTTGGGTATGAAGATAAAAACTGCGTGGGCATAGCCCACCCTGACTACCCGATAGACTATTTTTGTTCCCTGTTTTTCTGTATCTCACAACTGGTCAGTGGCCTTGGGGGTAAAGAGTCAAGGATTGGCTTGATCTGTTCCGGGGTGACATCTCCAGAAATTTCGTAGTATTTTTGAACTTGCCAAAGGGATTCATAACGCGAGTTATTGTTGGGCATAAACTTATAATAGTGACCATAATAAGCTTGTGCAAGGGAAGGAATAGACAAGGTTTTTCTTTTGAGCACTTCTTCTGATTCGCCTCGACTCAATTGTTGGGCATCAATTGCTATTTCAAGTAATGCGTTATTATAAAATGGAGACAACGCATTTCTATAAAACAAAATAGCAGTTGATATAAGACCGCAGAAACCGCCGACTATAAAAATAACTGTAGACAGAACAAAAAATTTAAGTTTTTTCCCATCTTCGACATCTCCTTAAATTTAATTAGCAATTTTAGCACGGCAGTCCGGGCAGGCGACGTACACTACCGCTTATTTATATACTTGGCACACATTTTTACTGGCAAAATCAAGGGTGACAACAAGCATAATGAAAAATTAAAACAGCACAAGAACCAAACAAATACAGATATCGGGTTTTTTACAAGAGAGCCTTTTGAAGCAAAAATACACAAAGCAACCCAAAGTATAAAAGACATTGCCAAAGAGGAAATAAGTATCAAACGAGGTTTTATTTCGAATTTCGATAAAATAAAACAAACGATCACAATACCAACTAAGCCGCCTGATATAAATTCATAAAAAGTAATTGAGTTTGCATCCTTAAAAAGCGTTATCCATACGGCAGGTGCAACAGAAAGAAGCCAAGCTTTATCAGCATAGGAATTAGCGGTGATGATTGCAATTGTAAGCCATGCTAATGGCAATGCTATGAAGTAAAATAATTTATTTTTCATAATACTCTCCATAACAGTTTTGTGCCGACTGTATAAAAATCAAGCTATCCTTCAAGCTCCTATTGTTTATTTTAATCTGTATTTTTTATCTTTGATTTTTGATTTTTCATTTTGCTTTCACCGATCCAGTTCCTATACTACCGATTTAAGCTGGGTATCGGTAACATGTTTTTCTCGATAGGGAAATTGCTTTTCAAATATTTCAATCTCCTCGTCTTTGACGTCGAAAACCGGGCTTGCGAAAAATTTACCGGTAATTCCACTCAAAGAACCGCTAAACAATTCCAACGCCATAAACGCATCCATGTTGGCGTCCCAGGCGGTGGTAATTCCGAAGTCTTTGGCATTTCTAAAACCAAAGCGTTGATAATAGGCGGGATTACCGAAAATGATAACAGCCTTAAAGCCAAGCTCTCTGGCGATTTGAATCGTATGGTTCAGCAACCGCGCACCAATGCCTTTTTTCTGATAAGCAGGCAATACCGCAAACGGCCCCATACACAAAACCTCAAATTCCTGATGCTCATCACGGACTACTTTTGCCCTGGAATAAATGATATTGCCGATAACGTCATCGCCGTCGCATACCACATAACTTAATTTGGGTACGAATGCGGGGTCTTTTCGTATGTTGTGAACAACCAAATGCTCGCTGCACCCCGGACGGTATAAATCCCAAAAGGCGTCTCGGGTCAGATGCTCGACTTTTGTATAATCGCGTTGTTCTTCCAATCGAATCGATATTGTCATATTTGTCTCATCCTCTCTGGTGTTTTTCCCTCTTGTAGGGTGGGCTATGCCCACGCGGTCTATTTTTTAAAGTTTAATCTGTATTTTTGCATTTTAATTTTTAATTTTTGATTTTGAAAACGGGACAGGTACAACCCGCCTGCGGCAGAACGTACCAGTCCCCGTTTTTTCTATCTGTCCAATCCGATATCCACCGCCACCGCCGAATGGGTAATGGCGCCGATGGCAATCCGGTCCACGCCGCATTCGGCAATCGCCAGAATGTTGTTGAGCGTTACGCCGCCGCTGGCTTCCAGCAGGGGGGTTTTGCCGCACATCTGGTCGCGCATTCCAACGGCGTGCTTGAGCTGCCATTGTCCCATATTGTCCAGCAGAATGACATCGATGCCGGGAATGGTCAGCACCCGGTCAAGCTGGTTGTCCACGTGATCGACTTCGACGACGACATACTTGACTTTTTTATTCTGTTTGGCCTGCTGCACCATTTTTAGGAGTTTGGGTTCAAATTTTTCTCCCAACTCCGTCCAATGGTTGTCCTTGAACATCACCGCTTCGCCCAGATTCATTCGGTGGTTGTAGCCGCCGCCGCAGCGAACGGCGTATTTTTCCAGTTCGCGCCAGCCGGGGATGGTCTTGCGGGTGTCGTAGATTTTGGCTTTGGTGCCGTGTATCGCCTTGACATATTTCCAGGTCATTGTGCTGATGCCGCACATCCGCTGGAGAAAGTTGAGAACGACGCGCTCTGCCGACAGCATCGCCCGCATGGGGCCTTCAATAACGCCCAGCCGGTTGGCGACGCTGGCACGGCAGCCATCCTCAATCAGCGTCCGCAGTTTGAGCCGCTCATCATATATTTTGAGGATGTGGCGAACGATTTCCATGCCGCTGACGACGATTTCCTCGCGGGTTACGATATTGGCTTTGCCCATGGCGTCGGCGGGGATGGAAATTTCGCTGGTAGGGTCTCCCTGCCCGAAGTCCTCCTCAACGGCCATTGCGATTAACGGCATCACTTTTTCCATATCCAGCGGCTTTATTTTGCCTTTGGCTGCGCGTTCTCCCATGATGGGTATCCTTATAAAAAATAAAGTATCAATCAAACTATACCGATTTTATTCGGTTTGTCAAATTGCCTTTTCAGGTATTTTTTCGCTTGCGTTTTTTGGCTGGGGCGGCAGGGGGCGTGCCGGTCGAAGGGGACTCCTCCAGAGTCGGCATATCCTGGAGTTCCTTAATCCGGTCGCGGATGGCCGCGGCCTTCTCAAATTCCAGTTTTTCAGCCGCTTCCAGCATCGCCCGTTCGAGGTTTGCCAGATACTCCACGCGGTCGTATTCGCCATCGTCCAGATGAATTGCCTCGCGCGCCATTTTGCGGGCTTTGAGTTCGTCGGTCAGTCCCCGCTGGATTTCCTTGCGGATGGTTTGCGGCGTGATGCCGTGCTGCTGATTATAGGCCAACTGGATTTTGCGCCGGCGTGCGGTTTCATCCATTGCCCGCCGCATCGACGGCGTGATGGTATCAGCGTATAAAAAGACGGTTGCATTGACGTTCCGGGCGGTTCTGCCGATGGTCTGTACCAGCGAGGTCTCACTTCGTAAAAATCCCTCTTTGTCGGCGTCGAGAATGGCTACCAGCGATACTTCGGGCAGGTCGAGGCCTTCCCGAAGCAGATTGATGCCGACTAAGACATCGAACTGGCCGCTGCGCAGGTCGCGGAGGATTTCCACCCGCTGGAGCGTTTCGATTTCGCTGTGCAGGTATTTGCAGCGGATTTTCTGGCTGGTCAGATAGGATGACAGGTCTTCGGCAAGGCGTTTGGTCAGTGTCGTTACCAGGGTGCGTTCGCCGGCGGCGGTGCGGGTTTTGATTTCCCCCATCAGGTGCTGAACCTGATTGGTCGCCGGATGCACAAAAATCTCCGGATCAACCAGTCCTGTCGGACGGATAATCTGCTCGGCGACGCGCTGCTTGCACAAGTACATCTCAAACGGACCCGGCGTGGCGGATACGAAGACCGTATGTTTCCACCGCTCGAAAAACTCCTCAAACCGCAGCGGGCGGTTGTCCATAGCGCTGGGCAGACGAAAGCCGTGCTCGACCAGCACTTCCTTGCGGCTGCGGTCGCCGGCGTACATCCCGCGAAGCTGTGGAATGGTAACATGAGATTCGTCGATGAACAGCACAAAATCATCGGGCAGATAGTCAAGCAGGGTATAAGGCCTGCTGCCGGGTTTAAGCCCGGCCATGTGCCGAGCGTAGTTTTCGATGCCGCTACAATAGCCGACTTCGCGAATCATTTCCAGGTCGTACAGTGTTCGGGCTTCCAGCCGCTGGGCTTCCAGCAGTTTGCCCTCACGGCGAAGCACAAAGAGCCGTTCTTTCAATTCTTGCTCAATGCCCAAACAGGCGGTTTCGATACGGTCAGCCGGCAGGATGTAATGCTTTGCCGGAAAGATGAACGCCTGATGCTCCTGTGCGAGAATGTCCGCCGAAACCGGATTGATATAAGTAATCTGCTCGATTTGGTCGCCGAAGAATCCGATGCGGATGGCAAACGATTCATAAGAGGGCCACAGTTCGACGACATCGCCGCGGACACGGAATGTCCCGCGTGCAAAATCCATATCGTTGCGGTTGTATTGCAGGTCGGCCAGTCTGCCCAGCAGCTCGTTGCGGTCGATGACGTCGCCGATGCGGATGGCAATGACGGCGGCTTTATAATCTTCCGGCGAACCCAGTCCGAAAATGCAGGATACACTGGCGACAATAATCACATCCTTGCGGGCGGTCAGACTGGTCGTCGTCGAAAGCCGCAGCCGGTCGAGTTCATCGTTGCGCGAGGCGTCTTTTTCAATATAGATATCGCGCTGCGGGATATACGCTTCCGGCTGGTAATAATCGTAGTAGCTGACAAAGTACTCAACAGCGTTTTCGGGGAAAATCTGGCGGAATTCTTCATACAGTTGAGCAGCCAGTGTCTTGTTGTGCGAGACGACTAATGCCGGCCGGCCAAGCCGTGCGATGACATGTGCCATCGTAAATGTTTTGCCGCTGCCGGTAACGCCCAGCAGAGTCTGATACGGATTGCCGTCCCGCAGCCAGCCGACCAGTTTGTCAATCGCCTGCGGCTGGTCGCCTTTTGGCTCGAATGTACTGTTAATTTTGAAATCCGACATGGTTTGTCTATTTTTCTTATCGCAGATTTCGGATGCTTTCGTAGTCCGCCTCTACCTGCCGCAAAAAGTCCTGTACTTCCTCCAATTCATACGGAACATCGGGATACATTTCTTTGAGTTTAATCAGGTATTTGGCCTGCTGGATGATATTTTTATACCTCTTGATTAAATCCTGACGGGACAGGCTGTTCATTTTGTCCTTGGCACTTAATTCCTTGAACGCCCGATCCAGATTGTCATTTAGCTGTTTGAATTTGTTAACAACCTTTACGAGTTCTGCTTTAGATTTCTTGATGTCTTCATTTCGAGTAACCAGGGCGTCTGACGCGGACAAATCGCCCAGCAGTTCCGGAATATCCGTCGCAATCTTATCCGCCATGCCCGTGGCCTCTGCTTCCATCGCCGTCAGGGTCAGCAACTTGCCCTTTGGGCAAAGAACACTGACGATTTCATCCGAAGGAGCCTTTGCGATACTTTCCACATAGAGTGTTTTTCCGCCGCGGCGGACTTGCAGGACGCCGATTTCCTTGTCTTCCATCGCCCGAGCCAATGCGGCGGGACGCTGATTCTGCTGAGCCAGCGAGGCCATATAATTCCGCCATGCCGACCGCATCTTTTCCGAGCTGGCCTGGCCGACAACCGTATCCAAATCTACCGCTTGTCCCTGCTCGTCATGAGCAACCACCGTAGCCGCCCCGATGGCCGTTCCCGGCGCCATATACAATTTCTGACACGCCATTGCCAGAGCCGCAGCGCCGGAATAAGCGCCTCCGTTGGGGCCGCCTTTGACAAAAGCAACGGTGGGACACCACTTGACCGCCGTCAGAGCCGAGCACATCCGCATCACCAAATCCACCCGTCCGCCCGGACTGTCGATTTCCACCAGGATAAAAAGAGGGCCTTTGTTGACTTCGGCGACGACGGCCTTTTCAAACGCGGCAGTTTCAATTTCCGTGGCAATCGCATCATCAACGGCAAGTATCGCCACTATGTTATTTCTGCCTTGCACATCGTAGGTGATATCATACTGGCCGGCAATGATTTCGAGTTGGCCGGCTTCCTGAGTCCATACGATATTTTTGCCCTGATTGACGGCCATCAAGGTATAGCCGTGATAGGTCTGGCCGGTTTGCTTGTGTTTGAATGTGTCGGCGGGACAGACGGCAGTCAGCCAAAGCGTTCCAGCCAGAACGGAAACAATTAACATCTGCCGCATTCGTCTTTTCTTTCGCTATTGAGACTGCTCCCGCTGGCGTCAGTGTGCCGGGAACGGTTTAGATTTTCAAAAAGTATTCCATTAAATCCGCGCCCTTTTCCACACGAAAACCGGATGCAAAAGCGTTGGCTTCGCCGTAGGGTTTCTGCATCAGGCCTTTAATGCCGCTTCCGGCCATCGCAAACGGCACCGGCTGGTCGCAATGACAGCGGCTTTCGACCGGCGTCGGATGGTCGGGCATAACCAGAATCCGCCATTGGTCGTATTCCTTGATGGCGTTATAGACAGGCCCGACAATGTGCTTGTCGATCATTTCCAGGGCTTTTTTCTTCTGATGAGCGCTGCCGTTATGGCCGGCCTCATCGGTCGCTTCCACATGCACGACCACCAGGTCGTATTTTTTCAGCGCCTCGACGGCGGCCTGCCCTTTACCCGCATAATTGGTATCTAAATAACCGGTCGCGCCATCGACTTTGATTAAATCAAAACCAATCAGCTTGGCCAGCCCGCGCACCAAATCAACGGCAGTAATCACCGCACCGTGCGCAACACCGTAGACACGGCTGAATTTGTCTAAAAACGCCCGCTGTCCCTGTCCCCACAGCCAAATCGTGGTAACAGGATTTTCTTTCAGGTCTTTGCGGACTTTATTGATCGGGTGATTATCAAAAAAATGCACCGACCGCGACATCAGCTCTTTCAAAAAGTCGGCCTGTTTGCCTTTGGGCAAAATCTTGCTGACTTTTTCTCCGATAAAATCGTGCGGCGGATTGGTCGTTACTTTGGAAAAATCAATGCCCTTGATGACGCATAAATGGCGATACCCGACGCCCGGATAAAACCGCACGGCGGGATTTTCAACGATTTTTTGAAATTGATTAATCAGTTCTGTGCCTTCTTTGGTGGAGATATGCCCGCCGCTGTGGTCAACCATCAACCCATCCGAGGTCGTTGCCAGATTGCATCGAAACACCCAGTCGCCCTGTTCCAGCGGCAGTTCCATCGCCGCCGCTTCAATCGGCGCCCGTCCGGTATAATGCGCCGCCGGGTCGTAGCCCAGCAGACTCATCATCGCCACATCGCTTCCCGGCTGCAATCCCTTAGGGACTGTCTGGCAGACGCCCAGCCGGCCATCTTTGGCAATCCGATCCATGTTGGGCGTATCGGCAGCTTCAATAACCGTCTTGCCGCCAAAGACATCCTGCGGATTGTCCGCCGCCCCGTCCGGCACAATAATCACATATTTTGCGTTCAATCTTTATCCTCCGGAATTTCGACAATCCGGATGCAGACCGGCTTGCCGCTGATAATGTCCAGGCGTTTAATTTCGTCCAGCGCCTCAATAATATTTTTTTGCTTGACCGGATGCGTGGTAATCACCACCGGTACGCTGTTGTCCGGCCCGCAGCCTTCATGCTGAATAGCGCCGCTGATGTTGATGCCGTGTTTGCCCAGCACCTGCCCATACGCCCCAAAAACACCGGGCTTGTCCTTTGCCATAAGGCGAAGATAATAGCGGCTGGTTACCTCGTTGATATTCTGAATGGCCGGCTTCTTTTGCGATGTGAGCATCGGCATATTGGCAAACAGCCGCTGACTGTTGCCCAATGCAATCTCGATAATATCGGCCACAACCGCACTGGCCGTCGCCATCATTCCGGCGCCGCGGCCAAAATACATCGTATTGCCAACCGCATTGCCATAAACGCTGACCGCGTTGAAAGGACCATTCTGCCGCGCCAGCGGATTATCCTGAGAGACAAACGATGGATGCACACGCAGCGACACAGCACCCTGTTCGTTCATCTCGCCGATAGCCAGCAGTTTGAGAATATAGCCCATTTCAAGGGCGTTCTTGATGTCGTCAATGCAGATATTCTCAATGCCTTCAATGTGAATGTCGTCCAGGCCAAATTGATGCCCAAACGCAAGGCTGGCTAATATCGACAGTTTGTGAGCCGAATCCGTACCGTTGATGTCCAATGTCGGGTCGGCTTCGGCATAGCCCTTTTGCTGGGCTTGTTTAAGCACTTCGGCAAAATCCAGTCCCTTATGCGTCATATTGGACAGGATATAATTGCATGTGCCGTTGAGAATCCCATAAAAGGCGGTGATGCGATTGGCGGCAAGCCCTGTCCTCATCACGGAAATAATCGGTATCCCGCCGGCACAACTGGCTTCAAACGCAATACAGCGGTTTTTCTTGACGGCAATATCAAACAGTTCCTTGCCGTGTTCGGAAATCAATGCCTTGTTGGCGGTAACCACATGCTTGCCGGCTTTGAGCAATTTTTTGTGAATATCCAGCGCGGCTTTGGTTCCGCCGGCCAGTTCCACGCCGATTTGAATATCCGAATCATTAATTAAACGGTCGATATTATCGGTTAATAACCCTTTCGGCAGATCGACTTTTCTGGCCGAGGTGGTATCTTTATCCACGACACAGGCAAGTTCCAAACGAACTCCTGTATTGCGATAGATATTATCTGATTCATTCAAGATGATGTGGGCTACCCCAGACCCAACCGTCCCAAAACCAACGATGCCGACTTTTACCGGATTTTTTAGCATAACAAACCTGTATTTAACATTTTATCGATGCCCAGATGGTATCCAGAAAGCCCCTTTGGGTCAAGAGAATATTGGCAAGCCGCCGTTTTTCCCATCCCCGCCATCCCCGGTGGGGGGGCTATGCCCACGCGGAGAGTTTATAGTTCACAGTTTATAGTTGATAAAAAGAGAGGAATTCTTTTCCTGCTATCAACTATTGACTTTGTTCAGCGCAGCAGATTTCGCAGATTGTCATTCTGATGCACCCCAAAGATTCTGATTTATTCAGCCAGCCGAAGAGCCTGCCCTGAACGAAGTGAACGGGCTGTCCTCATCTTTTATCTTTAACTTTTGACTTTTAATCTTCCCCATCCCGCGCAGCGGGCGCCATGACATAGCCACGCCCGTCAGAGGCTGTGTCGTAATTAGCTTGATTTTTCTATTATAATTGATAGACTACATTG
>CAZICJ010000071.1:0-12985 GCA_964537635.1 uncultured Pirellulales bacterium
TCATATATCGGCTCTTACTCACCTAATAATTGAGGTTTTGGGATAGGTTCTAATACAATTGCCCATCCCTACTAACTAAAGATGTTAGTTTGACATGAGGGTATCCTCGGCAGAAATTCAAGATATGTGATGTATCCGGGAAACGGCGTTTTGATGACAAACAATACACTCTATGGCTGCCGGCACATTTTGCAGCAGGGCAGATTCTATCGATACAGCTTGGCTGTATCGAAAGCGGCATTGTGCGCCGGGCTGATTGCGATATGCGGCTGTGGTACTTTTTTCGCCAAAAAAACCACCGAGATTGAATCCCGCGCCATCCTGAACGAATTGTCCAAAGTTCGTGAAAATCCCAATGTATCCAATCCGATGCCGGATATTTACCAGGGACCTGCCCGCCGAATGGCGGTGGACAATGGCGTCAAAGTGTTCTATTTCGCGAAAAACTGTCCCGTAGTTGACTTAGCGGCCAACATCAAAGAAGTGGGATTTACGGTCAGTAACAACCCCTCGACCAATCAACTGGTTCTCCACTGCCCCGATGATGAACAGGCTGATAAGGCAATAGAATATCTTGAGCGTCTTGATGTCGCCCCGATTCAGGTCAATATTGATTGTCTGATTTTGGAGCGGTTCGGCGATGTTACCAAAGACTGGGAAACATCCATGCTGATAGAAAACCTGTTCGGCGAAGGCATCACCGTCGGGGAAAATAAATATCCTAACGCCCTGTTCCCCGGCGCTTCTCTGCGTGAAAGCAAGCGCTCTGAGTTCGGTCTGGATATCGGGTACTGGCAGGGAGAACCCGGGCATCGGGTGCGAATTCTCGTTGATGTGCTGGAATCGCGGGGCTATTTGAAAGTATTGCTAAACCCGACTCTGGAAACCGTCAACGGCAAGGCAGCCAAGGTCGAAATCCGCGATAAAGCTCCAATCCCGAAATTTGTCAGTGATGGACGCAACGAACCTTATACGCTGACAGATTATCAGTGGGTCGCTGACAGCGTCGAGGTAACGCCGTCGGTGTATTCCGACGGCACAATAGGGCTTGCGACAGAGATTATTGTCGGCTCCAAATCCAAACCGGAAGGCGTCATTCAGACTTCGATTATCACGCAGCGTTCGATTAAAGTCGCCGAAAACCGGATCGACCCGGGCAAAAGCCTGATTATCGGCGGAATGCGCAAAAGCGAAAATCGCTCGGTCATCCGCGGCGCTCCCTTCCTAAAAGACCTGCCGCTGGTGGGTTTTCTATTTTCCAGCAAGGATTTTGAGGAAAAAGCGACCGAGATTATCTTTATTTTGACGCCGAGTATCTCTTCTAACGGGGCGCCTTACAGCCCAACTGCCGATATGGTACGCGAAAAATACCGGTCTGCGGGTTCGCAGAACGATATGGGCAATCTTTTGTCCGACCCGTTTGGTACGGATGTCTATACGCAATATGTTAATGAACAGGCCAAGCAGGCCGAAGCCGAACGCATCCGCGCCCAGCGGGATGCCGAAGAGGCCGAACGTCTGGCGGAAAACCAGCGGCTTTACACACAGCAGACTCAGGCGGAAGCAGAACGGCACAAAGAAAAAGCCCGCCTTGCAGAAGAGGCGTATCAGAAAGCCATGCTCGAAATCCAGCAATCCCAGACTACCACACTGGAACTTCAGCAGCAGTTCCAAACTCAGCAGCAGCGTATCCAGCAGCTTGAACTGGATATGCAGCAGGCCCGAACACGATCCGAACAGGCCGCCCAGGAACTCCAAAAAGCCAGCATGGCAGCCCAGCAGGCTCAGGAAAAAGCCAAGTCCCTGCAAGCTAAAGCACAGCAAGCCGAACTGGACGCCCAAAAAGCCCGCAAAGAAACCGAACAAGCACAGAAAAAGATAGAACAAATTGAACAGGATTCCCAAAATTCACCAATGCCTCCGGCAGCGGCAGAGAACAACACACAGCCATGACTCAATATCTGTATCATTTTAGACGGTCGATTGACACGATTCGAGCGCCTCACTGGGCAATCTGGGCGGCAGCGGCAGTCTGTTTGTCGGCAGGTCTTGCCGGATGCGGGGATTTCTTTGAACGCAAACAGACGGAACTGGAAGCTGATATGGTTCTCAAAGAACTCAGTCAGGTCCGTGAAAGCCCCTACATCAATAATCCTCTGCCGGACATCTATCGTCAGCCCCCGATGCGCGTCGCCATCGACCACGGCATCAAGGTCTTTTATTTTGCCAAACAGCATTCGGTGGCGAATCTGACAACACTGCTGACCGAACAGTTCGATTACAAAGTCGTGCCTAATCCGGCAACCAATCAGATGGTGATATTCTGCAAAGACGACATCCAGGCAGACAATGCAATTCAATATCTCGAGATGGTGGATGTGCCGCCCGTACAGGTCAATATCGACTGCCTGATTCTGGAACGGTTCGGCGATATCACGATGGACTGGGAAAGCACTGTACTGGTACAAAACCTGCTCGGCGAAGAACTCTTCCTGGGCAGCGTCGGAAGCGACGGCGCCATCAACCCGAATAATCCATCCTTTCCCGGGGCGTCGCTGCGCGAGCCGGGACGCAAGGATTTTGGTTTCGATATGGGGGTCTATCTCAACCGGGATGAGCCGGGCCATCGCGTTCGGGCGGTCGTCGATACGCTGATTTCCCGCGGCTATCTCAAAGTGCTGCTCAATCCATCCATCGAGACGGTCAACGGGCAATCGGCAACCGTAACGATTCAGGATTATGTGCCGACGGAAAAAGTCGTAACCGGCGGCGGCAATTATGATGCGTACAATATCACCGAATACGTCTGGGTGCAGGATACCCTGACCGTGCTGCCGGTTGTCTATGCGGATGGCTCCGTGGGTCTGACTACTTCAATTAAAATCGGTTCGAACAAAAAACCCGAAGGTGTGACGCAAGCGTCCATTATCACGGAACGCTCCATCAATGTGCAGGAAAACCGGGTTCAAGCCGGCAACAGCCTGATTATCGGCGGGATGCGCAAAAGTGAAAAACGGTCGGTTGTCCGCGGCGCCCCGTTTTTAAAAGATTTGCCGATTATCGGAATCTTGTTTTCCAGCAAGGATTTCGAAGAAAAAGGCACCGAGATATTTTTTATCCTGACGCCCAGCGTCTCCAGCGGCTCCCGCGACCACAGACAAACCGCCGGCGAGATCCGTACGCGTTTTGCCGACCCGGAGATAAAGCAGGGCTTCAAGGATTTCTTCACTGACCCGCTGGGAAGCTCCTCGTATAAGACGATTGCCGAAAAGGAAGCGATTGACGCCGAGATGGAACGGGTCAAAATGGAACTGCAAAAAGACCAGGCGTTAAGCAAGCTGAACACAGAAAAAGCCCGACATGAATCGGCTCAAACGGACGCCATTCAACTGCGCCAGCAAGCCGAGCAGCTTCAGGCGCGCGCGGACAAAGCCATCGCACAAGCCCGTGAAGCTGCTAATAAATCTGCTGAAATCAAAGCGATAACCGACTCCAACACGGCTCAAGTCCAACGCCTCGAAAGTGAAAACATCAAGGCCGCCGCCCAGGCTCAGGACGCCGCTGCGGCCGCACAAGATGCTCTGCTTTTGGCCGACGAAGCCGAAAAGAACGCCGCTTTGCAGGAATCCCGTACCCGTCAGGCACAAATTGAGGCTCAATTGGCTCTCGAAGCCGCCCAAAAAGCCACCGCCGAGGCTGCTGAAAAGGCTCTCAAAGCCGAACAGGAACGGCGAATACGCGAAGAAGCGGTTCGCAAAGCAAAGGAAGAAGCCCAGCGCAAGGCACAGGAAGAAGCGGCAAGGAAAGCACAGATGGCCGACCCCAATTCCCTTGCCGTCCCGGTCAATCCGCCGCCGGCAGACCCTAATACGCCTGCGGCTCCGTAATGTGCGGCATGTCATTGAGCGGACAATCACCGCAGTTGGGTTTAGGACGGCAATAGTCCTTTCCCAGCCGAACCAGCAGGGCATGATATTCATTATACATCGCCACATCCTGCGGCAAGGCTGATTCAAACAGCCATTTTATCTGGTCATAATCAGCGCCCGGTTCGATAAGCCGGTGCCTGCCGAGAATACGGGCGGTATATGCATCAACCACAAACTGCGGTTTTGCAAAGGCATACAAACAAATCGAGTCGGCGGTTTCCGGGCCGATTCCGGAAATGCTGAGCAATTCCTCTCGAAGCAGGTCTTTGCCCAGATTCTCCATTTTTTCCAGATTGCCGCCATATTTTTCAACCAGATATGCCAGAAATGCACGCAGGCGTTTGGTCTTGACATTAAAGTACCCAGCCGGACGAATCAGTTCAGCCAGGTTGTCCGGGGGTGTCTGATAAAGTTTCTCAACATCCAGCAGGCCGGCAGACCGCAGATTGGCGATAGCCTTTTCGACATTGCTCCAACTGGTATTCTGCGTCAGGATTGCACCGATAATAATTTCCAGCGATGTCTGGCCGGGCCACCAGTGCTGTGTACCGTAGCGGTCAAAGAGCCGCTGGTAGATATCCATCAGTGTTTGTCTATGCATGGTTTTTCTTTATGTTTTGCTTTACTTTTTCCGCCTGCGGCTTTACTCTAACGCCTGTCGTAAAACCAGGAACCATAAATGTCGGCAGTACGAAGAAAAAATAAGAACAGAAAGCGTCCAAGTCAACTGATTTCTTTTGTACCCAATTCCTATTGGGACAGGACCAGTCGGCCGATTTACGCCCTGGCATATCTGTTTTTCTTCATTTTGCTCTACGAAATCGGCACCTTTTACATCCAGCCGGAAGCCCTCTCGCAAAGCCTGTCGCGCTCCCAATTGCGGGTCGTGTCGTTTGTCTGGGTGCAGAATTTGATGGAATATATCTTCTCGGAAAAAATGAGCTGGATAGCGACGCCGTTTGTGGTCATTGTTATTTTATTTGCCCTGCAATTAACCAGCCGAACCAAATGGCATGTGCGGTTCAGCGACTTTATCCCCATGACTATTGAATGTGTCCTGCTGTCCGTTCCGCTGATAGTGCTGAGCCTTGCGATGAACCGTCCATCGGCACCGCAACCCCAAGAAACCGTCAGCGCTCTATCCGGCTGGATTTCCAGTTGCTCGGCCGCAGGCAGTCCGCCCGGCAATTTGTGGGTTGATATTGTTACCGGCATCGGGGCGGGAATCTATGAAGAACTGATTTTTCGGCTGATTTTAATCAGCGTGCTGATGATGCTGTTTCAGGATGTGCTGAATCTGGACAATGACGCTGCCGTTTTGTTCTCAGTGCTGATATCCGCGGTGTTATTCAGCGTGCATCACCATTTCTTTGTCGTCGATGGCCACTGGGGTTCGGGAGAACCCTTCGTCTGGGTCAAATTTATCTTCCGAATGATTGCGGGCATTTACTTTGCGGTGATTTTCTCGGTGCGCGGCTTTGCGATCGCCGCCGGCAGCCACGCCTATTACGACATCATCGCCGCCTGCCTGAATGCGGTTCTCTTTGCCGCATAGCCTACCTGCCGAACTAAGAGTCAATAACCCTGCTCAGAGCCGCCGTAAATCAATTTAATCTTATCGAAGTTGGGAATAAACGGCATCATGCCGGCTGACGGGCTAAACGCATCCGCCCAATAGACCATAAACGCCTTGCCCATCATAAAATCCATCGGCACCACGCCGGGGCGATATCTCGTCCCGTTGTTGCCTTTACCCCCTACCGTCCAAAGCCGCGCATCCAGACTGTTGGGGCTGTTGTCGCCGCAGACAAAAAATTCATCCTTATTTAATTGAAACGGCGCATCGGCAGTCGCGCGCTGAATACCGGCGGACAAATAATAAATATCCCGATACAGTCCCACGCGGCTAATCTGTAATTGTCCGCAGCCGAGAATCTGCACTATCGGCTGGCGGGATTGCAAAGACTCTTTGAGCGGACGAGCGGGCAAATCAACACTCAATTTATCCTGTCCATACCGCAGTGTCAGGCGGCCGTCCGCGTTGGCAAACTCAAACGCCGCCGAACCGGCAGCGTTGCGGCCTATCGGCAGCCGCGCCAGTTCCCGAACACCGTTGCTGCCACCCTGTTCCAGAGTCAGCATCCCTGAAAAATCCGCCCGAGCGATATATGAAATACCCTCTTTTTCCAGCGACGCCCCGACAAACCCCTCCGATGCGTTGGGGTGCACATTAAATCGAATCATCAAATCCGAACAAATCGGTTCACTTTTCCGCATCCGGCTGTCGTTGTAGGCATAAGCGGCGTGAAAATCGTTGCCTATCCGGCTGTTGTAGATCAGCCGATGCGTCTGATTTCCGCTGTCTAAGGAAAAAACCGTCGGACCCTGTGCGGATAGATTCCACGCCGAACCATCCGCATTTTCAAACGGCTGCCGCCAGGCTGGATTTTGCTTCTCCATCCGTCCGGCGGCTTTGGCAATCAGGCCGGATGTCGCCGGCGGCTGATAATCATTGTCGTAGATGCACATCCACAGTTCCTGCTGTACGGCAAGCGGCTTGCGGGCAATCAGGCCGTTGATATAGATATCGCCGTCGATAATCTGGATGGTTTCGCCGGGAAGGCCGGTCAGCCGCTTGATATAATTTTCCCGCGGATTGAGCGGGTTCTTAAAAACCACCACATCCCACCGTTTGGGCGGCAGAAACTGATAGATACATTTGAGAACAAAAATCCGGTCGCCGTTGCGCAGGCTGCCCACCGCCTCGGCGGGCTGAAAATAGCCGCAGCTCGGGCATTGCGGGCGGTCGATAAAGGTCGTATCGCTGCCGATATCATACGCATAGCCGCATTGCAGACATCGAAAATGATAATGCGACCCGCGCAGCGTCTCGGCCATGCTGCCGGTCGGGATTTGAAACGCCTCCACGCCGAACGCCCGGAACACCAGCGCCAGAATCAACGCTATCAGCAGCCATTCTATTGTCCCAACCAGACTTTCCAGCGATGTACTGTATCGCCGGTGCACCGTCGGCGGCACAGCCGTATCCAGCGGCACATCCTCCTGCAATGGGCTGTCGGTCTTATCGCTGTCCACCATAAATCACCTTGATGCCATCGACCTGCGGCGCGCCGTCTAAATATGGAATCACGCGGTATTTGGGATTTTCAAACGGAAAGCCTCCCGGAAAATGCACAAAGAACGCCTTGCCTACCAGATAATCCCGCGGCACAATGCCCGGACGATAGGTTTTGTCGGGATTGCTCTTGACGGTATTGTCCCACAGGCGGCAATCATAACTCCAGGGGCTGTTATCGCCGCAGACGAAGAATTCATCTTTATTCAGCACAAAGGGGGCGTCTTCCGTTGCCCGCCTGATGTTATCCGATATATAGTGGATATCGCGAAACAGGCCGATATGCGACAGCCGGACACTGCCCTGCCCGACAATCTGAACCTGCGGCTGCGCCCTGCGAAATTCATCGGCGGGCGGGATGCCGCGTCCCAAGTCAAAACTCACCGTCTGGCCGCCGTACCGCAGCGTCAGCAGGTGATCCACATTTTCAAACTCAAACATCGCCGTACCTTGTTCAAGAATGTTGCAGGCAGCTTCGGCTAATGTTTCTTTGCCGCCGGCGGGCAGAATTTTTTCGAGCCGCAGCAGGCCCGCCGCGGCGTCCGCCGTCGCCTGATAGCCGACACCGTATTTATCCAGACGCACGCCAACCAGACTGCCGGCTTTGGGATAAACATAAAACCGCACCATCAGGTCGCTGCAAATGGGCATTTGAGCATAATTGAACGTCGCATCGTACGCGTAGGTCGCACGAAAATCATTACCCTGCATCGGATTATATCTGGCATAATGCGTCTTGCCGTCGGCGGCATTAAGGGCAAATTCCATCTTGGCGGTTTTGCCCAAATCCCACTGGCCGTTATCGACATTCTCGAACGGCTGCCGCCAGGTGTGATTATTGAAACGGGGCTCATCCGGCCGGGCAGGCTGATAATCGTTGTCATACACACACATCCACAGCTCCTGCTGGACTTTGACGGGCTTGCGTTCGATTTGGCCGTTGATATACACATCGCCGTCGATAATCTGCACCGTCTCGCCCGGCAAGGCGACAAGCCGTTTGATATAATTAATTTCCGGCTGCATCGGCGGCTTAAAGACAATCACATCCCAGCGCTTTGGCTCCAGAAATTGATAAATGCACTTGAGGACGAAAATCTGGTCGCCGCGGCTGACGGCTCGCTTCTTGACTTCTTTGGGCTGATTGTCCTGCAAGACGTACCACCGGCCATCCGGACCTGGCTTGCCGATATCCTCATAATAACCGCAACTGCTGCACCGCGGCGGATAGGGAGCTATCGGCAGATTGAATTTGGGAATCGATTCTTTCTTGAAGCCGTAAAAATCGGGGTGGTAATCGTAGTCATACTGATAGCCGCACTGGCTGCACCGCAGACGGAAATGCGAGCCCCGCAGCGTTTCGGCCATACTGCCGGTCGGAATGCGGTAAACCTGCATCACAAACACGATAAAGACCAGCGTGCCGGCCAGCGCCGTGAGTATCCATTCCAGATTGGAATAGACCGAATCCATCTTGCCGTCGCCGCCTAAATGCTTATTATCACTTGACTTATCTTGTTTCTTGAACACGACTTCCTCAATTTAGTACACCGTTATTATGGAAAGTGGAATTATGCCGTTTTTCACCCGACAGGTCAAGATAATCCCCCTTTTTTTAATATCGCACCCCGATAATTCTTCAAAAAAACCAAAAAACGTAAAAAACTGCCAAACTTGACAGGGCATATCGGATTTTGGTATAATCCCATTACAGCATTTAACCATGAGCTATTAGCCGTTAGTAAAAGAGAAAGCTTCTGTTGCAGGTGGACGAATGGAGAGGAAAAGACAGGTTTCAAGAACATAAGAACCCAGGAAATCAGCTGCCTGCGAATTTTGTATTGAACGAGGAAGATAACTTTTTGCGATAGGGGCAGAAAACACATTTAGAAAGGATTCGAAAATATGGAAAAGGTTATTGTTGAAATGTGTCCAGAGACAGGAATCTGCTCCTTGGTCAAAGGCGGCGGCGATAAGACTGACCTGATGCCGTTTGAAGTCGATGAACTCAAGAAATTGTCCGCCGATGATATTGAGAAAATCCGTCAAGTCATCGGGCAGGGTAATGAAGCATTTGCCAAAACACTGACACCGGAAGAGATTCAGCGGATTCATCGCCAGGTTACATAAAACCGGCAGTCGGATTCCCCCGAACCTGCCACCCTGCTGCTGTTGGGGGTGGGCGGGATAATCGCACGGCGAGGCCGGCGAAGTTGAGAATTGAGAATGTAGAATTGAGAAAAAAAGGGAGAGAGGCCGTAAGAAAATTATAATTTAAAATCAAAAAGTGAAAGATTAGGAGAGAAGTCAGGAGTCAGAAGACAGAATTTGATTTTTCTGAGTCAACAGATTCCTTACATTCGTTCGGAATGACAAGCAAGACCGGCTCCCCATCTGTGCGGGAATGACACGATTTGTTCAGTTATTGTTTCAATAGTCAATAGTTCGTAGAAAAGGAAGCAATATGGAAAGCAAAAGACCATCCGATAGTGCCGTTGAGAGCAGGTTTCTGTTGATGCCCAATCAGGCCAATCCATCCGGAACTGCTTTTGGCGGAGCGATTATGTCCTGGATCGATGTCATCGCATCGATGGCTGCGCAGCGGCACTGCGGCAGCGAGGTTGTCACGGCAAGCATCGATTCGATCTCCTTTCGAGAGCCGATTTATGTCGGCGACCACATTGTGCTCAGAGCCGCCATTAATTATGTCGGCCGTACTTCCATGGAAGTCGGGGTACTGGTCATTCGCGAAGACCCTTACACCGGTAAACAGGTTCGAGCCACGACGGCTCATCTGACTTTTGTCGCGATTGATAAGGATAGACGTCCCTGCCCCGTGCCGCCGATAGTCCCCCAGACAGCCGATGAAAAACGACGCTATGAGAACGCCAAACTGCGTGTCCAGGCCAGGAAAGACTTGTTGAAGAAAATCGACCGATAGGTAAAGCTGGCGGCGTGCTGATTACAAAACAGCAACCTTGAAAACGGGGACCGGCATCAATTGCTTTCTTCCCAATCCCGCAGGGATTGAACCCGAATAGCCCTGGGTGAGCGAAGCGAAACCCAGGGACAAAGACAACACAACCCCCTCCCCCAACCCCATCTGGGTCGAATAAAACCGTTCTCTCCAACTTTCGTGTTCTCCGTGTCTTCGTGGTCAAAAAATCCTGTATATCCTGTTAATCCCGTCTAAAAAACTCTCTTTGCGCCTTTAGCGTCTTTCGCGTTAAAACTCCCCATTCTTGAGTCCTTGGGTTCATGGGTTCTTGTGTTCTTAATTGCTTTTCCGGTTGTACTTTCCTGCCGGTTTCTGGTATAATACGCCACTGCAAAAGATGGGCTTCCAGACCCATCAGAAAGGAGCCAAAACACCTCTGGAACCCGCCATTCCAGCCGGTCATTCTGACCCTGAGCGAGGCGAATGGAGCGGGAATCCGGTCTTTTCCTATGAACTATAAACCATAGACAATGAACTCTTTGAAAAAACGAACCCAATTTTCATCAACTATTTATTTGCTTTTTTGGTAAAAAAAGTACAATCGTTTTCATTGGAAGAAAGCGATGATAAAAACCATGCGACATACGTTGCCTTTTTTTGGTGAATTTCTGCGTAATCCCCGGCAGACCGGTTCTATTGCGCCAAGTTCTCGCTTTTTGGCATCGGAAATCGTCCGCTTAGCCGGCGTCAAAAAGGCTCGGACTATTGTGGAATTCGGTCCCGGCACAGGGGTCTTTACCCGAGAAATCATACAACAAAAGACAGACAATGCCTTTTTTATTGGGATTGAGGCCAATCCCAAACTGGCAAAGATGCTTCAGGAACAACTACCCGGCACGCATATCGTCGCCGATTCGGCGGAAAACACTACCGCTATTTTGCGAAGCCACAACCGCCTGCGCGCAGACTGTATTGTGTCGGGTCTTCCTTGGGCGGCATTTCCCATTGAACTTCAGAATAAACTCTTACAAGCCGCTTGCGATTCTCTGTGTACGGGCGGACGGTTTGCCACTTTTGCCTATCTGCAAGGGCTTATTTTGCCTGCCGGCATTACGTTTCGGAAAAAACTTCGCCAGCATTTTTCCAAAGTCCACATTTCACGAACCGTCTGGCGGAATGTCCCCCCGGCGCTGGTCTATCGCTGTATCAAATAACCGCCCTGTAAAATCCCTGTAAAATAGAACAATCGCAATTTTTTTCTATGAATACCGTTCGGGCCTCTATAAAATGATGAACGTTAGCAAATTGGAAGACGTTTATTTTCTGGAGATTGTATGAATCGCAGAAAGTTTGTCGCAGCCGGTATTGCCGCAGCAACCACAGTAAAGACTATTTATGCCTCGCAAAATGACGTGGCACCTGTCGATGTCAAGCCTTTCAAGCTCAAATATGCCCCTTCTCTGGGCGTCTTCAAGAATCTGGCCGGCCAAGATGAATTTGACCAGATTCGATTTATGCATGAACAGGGCTTTACGGCTGTTTTTGAAAATGGGTTGATGAGTTGGCCGGCCGATAAACAGGAAAAACTCGCAAAAGCACTGGCAGACCGCAAGATGGACTTGGGGCCTTTTGTGGTGTATGCCGATTTCGGCAAAACCTCTTTGGTGCTGAAAAGCCAATCCATCAAAGAGATGCTGATTGGAAAAACGAAAGAGGCGGTCGAGACCGCCAAACGCACCGGCTGCAAATGGGCGCTGTTGGTGCCGGGGCGGTATGACTTGAGCCTTGCGTGGGATTACCAGACGGCCAATGTAGTGGATAATCTCCGCTATTGTATGGATATCTGTCAGCCGGCCGGCTTGACGCTCGTGCTGGAACCGCTCAATCCCGTCGATCATCCGGGGCTGTTTTTGACTAAAATCCCGCAGGCTTATCAGATTTGCCAGGCGGTCAACAACCCCTGCTGCAAAATTGTCAACGACCTGTATCACCAGCAAATTACCGAAGGTAATCTGATTCCCAACATCGACCAGGCATACAGCGAGATTGCCGCCTTCCATGTCGGAGACAACCCCGGCAGGAATGAGCCGACCACCGGTGAAATCAACTACCGTAATATCTTCAAACATCTCTACAAAAAAGGCTATCAGGGCGTCCTGTGTCTTGAGCACGGTTTGAGCAAATCAGGCAAGCAAGGCGAGCAAGCCCTTATTGATGCGTATCGATGGTGTGATGATTTTGTAATCTAAAATTTTTAAGGAGAACCTCAATGAAACGGATTTTACTGCATGTATTGTCAATCGGGCTGATGGCATCCGCCGTGGGCTGCTCATCCAAACAGGCTCTGTTTAACGGCAAAGACCTGACTGGCTGGCGTGTTGTTCCGGCAGACCAGCAATCCATCTGGTCGGTCAAAGAGGGTGTTATCCATTGTCTGGGCAAACCCAATGGCTATATCCGCACGGAGAAGCAATACGCGGACTATCATCTCCATGTAGAATGGCGATGGGTCGAAAATCCCACCAACAGCGGCGTTCTGCTGCATGGACACGGGTTAGACAAAGTGTGGCCGGACTGCATTGAAGCGCAGTTAATGAACCAGCATGCGGGCGATTTTATCTTAATCGGGCCGCAGGCGTCCGTGGTCGTCGATGGCAAAAAATATGACAATTCGAAAAACCAGTACACCGGTATTCCGCAAAAGATTTCAGGCGTGGAAAACCCGGCCGGCCAGTGGAACAGTTATGATATCTTCTGCCGTAAGGACACCATTCAACTGCTGGTCAACGGTTTTGAGCAGAACAAGGCGGTCAATGTGCAGCCCGCCAAAGGATTTATTTGCCTGCAAAGTGAAGGCTCGCCCATCGAATTTAAAAATATCTATCTGGTTGAGCTGAAATAATAACCCGATTATTTTAGGAATGCTATTAGAAGTCATCCCAAAACCCTCCTGAGGAGAATAAGGATACAGCCAAGCTGAAT
>CAZICJ010000072.1:0-12398 GCA_964537635.1 uncultured Pirellulales bacterium
TCAGCTTGGCTGTATCCTTATTCTCCTCAGGAGGGTTTTGGGATGACTTCTAGTTCTATTGGCTGGCCGCCGGCAGGGATGCCAGCATGGATTTGGCTTGACCCGCCCACAAGGTATTGCCGTAGTCCTGGGTAATTTTTTCCAGCAGCGCGCGGGCTTCCGCCAAAGCGGCATTCCGGGCTGCCGGGTCTATTTGCTGATTTTTCCATACCCCGATTTTCAGCGACGCCAGTTCGTAAAACGCCTCGATGCCGCCGTCGGTGCCCGCATAGGCGACCATAACCTCGCTGATTTTGCTCACCCTGAGAGCCATATCTTGCACCAAAACTGCACAGGCAAGCTGGACATTGTCCCGCAGCGGGTCATCCGGCGTCAATTCCATCATCAGCGTATCTAATTTGGCTTCATAATCCTGCTGATAGGGATTCATCATCACCAATTCCGCCAATCGATGAGCGGATTGCGGCGTCTGCCCCTGATTGGTCTTGCTGATCAGTTGTTGCAATTTCTGAATTCGAAACGCCAGGTTGCGCATCTTGCCGACAGTCATCGCGGTTTTCGCAGGAGGCCGGAAGGCCGCCAGCAGGCCGCTGTGAACTTCCTGCGGCTGTTCGGCGGCGGAAATTTTTTCGGCCAGCAGCGTTAGTGCAACATCGCACAATTCTGCGGCTTTTTCGAATTTTCCCTGGCCGGCTTCGCGCATGGCAATACGCCAGCGCGCTTCAATGGATTCGGGGCTGGCCGGGAAAGTATCGTACAGCTCCTGCCAGATCAGAATATTGGCATAATACGGATAATCGCTGTAAAAATGCAGTATTTCTTTGTCGGCAAACGCCCGAATGTCGGGGTTCATCTCATTGAGCATCGCCTTGTAATACAGCGCCACCGGAACACGCCGGCTTTGCGGCCATTTCTGGATAAAATAAGCATACTGTCCCAGCAGGGAGTAGCGTTTCTGGTGATATTGCATCGCATCCGGCAATTTTCGTACAATCCATTCCGGCCAGCGGCCGTAGGCCATTTGCGACTGAATATCCTCTTTGAGTTTTTGCCGCAGCAGAATCGGCTCGGTTGGATAGAATCGGCCCGCCAAAAAACTGCGCGACGTCTCATCGCGGATAATCTCATCCAAAATCGGCGCCAGCGAGTGGTCATAAAATTCTTCGGCCTCGTCGGGGTTATTGCCGGCCACATAAAGCTGATAATCCAACTCCGCAAACCCAATAAACTGCGCAAACAGTCCAAAAACTGCCAGCAGCATCACCGCCCCCATCGACCAGACCAGGCCGGGCTTGTATCGATTATAATGACCGACAGTCAGCGCCGCACCCGACAAAAACAATCCGGTCAGCCAGGCATATACCCAAGGCGCATAGGAAAACCCCCACTGAATCGGATCTGCACTCTGGACGCCTCCGAAAACAGCCCAATAGACAATCTGCGGCGCCATGCACAGCGCCACGGAAATAAACCGTGAACGAAACCGCAGCGGCCGGCACGCTACCGCCGCACAGCTAATCAGCACCGCCGCCCCGAACAGCCCCAGTCGAGCCAGCAGCACCGCCGCCAGAATCATCGGCAGACTGTATCGGAAACTGAGCAATTGGCTGGTCAGTACCGGTATTGTCGCCAGCAGCCCCATGAGCGTCCCCAGCACGATAATCTGCCAGGGATATTCAAAAATGCTCAGCGGATACAGTGCATATCTGCCAAGATTCCAATAGGCCGGCATCAGGGTGTCCCGCAAATGAATCGACAAATCCTCCCCGATCAGCAAGCGGCTCCAAAAAAGACATACCAGCAGATATACAGCGACAGCCAACCCCCAGCAGCGATGCACATTGGCATGGCTGTAATGCAGCGTCGGTCCAACAGTCATAAAAGACTTGGACGGCGCTTCCGGCCGTTGTAGTGTTTCGGATTCCATGATGTCGTCAAACCATCCGCAAATACCAGCGATTGTACTGCCGACTTCAACGGCCAGCCGGGCAGATATGCTCAGCCGCGAATCATCTCGGCGATTTTCATCAGCCGGCTGATATTGTCGCGTTCGGCTTCGCTGAGTTTGCGGTAAATGAATTTAATCTTTTCGCCCAGTTCAGGAATAACCACATGTTCCAGCACATTGACACGCCGGCGCGTACTCATCAGTTCGGCAGCCAGCAGTTGGCATTGCTTTTCCTTTTCGGCCAGTTCAATCAGACTGTCGAACGCCCGCTCCAGCGCCCGCAGCGAAACATCCATCTCGCCGCTGGTCGTCGCGAATCCATAGCAGATAATATCCCCCTCGACCTGCTTGGCAAGCTGCGGCACACGGACGCTCATAATGCTGGCAAATGCCGTCGAAAGAGTAAATTTGGCCGTAGGCACTTCCATCGCCGCCCGGATTTGTTCGGGCTCCATCGTCGCCCGCGCCATCATAAAACGCCGCGTGGTTTCCAGCAGTTCGGTCTCAACGCGATGGCGCAGGTCTTTGAGCGCCCGCGATATCTGCACCAACTGCCGGCAGATTTCATCACGCTTCTGACTGAGCAGCTTGTGACCGCGGCCGGCCAGCGTCTGCCGCCGGCGAAGCCCCAGCAGCTCCATACGCGTAGCATTGATTGTCTCCTGAGAAGCCATTTATTGCTCCGTTGACCCGCCGCGAAAGCGAGGCATATATTTTTCAATCAGCTTGACATCAATACGTTTCAGTTCAGCGTTGTCGAACATACTGAGCAGTTCCCAGCCCAAATCCAGCGTCTGCTCAACCGTGCGGTTATCATAATACCCCTGCGAGATATAGCGAGCCTCAAACAGATTGGCAAACTTCATATATTTCTGGTCTTCAGCCGACAGCGCCGCTTCGCCCAGAATCGTCGCCAGCTCCTGCGCCTCTTTACCGCGGGCATAGGCAGCGTACAATTGATTGTACAAATCCGCATGGTCTTCGCGGGTCTTGTTGGCGCCAATACCCTTGTCTTTCAGACGCGACAAACTCGGCAGACAATCCACCGGCGGCGCAACGGCCTTGCGGTGCAGCGACCGGCTTAAAATAATCTGCCCTTCGGTAATATAGCCGGTCAAGTCCGGCACCGGATGGGTCTTGTCATCTTCGGGCATCGTCAGCACCGGCACCATCGTAATCGAGCCTTTTTTGCCCTTGATGCGGCCAGCGCGTTCGTATATCGTCGCCAAATCGGTATAGAGATAGCCCGGATAACCGCGCCGTCCAGGCACTTCTTTGCGGGCAGCGCTGATTTCACGCAGCGCCTCGCAATAGTTAGTCATATCGTTGAGCACCACCAGCACGTGCATATCTTCCTCAAACGCCAGATATTCCGCACAGGTCAGCGCTACACGCGGCGTCGCGATGCGTTCAATCGCCGGGTCATTGGCAAGATTGATAAACAGCGCCGCCCGTTCAATGGCGCCGGTGTTGGTCAGGTCGTTAATGAAAAACTGTGCCGCCTCAAACGTAATGCCCATCGCCGCAAATACCACCGCGAACTGTTCGCCCTTGCCGCGCACCGCCGCCTGCCGGCATAACTGTGCTGTGATTTCATCATGCGGCAGACCCGAACCGGAAAAAATCGGCAGCTTCTGGCCGCGCACCAGCGGATTGAGTCCATCAATCGTGCTGATGCCGGTCTGAATGAATTCATTCGGATAATCCCGGGCATACGGATTGATGGGGTTGCCGTTGATATTAAGCTTTTTCTTGGGCAGGATGGCCGGTCCGTTGTCCCGCGGACTGCCGGTACCGTTAAACACGCGCCCCAGCATATCTTTGGAAACCGCCAACTCCATCGGTTTACCCAGAAAACGCATCGTACTTTGGTTGACATTGACGCCTTCGGTCCCTTCAAAGACCTGCACCATCACCTTGTCGCCTTCGACCTGCAGAATCTGACCGTGGCGCAGCGAGCCGTCGCCCAGCTCAATATCCACCATGTGTCCGTACTTGGCCTGCTCAATTCCTTCGGCAAGCATCAGGGGACCGTAAATTTCACAAACTGTTTTGTATTCTTTGAGCATAACTTTCTCCTGCGGCTGCAATTATTGGGCAGCGGCAATGGCGGTTTCTTTTTCGTCGCCGGCGCCGGCGGCGGCAAGCGATCTAATCTGCTGGTCGATGACGCCCCGAATTGCAGTCAGTTTCGCCGGCTCGGCATAATCAATATATTTGGAACGGGCAATCTCCTCGCGCACCGCCAGCTTGAACAGGTCGCAAGGATCGACGCCGTTTTCGACAGCAGCCAGACATTGCTTGTGGAAATGCAGAATCAGATCCATCATATCATACTGCTTGTCGATGGATGTATAGGTATCGACCTTGTGGAAAGCGTTTTGATGCAAAAAGTCTTCCCGGATACTGCGGGCGGTTTCCAGACTAACACGGTCGGCGGCGCTAAGCGCTTCGGCTCCGACCAGACGCACAATTTCGACCAACTGCGATTCCTTTTCCAGCAGGTTCATCGCCTCTTTCATCATCTCGGCGAACTGGCGTCCCTTGACCGCATCGGCAAAACAACCCGGCAAATGCTGCTTATAGAACGAATAACTGGTCAGCCAGTCAATCGCCGGAAAGTGCCGCTGCTGAGCAAGCCGGGCCTGAAGCGACCAGAACACTTTAACGACATGCAAGGTTGCCTGAACGACCGAATCCGACAGGTCGCCGCCGGGCGGACTGACCGCTCCGATAATCGACAGCGCCCCCTCGCGCTGCGGCGAGCCCTGGCACGCGACACGCCCTGACCGTTCATAGAACGAAGCGATGCGGGCGCCCAGATACGCAGGATACCCTTCTTCGGCGGGCATTTCTTCCAGCCGTGTCGAGATTTCACGCATTGCCTCAGCCCAGCGGCTGGTGCTGTCGGCCATCAACGCCACCGAATAGCCCATATCCCGGAAGTATTCGGCAATCGTAATGCCGGTATAAACCGACGCCTCACGCGCGGCGACCGGCATATCCGAAGTATTAGCAAGCAAAACCACGCGTTTCATCAGCGGCTCACCGCTGTGCGGGTCTTTCAATTCTGGAAATTCTTTCAGCACGTCGGTCATTTCGTTGCCGCGCTCACCGCAGCCGACATACACAACCACATCCGCATCGACCCACTTGGCAAGCTGATGCTGCACGACCGTCTTGCCCGTACCGAAGGGTCCCGGCACGCAGGCGGTACCGCCGCGGGCGATCGGGAAAAACGCATCGATGACGCGCTGGCCGGTCATTAGAATCGTATCGGGGTTCAACCGCTGGCTGACTTTGCGCGGAAGGCGAACCGGCCATTTCTGCATCAGCCGCAGCGGGGTCTTGCTGCCATCCTTGCCGGCCACAGTGCCGATGATTTCCTCAACCGTAAAATCCCCTTCCCGCAAATCCCCAAGGGTTCCACAAACCCCTTCGGGAATCATTATTTTATGCAGAACCAGCGTCGTTTCCTGCACCTGCCCGATGATATCACCGGCCTGCACCGAATCGCCGTTCTTGGCGGTCGGTGTAAAATGCCATTTGACATCCCGCCGAAGACCCGGCAGTGAACTGCCGCGAAGAATAAAGCTGCCCTGAGCCTTGACCAGTTCATCCAGCGGACGCTGAATTCCATCGTAAATGCTGGATATCAGCCCAGGCCCCAACTCGACACTCAGCGCCGCCTGGGTATTGACCACCTTTTCGCCTGGACCGACGCCGACGGTATCCTCATAAACCTGAATACTGGCCTGTTCGCCGTGCAGTTCGACGATTTCACCGATGAGGTTGTCCTCGCCGACGCGAACGACATCGTACATCCGCGCGCCAATCATCCCTTCGGCAACCACCACCGGGCCCGCCACTTTAACGATTTTTCCGTTTTGCATCTCTGTCATAACTGAAACCTTTTGGTAAATCCACCTATTTCGATTAGATGACAACTCTTGATTCCGGATGCGGACATTGCCGCTTGAAAAACATTATTCCCGTTTCAAAAAGTGTCATTCCCGCGAAGGCGGGAATCCAGCTTCTTATTCTATCTTCTGACTTCTGACTTCTATCTTTTTCATTTTTGCCTATTTAAGAATATTGATACCCGTCGCCAGTTTAAGCATTCTGCCCAGCGACTCGGTCGCCACGCCGGAAGGTTCTTGCGTAAAAGGCGCAACCACCACACACGGCGTCGCCTTTTTCTGCGTCGCCTCAAAAACGGTCTGGGCAGCGGCAGCCACGTTCTCGGCAACCACCACCAGCGCATAACGCTGTTTGAGAATTTCGGCGGCCGCGGCGGCAATTTTGTCGGCAACCGGCTCAACCGCGAACGTATCGAGTCCCATCGCCGAAAACGGCATCACAAAATCCGCACTGCCTAATACTGCTGCCTTGCCTTCCATTATACGGTTCCTGATTTCAAGATGAGCATGACCCTGTCAATCTGAATCAAAAATGAATTCATCCAGCCTGAAAGGCTGTCCGCATTTTTGATTTTTGATTTTTGATTTTTGATTTTCTTATCCATGCCAATGTCCCAGCCGGTCCAGCAGCATCTTGGAGGACAATCCGTTTTTCTTGCCAATCAGCATCATCCGCACAGCCCGGATTTCGGCCTCTTTCATCGCTGCAAAGGCAATTACCGGCTGCGGACCGGCCGCTATTTCCCGCGTCGTCCGCAAAAAGCCCATCAGATAGTCTTCGCACTGCTGTTCCAGTTTTAAAAACGACCCTTCGGCACGAAAGTAGCGAATCCCCTCTTCGAGCAGCTCATAATACGGCGTTGCAAAAAACAATGCGCTGATGGATTCATAGGCCGCCGACAGCGACAGATGATATTTGTCCGGCTCCACAAAACCGCACGGCAGAAAAAAGCCCCGCTCATCGCGCTCGGCGGCTTTCAATCGCAGCATCGTGCGGATATTGTACAAATCCGCCTGTATCCGCGCCATCGAGTCGCAAAACACGCTGCCCAGTTCATCGGCGCGCCGCACACGCCAGGTATGCTCCACGCGGTCGATTTCATAATCAATCCGCCGGATATCCTTATTTTCATAATAGCCCAGAATAGCCGCCTCCACCGCATCCTGAAGATAGTCCGGAAAACGCTCATAATTTTCCTGCTGGAATATCTCCTCAAATTCTTCGGCAGGCACGCTGCCCTCATTGCTGTAATCCAGCCCCAGGGGCTTTTCGGTTACCAGCCGCCGGATAGCCAGCCGCATATTGAGAAAATCTTCCCGTGCATTAAGCATCTGGGCGGTCGATTCATCCAGCATCAAGTCCATAAACAGCCGGCGAACCCCGCTGCGGCGGTCCAGCAGCAGCCGCTCAATCTGCTCTTCGGTGGCGCCGCCGGGGATCGCATACTCCGTCGATGACAGCAGCTCTGCGGCGGCATTGAAGTCCGCCGCATTGGCCATATCCGCCAGCAACCCCCGATTGAGCATCGACATCTCCATTGCGCGAACCTTCGCGCAGGAGTACATATAATTCCAGTCATCCTCGCCGATCGGCGGATACCGGTAAAAGTCAATTCCACTGGCTTGGAGTTGTAGGCTCATTCAAAAACCATTTTAGGAAAAAAGAGTTTCTATCATTTTCATTTCAGTTCGGCTTCGCAGTTGACCCACTAAGACATCGCTGGAAGCGTTGATGCGGATCTTGCCTTTGGACAAAATAAAGCCGCCGCTGATAGCCGCACGCTCGCCGGCCAGGGTCAAGGGTCCCTTGCTCTGTCCGGCCAGACCGCGATTGACCGATTCGATAAACGCCGCATTGATACGCTGTTCCTGCTTGCCGACGATGATTTCCTGCGGGCCGCCCAAGGCTGCCTGCATAATCAGCCGACGCATCAGATCCTGATATGCCGCATCCGGCAGTCCATCAATGCGGGACTTGACGCGGACATACAACTGCGACAGAACTTCCGCCTTGGCAGCGAGCAATGCCCCTGCCGCCTGCATCCGAGCGGCGGCAAGCATGCGATCTTTCTTTTCACTGGCAGCCTGACTGGCGGCCTGCTCCGTCTGCCGGCCGAATGCGTCCAGCTCTTTGGAAAGCGCCTCTTTGTCCTTGCCGGCTTTATCCTGAGCGGCGGCGATTGCCTCGGCGGCCTGGCTTTTCGCCTCCGACAGTATTTTTTCGACAACTTGTTCAGCGTTCATAAGAATCCTATCGTTTGCTAAAAAATGCCAAGCCGTTTAAGCAATCTTAATGCCAAGCTGAATAATCATCAGCGACACCAAAAAGCCCAGAATCGCGTACAGTTCGACCATCGCCGCAAATACCACGCCGGCTTTGAACGCCAGTTCAGGACGCTTGGCCGCCATCATGATGCCCGCAGCGCCCGTCTTGCCCTGATGGATCGCGCTGATCCAGCCGCCAATCGCCACCGGCAGACACGCCGCAAATATCTCGAGACCCTGCTGCCACGGTATTTGTGCCATCGTGCCAGCGAAGATATTTAGCTTGAGCATGACAAACAGCCCCACGATAAAACCGTAAATGCCCTGCGTGCTGGGCAGCACCACCATCAGCATCAAAATACCATAACGCTCCGGTTTTTCGCTCAGCACCGCCGTGGCGCTTTTGGCGGCAATCCCAAGGCCAATCGAAGAACCCACACCTGCCAAAAAGACCGCCACCGCGGCGCCCGCCAACGCAAACGTTAATCCCAATACTTCCATCATAATTTTTGACCTCGCTTTCCTGTTCGCTTATCTTGTTACGCTTATTTAAAAGGTTATTTCTTGACCGCTACATACCTATAGTCATTCCGCAGCGGCTGAAACTCTACACCGCCGCCGGTAAAAAACTTCGGGAAAAATTCCACAAACTGCAAACGCATCGTATGAACAAACGCTCCCAATATCGACAGTGCCACATTGAGCAAATGTCCGCCGACAAAGACCACGATCCCGAGCAGCCAGCCGACATACGGAATATCTGCTGCCAGCTTGACTAATATATTGATTGCCAGACCAAATCCGGAACCAACCATACCCAGCGCCATCAGACGGGCATAACTGAGCAAGTCCCCGCCGTAAAAGACCGTGCTGAACAACTGATACACACCCAGCCCAATCCGTCCAGCCCACGGAACGCCGCGGCCGCTAAACAATAAAATAATTGCCGCCGGCGCCAGCGCCGTATAGCCGAAAATTTTGCTCAATGAGGCAGGCAGAATCCCGCCGGCGCTCAACCCCATCCCCATCAGGCAGTTGAGCAGTACAATCCATGTTAATTGGTCATAAATCGCCGCCGAAATATCTTTCTTAAATAGATTGGCAAAAAAGGCGATAAACAAACCAAACAGTATCTGAATATAACCGATTGCCAAAGAAAGACCAAAAAATGTCATCGGCTGCGTCATCGGGTCAAACAGCATCATCTTGACCCGCATTTTCTCAAATACAGAGTCCGTACCCAGATAGGTTGTAATTGAATCGCTAAACCAACTGCCCGTAATCAAGCCGGCCATAATCGTCGTAATACTGCAAATCACCAGAAGCCACAAGGCCGCCTTACCCCCCTGCATCTTCTTAATTGCCCATAGCAACAGACCCAGCATCACCAAGCCATACCCGACATCGGCCATACACAATCCGAAAGATATCGCAAAAAACGGAGCCAAAAACACCGTCGGGTCCACCGAGGTCGGCAGCGGCATCCCATACAGCCGCGTTACGGTTTCAAACGGACGCACCATCGCCGGATTTTCGATTTCCACCGGCGGCTCCTCCCCTTCACCGGGAGCAACGGTTTCCAGGTCCGCCGCATCGAACTGGCTAACCAATTTTTGTAATAACGGGTAATCTTTCTCTTTAACCCAGCCCTCAAAAAATATCGCCTTTTCCGTGGCCGGCGCCGTCGCCTGCGTATTGCGGCAAGTCAATAGATTATAGGTATGGTCATACAGAACATGAAGCGTTAGCCGGTCATTTGCCAATTGCTGAGACTTTTTCTTCCAACGGCTCAATTGCTCCTGAATCCTTATTGTTTCCCGATTTTTTTCATCAAGAATGTCAGAAACAATCCCTTTGTACCCTTCTAAGCTGACCGGCTCAAATTCCGATGACCGCAGCAGTTTCTGGACTTCGGACGCCTTTTCGTGCAGCACCGCCACTAAGCATGGCTGCACGGCAGTTCCCTGACTCAAAAGCTGTATTGCTGCGGGAAACTGACCGAGTGCCGCCTTGACATTTTCGACCTGTTGTACGGGCAGAAAGCCGGAAAAACAGACCGAGGAAGAAAGGCTGTGAATCTGCTCAACCGGCGTCGTAAGTTCTTTCCAGGGTGTTAGTTTTGTAATTTCCGCCGCAATCGATTCCAGCTGCCCGCCCAGCGTTTCGATCTGATTTTGGGCGTTTTCAGCCTCATCCAAAAGCTCCTGGCTTTCCTCACTGAGGATAGTTTCGTTATAGAATTTGGCGTCAATCTTGACTAAGGGTGCAAAGGCAGTTCCAAGCGGCTTTCCGACCGCATATTGCTTGAGGAAGGAAATTGCCTTGTCCAAACGATAAAGTCTATCTTCTAAATCGCGGGGGCGTTTGATTTCGGTGTGCAATTCGGGATAAGCCTTGCTGACTTTTGCCAGCTCGGCATCGAGTACCTGGATGATGCCGGCACTCTGAAGAGATGAAAGGACATCCGCCGCCTGGCTGCGGTGAGCGACAATCATCACTTTTTTCATTGGGGCTATAGCCATCCCTGATTCCCCGTACTATTTAGTTATAATACTGTTTTGAGTATAGGTTGTTTTTTGACACCGGTAATTAGTGTCTAACATATTTTTTCAATTGGACTTATGTATTTACAGACTTGCAAGTATTTGCCCAGCAAGTTCATCGAGCCGGCCGGCGGTTTGCTTTTTGAGGTCGTCGCACTGCTTGTGGCTTGCCTGACGCATCTTTTCAACTTCTTTTTCGGCTTCGATGCGGGCTTGTTCTACTGCTTTTTCAATGGCGGCAATTCGCTGCTCCTGTGCCTTTTTTAGCAGTTCGAGGCGTTGCGACTGAGACTTCTCGGCTATCATCGCCGCATCCTGCTTGCCTTTATCAACTATTTGTCTGGCCTGCACTTCGGCATCTTTAATCTGTTTTATCAATTCCATGAAAACCGGCCTCAAATAAACGAAAATCCATTGTCATTTTTGAACTTAGCTTGTCGATTATAGGCAAATGCGAGGGGTTGTCTATAAAAAAAGGGGTTAATTGTTTGTTAAAATCAGCAGATTTTGCACAAAATTTATCGTTCTTTGCAGGTAATTAGGCCTCGTTGTTCCATCGCCAACAGGATGATGTCTGCCAATTTTTCTTTTGTAAATGCTGAATTATCAAGGACTAAGTTGAACGCCGGCTCATGGGGGTTCATTTTTGCATAGATGTCCCGCAGGTATTTGCGCTCGGCTTCGATCTGGCGGATTTTTTCTTCGGCCTGCTCTTTTGAGATATGTTCGCGCGTGCTGATGCGTGCGACGCGCCATTCCTTGGACGCCTCAATGCGAACACTTAACCCATTGTCAATATCAGCAGTTGCGGCAGTTCCGCCCTGGCCGATGATAATGGCATTGCCCTCAAAGGCGACCATCCGTACCATAACGGTGATGCTTTTTCGGATTTCATAGCCATCCGGGACACTGCTGGGGCGCAGCCCCCGCAGAAAATCCTTAATCGTGCTGGGACGCGCAACTCGTTCTTTTTCAAGGAGTTCCTGCGTCAGGCCGGTGTCGTCCGATAATTGCTTGAGCAACTCCTTGAAATACAGCTTCCATGGCGAATCGGGGTATCGTTCGTTGAGTTTTTCGATCAGCAGCAGCCCTAATTCGTAGCCGTCGCAACCGTATTGGCGGGAAATGGTCAGGTATGGACCTGGCTGCTTTTTTTTGCCGATATCTTCCAGGTGTTCTCGTAAATACTGTGATATTTTTGGCTTAGGCATTGTCAACACCCTTCCATTGGCCGCGGGTATAACGGCTTTTCTATTTACTTTTTGTCATCCCCTGCCTTAAATGTCATACTCTACCGCCGGCCGGCAGTAATGTCAACAAAAACTTAACAAGATCATCACGACATCCAAAAACGGAACTGTCCGATGAGTCATGCTGTAAGTCTTTATTTTTCGTCTGGGGGAATTGCTATAAGTCCTTATTGTTAAAATGGGCAAAATAGAGCCTTGTACATTTTGTGTATATGGCATATCACTGCTGTCCAACTGTTTGAATGAGGATTTGTTGTAATCCATTGAATATGATTGAGTTACGAGCAAAATTGAGTGTAATCGATTTGAACTTTGCGTTAGACTTTGGCCTATTTGCAGTGAAAGGAATGGCCAATGAATGCCGGACGGTCGGTTTTTGCTCAGATCATGGATTTTTTCAGAGTAATCCGAGACAAAAGGGTTCATCCGTTAAAAGCGTTGGCATATTGCAAAAAAGGGACATCGCTTTATG
>CAZICJ010000073.1:0-11661 GCA_964537635.1 uncultured Pirellulales bacterium
CCCGAAAACAATTCCACCTTAAACACCTGTCCAGTTTTTGGGGACACGCTCAGGAACCCCATTCCACCCGCCGGTAAACTCCCCATCGCCGGCCGTTGTTCTTTGACAAATAAATCCCATCTTAAATCAGTTCAATCTGCGAAATTTTATCCTGAGCCTGCCAAAGGACGGTGGTTTCTCTCCTGTTTTTTCAAAACGAACCCATTTCCGGCTGGAGGCTGGGTGCTGGAGGCTGAAAATGCAAAACGAACCCAATTCTCCATTTTCGTGCCAAAAACGCACTTTCGCAAAACGAACCCATTTTGAAAACTAACCCAATTATGAAAAACGAACCCATTTTTGTAAACCTACCCCCAAATAGAACCGGACTGTGTCCGGCAAAACGAACCCATTTTCCTCTCCGTGTCATTCCCGCGCAGGTGGGAATCCAGTCCCCATTCTTGAGTCCTTGGGTTCTTGTGTTCTTGCCGCTCCGATTTTTTTGAAATGGGTTGAAATTGTCGTTTTTTTTGATACTCTCTTTCTGGCCAGACTTGGCACAGGCTAAATTCTATTAAATACGGGCGTTGTATAGCTAAAACGAGAGGTATATGAAAAAGACATACAAGCAAGTGGTCAGTTTTCTCAAAGCGTACCAGATGGATATTCAGGATGTGAATATCGATGATGGAGTTGCCTGTTTTTTGGACGAGATGGAGCGAGGGCTTTGCGGTAAGAAAAGCTCTCTTGAGATGATTCCCACTTATATCGAAGCCGGCGGACAGATACCGGCCAATAAACCGGTTATCGTCATTGACGCCGGCGGGACGAATTTTCGCACAGCGACGGTATATTTTGATGACCAGAAAAAGCCGGTGATTGAAAATCTAAAGTTATATCCAATGCCTGGCGTTCAAGAAGAGATCGGAAAAGACGCATTTTTTAAGACGATTGCAGGCTACCTGCGGCAAATTGCCGGCGTCTCAGACCGGATAGGTTTTTGTTTTTCTTATGCGGTTCAAATGCAGCCGGACAAAGACGGCAGGTTGATTCGGTTTTCCAAGGAAATCAAAGCCCAACAGGTCATTGGCCAGGTCATTGGCGAAAACTTAAATCAGGCGCTGTGTGCCGCCGGATTGGGACCCAAAAAACAGATCGTGCTGTTGAATGACACGGTGGCAACCCTGTTGGCCGGTGTGGGATTTGGGAACAGAGATTTTGGCAGTTATATCGGTTTTATTCTCGGCACTGGAACCAATAGCTGCTATAGCGAATCCAACCAAAACATCCGCAAGACTCCCAATCTGGATATGGAACGCAGTATGATTATCAACACCGAATCCGGAAACTTTGGACGCGGCCATCGTGGGAAACTGGACGTTGTCTTTGATAAAACGACGGCCAATCCGGGTGTTTATAAATTCGAAAAAATGATTTCCGGCGCCTATTTGGGTGCCTTGTGCCATTGTGTCTTTCGACAAGCCTGCAAGGATAAATTGCTGTCGGCAAGCACATGCCGGGCGATTGGGTCGATGGCAAGTCTGACGACCAAAGAGATGAATGCGTTTATGCTGCATCCGGCGGGAGACAATCCGCTGGCAAACGCCTGCAAAAACGGCGATCAGAAGGATGTTCTGGTGCTCTATGGAATTGCCGATCGGATGATCGAACGTGCGGCCAAACTGACGGCCATTAATTTGTCAGCAACAGCGATTCGGTGCGGTCATGGAACCGACCCGACCCGTCCGATTTGTATTGTTGCCGAGGGTACGACACTCTATCAGATGAAGACGCTTAAGAGCCGAGTCGAATTTTACTTGAAGCAATACCTCGAAAATAAACGGGGGATTTATACCGAAATGATTCATCTGGACAACGCGACGCTGGTCGGGGCTGCCATCGCGGGCTTGACCAATTAGACAGCAGTCTTTATCCGCGTGAAGTCCGCTGCGGGTATTTCTATTTCTTATGCTGCGAGATTTCGATGTTGAATTTTTCGATGATGCGGTCCAATCGCCGTCGGTCAATGCCCAATATCTTGGCAGCGGCGGTTTTTTTGCCTTTGGTTCGGCGAAGGACTTCGGTAACCAGCCGATGCTTGGTCTGTTCGAGCGTCAGCAGACTGCTCTGGCCGGCCGCGGTATTTTTCTCAATCATAATGTCCGGCGGCAGGGCTTCGGTTTCAATGGTTGTCCCGGTTGTCAACACATACGCCCGCTCCATTGCATTGGCCAACTGGCGGACATTGCCCGGCCACGGGTATTCGGTCAAAATCCGCTCCGCGCCGGCCGATAAGGACTTGGCGGGTTCATCATAGAACTTGCTCAATTTGCGCAGAAAGTGCATCGCCAGCGGCAGAATATCTTCCGGACGCTGCCGCAGCGGCGGTATCTGTATCATAATGACATTGAGCCGGTAGTATAAATCCGCACGGAATTCATTCTGTATAACCATTTGCCCCATGTCCCGGTTGGTCGCGCAAATGACGCGAACGTCAATCGGATACGATTGCGTGGAGCCCACCGGCGTTACCGTACCCTGCTGAAGAACGCGCAGGAGTTTGGCTTGCAGGTCCAGGGGGATTTCGCTGATTTCGTCGAGGAATATCGTGCCGCCGTCGGCTGCACGGAAGAAGCCCAGCGTATTATCCGAAGCGCCTGTGAACGCCCCTTTGACATGACCAAATAACTGGCTTTCAAAAAGCTGTCCGGTCAAGGTCGTGCAGTCCACAGGAACAAAAACCTGCCGACTGCGGTTGCTTAGCAGGTGAATCTTGCGGGCAAGCATCTCTTTGCCTGTACCGGTTTCGCCGGTCAGTGTGATGCAGCACTTTCGCGATGCGACAGACCGTATCATATCCAGCAGAGACGTAAAGCTGCCTGAACAGCCGATGATCGTATCGTCGTGCTTCTCAGAAATATGCTGAGCAGCGCTGACGGCGGCTGTTTTCTGGACAAACCCCATCCCTTCCGGACGGTTCGCATTCCTTTGCGGACGTTGTTCGGCATTGGCACTAGACATAGGCGTTGCAATATAAATCTCTGCGCAGAGACCCTGCGCAAGTCAAATCTTTTTTTGGTGTGGATGGAAACCTGGCTTGACTCCCCAAATTTCCTCACACCTCCATGGTATGGCCCTTAGGGGCCTTCACGTACGCTATCGTATTGGAATTCCAAATGAAAATCAAGTTAAAAACCAACATGTGCTGTTAGAAACCTTTTGTAAATCCACATAACATCTTTTAAGTAAATAGCTTGTGTGTTTTGTTAGATTTTTGTTTTGTGCTAATTTTTGGGTCTTTTTGCTAAAAGAATTGACAGATTACGGGCTTACAGTTACCCTATTGGCTGGTTAGTAAAATAACTGAACAAATTGTGTCATTCCCGCGAAAGCAGGAATCCACAAATAACCCCGTCAGGGCTGGATACCCGCCTGCGCGGGTATGACAAACATTTATTTGAAAAGTTGAGTTTATTATTCAAAAAGCAATGAAAGGCCTTTGTGTTGAAGATGAATAATGTTTATGAGTTGACGATATGAAAATTTCATTAAACTGGCTGCAGGATTATATCGATGTGTCGGGCTATTCGGCTCGTCAAATTGGCGATACGCTCAGCGACAGGGGGTTTCCAATCGAGTCCATAGAAACCGTCGGGGACGATACCGTGCTGGATGTGGAATTGACCAGCAACCGGGGCGATTGCCTGGGGCATATCGGCATTGCGCGGGAGTTGTCGGCGGCTTACGGCCGGCCGCTGCGTCTGCCATCGGTCGAACTGCCGCAGTCTGACCGCCATATCAGTGAGTTTGTGGATGTGCAAATTGATGAGCCGGCCTTGTGCGGACGCTATACCGCAGCCGTTATCGAAGGTGTTCGGGTTGGCCCCTCGCCGGACTGGGTGCAAAAGCGTCTGAATGCCGTCGGTGTGCGAAGTGTCAACAATGTCGTGGATGCCACCAATTATGCGATGATGGAACATGGACAGCCGCCGCACGCATTTGATTATGATACGCTGCAAGGCAAAAAGATTATTGTCCGCAAGGCATTGGCCGGCGAGCAGCTTGTCAGTATCGATGGCAGCAAGTGCCAGTTGTCCAATGCGATGCTGGTGATTGCCGACGCCAAGGTGCCTGTGGCGGTTGCCGGCGTGATGGGAGGTCTGGCGACGGAGGTGTCCGAAAAGACGACCACCGTGCTGCTGGAAGAAGCGCATTTTGACCCGGTTTGTATCCGCAGGACATCCAGAACCTTGTCGCTCAAGTCGGAGGCGTCCTATCGTTTTGAACGGATTGTGGATGCTGAAAATATCGAGTGGGCGTCCTGCCGATGTGCGCAGTTGATTATTCAGTTTGCCGGCGGCAAAGCCGTCCAGGGCATTGCCGATGTGTTTCCCGCAAAGAAAGAACCCCTGACAGTTGGCGTGCGGTTATCCCGTATTGAGCATCTGCTGGGTGTTTCGATATCCAAAGACCAGCTGATGGATATTTATACGCGGCTCGGGCTGGCTCCTGAAGTCAAGGCCGACAATTTGATTGTCTGCACCGTTCCCTCGTGGCGGCACGATATCTACCGCGAGGCGGATTTGATTGAAGAAGCGATTCGGTGTCGGGGCTATGACACAATTCCCGTGCAGGATAAAATTTCCATTCGTGTTGCCGTCGAGGATAAACGCGAATCCTGCGCCAACCAAATCCGATCGCTGCTGACCGGCTGCGGTCTTTTTGAGGCCATTACCGTATCGTTTGTGGATGCGGATTTGGCGGCGGTATTCAGCGATATTCCTGCCGATCAGCTTTTGGCGGTGCAGGATGTCAATCAGAAGTCCACACGCATTTTGCGTCCCACATTGCTGGGGTCGCTGGCGAGTGTGCTGCGTTCCAATTATAACGCGGGCAATCAAGCGTGTCGGTTTTTTGAACTGGCCGATACATTCTGTCCGGTACAGGGCAGTGCGCTGCCGCTGGAACGCACCTGCGTTGGGATCGTTGCCGACAATGGTTTTGCCGACACCAAAGGCTATATTGAGGCGATTGCCCGAATGTTCAATTCCAGTCTTGTCTTGTCATTTAAGCCGGCCTGCTGCCGGTGGGCGTCGGCCGGTGCGGATATCTTCTGGGGCGGTGAAAAAATCGGCTATGCCGGCGTATTGAAATCCGAGCTGGCAAAGAAACTGGATTTGGACAAAACGCCGCAGGTCTGTTTTGCCGAATTGGATTTTGATATCCTTTGTCGTCAGGCCGTTCCTGTCGCCGCCGTCAAGCCCATTCCGCGTTTTCCGGCGATTTGCCGCGACCTGTCATTGATTGTCGGGGAGCCAGTAACCTGGGAACAGGTGGTCTCGGTAGTCGGCCAAAACGCACCCGCCGAGCTGGAACATACGGATTTTGTTGCACTGTACCGCGGCAAACCCATTGCCGCCGGTCAAAAGAGCTTAACCCTGTCGCTGCGGTTTCGGGATGATGAGGGGACGCTGCGGCATGAGCAGGTCGATGGGTTTGAGCGGCAGATTTTGGGCGCCCTCAAAGCCCAATTGAATGCCCAAATCCGCACGGCATAAGTCTTTTATCCTTTTTTCTGTTTCTAACCGCTTGATTTATCGGTTGTTAGAGACAATCTGTAAATTGTTCTTATCGAATCTTGACTTTTTGACGATAACGTGTTATAGTGATAGCGTGGTTAGCCCCTGCAGTGTACGTTATGAAAGCTGACTTTTGGAAACCCGATGCAAACACCCCGGGAAGCCAGGTCGTCGGAACCGGTTAAGCCTGCTTGACAGGATTATTGGAAAGACGCAACGGATTCCCACCTTAAATTAAGGGGTATTTCAAATGGCTCTCAGACGGCATAGGTGGAGGTGGCCTCTATATAAAGGCTCGTCTCGGCGAGCCTTTTTCTGTTAGTCCAATTTCAGTTTCCTGCCGTGTCAATTCCGCATCGTATCAGAAACAGGTCGTATCGTTTGAGCGAGGGTCTGCAATATCTCCAATCCCATTGGACAGTTTGCCCGACAGCACCAGATTACGAAATTGGGCGGCCGGGTCGTAAAAGGTCTGGCTGATATCCACCGTGTTCAGGATGAGTCCCTCTGTATGGTCCTGCATCTGGCTGATGATTTTTCCGTCGGGCTGAATGAAACAGGATGAATAAGGACACAGCCAGGCGCAGGAGTTGGCAACGCTTGCCCACAGTCCATTGTTGGCCGCATTGGCCTGCATCGTCTGGCGCATTATATGCGTGTGGACACTGGGGGCGTCCTGCCGGGCATTGTAGAATGACTGAAACACACAGCGGGCGCCGTGTTTATAAAGCTGGCGATACAGTTCCGGAAACCGCAGGTCAAAGCAAATCAACAAAGTGCATTTGACCCCGTTAAGGTCAAAAAGCACAAACCGGCTGCCGGGCGTGTAATGGTTCAGATCGCTTTCGGTGCAGAACCGCTTGTCGTAACGGTCGGCAATCGTCCCCTGCGGTGTAATCAAATACAGGCAATTGTGCGGCTTGTTGGGGTTGGTCAGGCGATGCGAACTGCCGAGAACGACCCATAAGCCGAGCTGGCGGGCAGCATCGAGAATTTCCTGCGTCTTTTCACGCAGCAGCGTCCAGTTGTATCCCTCAAAGCTGGTAAAATCCACGCTGGCATAACCGCTTAGCGCACATTCCGAGAAATGGGCGACATCAGCCTTTTCCTGTGCCGCCTGGCGCATCAGCGACACGATGTGCGAGGCGTTGTCCGCAATGTCCGGACCAACGGCAAATTGACACGTCGCAATATGGATTGGGCCTTGTTTTGTCATTTTTTTTGCCTGCTGTTGGGTGATTTACTGTTTTGACAACTTGAGCCATTTTGATAAAACACCATTGTATTCAGGTATTGCATCAAAATCTGTCAGCCACTTTTCAATATATCGGAAATCGATGGTTGTTCGGTGCTTGTCTAATATGCTTTTTATGTCCTCTTCGTCTATTGCCCTGCCGGCAACCATTTTGTGAATAATGACATCTTCACAGGAAGCAAATTTCACCTGATATTTGCCAATCTGAATGGGCTTGGCACGTTGAATTGCCATGGATTCGTAAGGTGTAAAAGAAAAGATAAAATCAATTCGGATTTTTGACTGCGGGTCTTCAACGGGGAGTACTCGTGTCTGAATGGCAAAATCTTCCGGATGGTCAGTAAGGGGTTTCAGGTTTAATTGGCGGCACAAATGATCTATCTGCTGAAATTTGTCCGTATCGATTCCCAGAGTGATATCAATATCCCGCGTCAAACGGGGTCTGCCGTATATCAACACGGCTTGGCCGCCGATAATCATATAGGCAATATTATGATTATCCAATTGCTGCGTAATCGTATGAATCAGAGTTTCTATCATTGGCCTACTTTGTTGACTGCGTCGGCGATTCGAATACTGGTTTCTATGCCTTCGAGCAAATTGTCAGAATGGATTGCTCCAACGGCAACCGCCTCCTGATGCAGCATATCAAAAACAGCCATTGCCTCTTGCGGAGAAAGAACCTCTTTGGCGTTCAATTCCTGATAAAATGCAACCAGTTTTTTTGGGTTTCTGATCATTGATGGTTGATTCCTTTTCGCCTATTATACCCCCAATCGGCATTCATTACCAGAACTGTTATCTTAGTCCCATTGTTTCATCCACGCCGAAGATGATGTTCATATTCTGTATTGCCTGGCCGGAGGCGCCTTTAATCAGGTTGTCAATGACCGAAAAGACGACGACTTTGCCTTTGGCGAATGTCGGGAAGATATGGACATAGTTGCTTTTGGTGACATTTTTGACGGCCGGCGGGGCATTCAATACCTGCACGAACGGTTCGCCTTGGTAGAAATCCTGATACAGCTTTTTGAGCGTCTCCGGCGATACCGGTGCAATCGGGTCGCAATAGACGCTGGACAAGATTCCGCGGTCGAAGGGGCCGACATGCGGCTGGAACAGCAATTCGACGGGTTTGCCGGCGACATCGGAGGCAACCTGTTCGATTTCGGGCATGTGCCGATGAACACCCACGCCATACGGGTAGATATTCTCATTCATATAGGGAAAGTGGAAGCCCGGGGTAGGTTTTTTGCCGCCGCCGGACACGCCGGTAACGGAACTGACGACAATGCCTGTCGTTTTTATCAGGTTGTTTTTCAGCAGGGGGGCTAATGCCAGACTGGCTCCGGTCGGGTAGCAGCCCGGATTGGCGACCAATCTCGCCCCTATGATACGGCTGCGGAACAATTCCGGCAGTCCATAAACGGCGTGGGCGAGGTTTTCCTTGTCCGTATGCGGTTCGTAGTACTTTTCATACAGGGCAAGGTCTTTGATGCGGTAGTCGGCGCTGAAATCGACAACCTTGACGCCGGTGTACAGCAGTTTCGGGATATAGCTCATCGAGACCTTGTGCGGCAGGCAACACAGGGCGACATCGGCCAGTTTTGCCAGCTTGTCCAGGTCCAGCGGCTCAATCATCATATCGCAGCGTCCGCGAAGCTGCCCGTAAATATCGGCCACATGGCCGCACTCTTCCGGCAGGGCGGTCAGGTAAGTCAATTTCGCCTGCGGATGCCGCAGGAGTATTTCAATCGATTCTACGCCGGTATAACCGCCGGCGCCGATAATCGCCACACGAATCATAGTCTATCCTTTCTATGGGTCTTGATGATGAAATTAAACGGGTTTTAATCCCAAAAAGCAATAAAAAAAGGCCGCCCAAACGGACGGCCTTGATAATCCAATGCGGTCGATTTAGCGTTTGGAGAACTGGAACCGTTTGCGGGCGCCGGCTCTGCCGTATTTCTTACGTTCGACTTCGCGGCTGTCGCGGGTCAGATATCCGCCGTCACGAAGCTCCCTGAGGAAGGCGGGGTTGTAACTCTTCAAGGCACGGGCAATGCCCAGCATGATAGCGCCGGACTGGCCGGTTGTGCCGCCGCCGTTGACATTGACAAAGATATCAAAGGAGTCCATCGCCTTGATGGTCTTTAGCGGCGAATAGACGGCATTCTGGTCTTTAATCAGCTTGAAATACTCTTTGGCGTCTTTCTGGTTTATTTTAATATCGCCTTTGCCGGGACGGATGCGCACACGGGCAACGCTGCTTTTGCGGCGTCCCACGCCCCACCAGAAACCGCTCTTGGGGGCGCTGGGACCCTCCGCGGCGGTGCTGGGGATTTTGCCGGCAAGGATATTCGGATCGATCAACGGATTGAGGTTCTGGTTATCGGTCATATTGTTTATCTGTCCTTATACCTGATTTACAATTGAATTTTTTTGGGCTGCTGTGCGGCATGCTCGTGTTCGGCGCCGCTGACCATCTTGAGCTTCTTGAGCATCGCATAAGCCAGCGTGTTCTTGGGAAGCATCCTGCGAACCGCCAGCATCAGCACCCGTTCCGGATGCTCTGCCGACATCTTGGCAAAGGGAATAATCTTCTGGCCGCTGGGATACCGCGAATACCGCTGGTAGGTCTTGAGGTAGTTCTTGCTGCCGGTAACACGAATCTTATCGACATTGGTAACAATCACATAGTCGCCGGTGTCAACATGCGGGGTGTAAATGGGTTTATGCTTGCCCATCAAAATCATGGCGATTTTGGAGGCAAGTCTGCCCAGAACAGCGCCGTCGGCGTCAATCAGAAGCCAATCCCGCTGTACCGTTTCTTTCTTTGCTATCGTTGATTTCATAATCTACTATTGCTCCACAGAATCCTAATGAAAGCGAGTTATTATAGTCCCGTTAATGGGCATGTCAACCCAAATTTTGGACAAAAATAAAGAAATGTTTGTAAATCAGAGAAAATCCCGCAAATTCCGGCATGGCGGGTCAATTGGCAGGCGGGCAGGGTGGCAGAGAGAGGGTTGTTTTGCGGAAAGCAAGCATATAGATATATAAGTATATAGGGATATGTGTAATTGTGAGGGGCATCGGCTGGCTGCATCTCAGTGAAAAAGCCCGTGGTGTTGCTCCACGGGCTTGCGAGTTGGTCAGCAGCGGTTAGAAGTCTTGCGGTCGCTCATCCGGGTTATGGCGTTCCATGAGCTGCTTTCGCATGGCGGTGTTTTCCCGCCGGGTCGCTTCCAGATCGAACATCAGATATTTGATGCCCAGACGCAGACAATCCAGCGAGCTTTGCAGCTGCGACAGCTTATCCTGAAGTAATTTATGGCTTTCCTGATTCTTTCTTGCCAGATGCAGAATCTTTTCCTTGTCGGACCCTGAAATAATGTCCGCACAATTCAGGATTTCATTCATTTTTTCTTCAAACGCATTCTGATTCATAGCACACCCCCGATAGTTTTCTTTATTCTCCGAAGCCATTGCAGAACATCCTGTCTGATAAGGATTCAATCATTCCTGTTGTTGGCTCCACTCAAACGCTTCTTTAACAAAGCCCAGTATAGCAAATAACCCGATACGATGCAAATTGGGGTGCTCTTGAAAATTGTAAATTGTCAAAAAACGGTGTTTTTGTGTTAATAATGGCGATTTTATAGGGTTATGCCGAAATCTTTTTTTCCGATTTTACGGGGTATTCGGAAGGTTTTGCGGAAAAGAGAAACCACAGTCCTTCGGCAGGCTCAGGATAAAATTTCGCAGATTGCACAGATTTAAGATGGGATTTAAAGATTTTTGCCTCAGAGGACACAGAGGAAGATGAGGCGGGGAAAATGGGTTCGTTTTGCGAAAGTGCGTTTTTGGCTTGAAAATTGGGTTCATTGGGTTCGTTTTGTAAAAACAGTTCTTAGTTCGTAGTTCTTAGTTCGTAGTTCGTAGGAAGATAGGATTTTGGATAGGAGAAACTACAGATTCCACTGATTCCACAGATTTAAGATGGATTTAATTGTCAAAGAACAAAGGCCGGCGGTGAGGGGCTTGCCGGCGAGTGGAATGGGGTTCCACGACTTGCGTATTATAACCGAAATTGGGAGAAAAGTCCAGGCGGAAATCGAGAGAGGAACCACAGATTTCACCGATTTTTACAGATTTTTTTTAGACGGGATTAACGGGATAGATGGGATTTTTTGACTACCACGAACGGCACGAAAAACACGAAAGTTCAGAAAAGATATCCACAACCACGAAGCACACGAAGGTTGGAGAGCGGTTTTGGCGGTGCTGTCGCACCTTGCGGCTTAGGCTTTTGGGCTTTGCTCGAAACACGTTTCTGCGCAGCCCCGCAAGCCCAAGCCGTGCAAGCAAAGCTTGTCCAGAACCGCTTAGGAGAGAAATTCACAGGATTTTGGATAGCGAAAAGCCTAAAGTCCTTACTCCAAACCAGTTTGTGCGTCGGGCTAAAGATTATCACCCGCAGTTTGGTAACTGCGGCAAAACCGCATCGGGGAGAAAATTCGAAATACGAAACAAGAGGGGATTTTCTAACGCAAAAGACGCTACAGGCGCTAAAGGCGCAAGGGGAGTTTTTTGACGGGATTGACGGGATTAACGGGATTTTTTGACTACCACGAACGGCACGAAAAACACGAAAATATGGAGAAATTCGGAGTTCTTAGTTCGTAGTTCTTAGACAAAAGAAAACGTGATTTTCACCACGAAGCACACGAAGTGGCACGAAGGAGGAAGGGGTGAAAAAAATTAAAGTAAAAGCGAAAAAATAAAAAAAGACTGAGGTTGTCCCCATGCGTTGGACAGAAACACCTTTGAGTTAAGGTGGAACTG
>CAZICJ010000074.1:0-11399 GCA_964537635.1 uncultured Pirellulales bacterium
AGTTCCACCTTAACTCAAAGGTGTTTCTGTCCAACGCATGGGGACAACCTCACCCCCACAGCAATTACACCGCATAGATGTAACTTGCAATGAGCTGAATCGAAGATTCATACGTTTTGTACTGTTGTACTCCCAAAATGAATTTTTCTATATTAATCAGAAAGAAGCAGGTGTTTTTATGAGTATGGCGATTTTAGTGCCATCGTTTGACAAGTACAGTTTTCTTTGGCCGATATTTTTTAAGTTATTTAAGAAGAATTGGTCTGATTGTCCTTATAAAGTTTACTTGGGCAGTAATTTTCTAAGCAGTGATTTGGATTGGGTTACAGATATCAAAATAGGCACAGACACAACTTGGGGATTAAAAGTATCAAAGATGCTGCAGCAAATCCCTGAAGAGTATGTGCTGATTATCTTAGAAGATTTTTTCATTATCGGGCCTGTCAATAACAGTGTGATAGATCATGCTTTAAAGTTCATGACTTCCAAAAACATCGATTGCTTTGGATTGCATGCCTGTCCCGGTCCTGAGCCTTTTGTTGAAAGTGAAGATAAGCCCTTTGGTGAACTTCTCCCCGGACAGCCCTATCGAGTAAATGCGCAGGTTTCTATTTGGAAAAAAGGGTCATTGCTCAAGCTGCTTCGTCCACAGTATAGCCCCTGGGACTTTGAGACGTGGGGTACACAGGCAGCAAAAAGAATGAATTTGTCGATATGGGGAAGCTACAAACCAATAATCCATTATCAGCAGGCTATAGGCGGCGGAAAATGGTTCAGAGAAGCAGTCGATATTTGCAAAGAAAATGGTTTTGAATTTAACTTTAGCGAGCGAGGTTTTTATGAAAGGAAACCGCCCAGGCTGTTAAACCGGATTAAAGGTGTCATTAAAGAGTATTTAGTGCTGCCGTTTTATCGTTAATTTTTAGAGAAGGACAATACGACCTGATATGTTGACAGATAAGATGAAATATCTTTGGTATTATTTTCCATATGCAATGCGCGTCTTGTGGTATGCCAAGGTAGCAAAAAAACGCCGTCCCATCCCTGATGTTTATGCGGGTAAAAAAGTACTCAGCGGCCAACAAGGAAATGATTATATCAGGCAACGCATTTTGTCTGACTTGCCGTTTATGGCAGGCCGCTTCGGATCGACTGAACTGGATACAATTGTGCATTCGATTCCAGTTAAGTTGGGCTTTAAAAAAGAACTGAAAAAAAGGAGATTGGATGCTATTTGTCAGTATTCGGGTTTTTTTCCAGGTACACAAGAAGGTGTTTTGAGGTTCAGCGAATTAATGCTGGGACTTGCTAATCAGGTGGATATGCTGGCGATATGGTCGCTTATTATGGAGGACTACATTATTGACACCTATGCGCCGCAAACCTGCATTTGCCAAATCGAATCAATGGAGCCCTATTTTTATAAAAATCCGTGGACCAAGGCATTGGCAGGAAAAAGGGTATTGGTGATACATCCGTTTGAAAAAACAATTCTTCGTCAATATGATAAAAGAGAATTCTTGTTTGGAGATAAAGAGATATTGCCTGAGTTTGAACTTAAAACGATTAAGGCGGTGCAGACACTTGCGGGAGAAAAAAGTGAATTTGCAAGTTGGTTTGATGCGCTGGACTGGATGTACAATAAAGCAAAGAATACAGATTTTGATGTTGCCATTGTCGGCTGTGGAGCGTATGGGTTTCCGCTTTCGGCTATGATCAAGAAGATGGGCAAGCAGGCGATACACATGGGCGGGGCCACGCAGATTCTTTTTGGAATCAAGGGTGCCAGGTGGGACAATCACCCGTTTATCTCTAAATTGTATAATGACTATTGGGTCAGGCCGGATTCATCAGAAATGCCCCAAAAGGCAGGCTCTGTCGAGGGCGGATGTTATTGGTGAGTTGAAATGTTATTTTATCCTGGCATTTGAAAAGGATGACTAAGACGAATTATGATATTGGGAGATGTGTTATGAAAGTGGTTCTGCTGGCCGGCGGTTTGGGGACTCGTTTAAGTGAAGAAACGGTTATAAAGCCCAAGCCTATGGTGGAGATCGGAGGTATGCCTATTTTGTGGCATATCATGAAACAGTATTCGCATTATGGATTTAATGATTTTATAATTTGCCTCGGATATAAAGGCTATGTCATCAAGGAGTTTTTTGCCAACTATTTTCTGCATTGCAGCGATGTTACATTTGACATCAAAAACAATCAAATGCAGGTTCACGATTCGACTTCAGAACCCTGGAAGGTAACATTGGTGGACACCGGAGTCGATACGATGACGGGCGGACGCGTAAAGCGGATTCAGAAGTATGTGGCAAACGAACCCTTTATGTTGACGTATGGTGATGGCGTATCGGATATAGATATCAACGAACTGGTTCAATTTCATAAATCCCACGGCAGAATTGGCACAATGTCTTCAACGCAGCCAGAAGGGCGTTTCGGCGCTTTGGATATCGCATCGGATCATTGCGTCAAACATTTTATGGAAAAGCCAAAAGGCGATGGAAGCTGGATCAATATCGGCTATTTTGTCTTTGAACCTGCGATATTTGATTATATTCCCGATGTGACAACGACCATTTTTGAGAGAGAACCGCTGGAAAGTCTTGCCACACAGTCCCAACTTTATACCTATAAGCATACTGGATTTTGGAAATGTATGGATACGCTTAGGGATAAAATGAAGTTGGAAGAGTTATGGAATAGTGGAGCAAAATGGAAAGTGTGGGAGGATCACAATGTTTAATGACATTTATCGCAACAAAAAAGTTTTAGTAACGGGCAACACGGGCTTTAAGGGTTCCTGGCTGACGACATGGCTGCTGAATCTGGGAGCCGATGTGTGCGGGATATCCAATGGCATTCCATCCAATCCGTCGATGTTCGAGACGTTGCGGTTAAAGGAAAGGATTCGATATTATCAGTCGGACGTCCGTGATTACGGCAGCGTCAGAGATATTATTGACAAGGAACGGCCGGATTTTATATTTCATCTGGCGGCTCAGCCGATTGTCAGCGTGTCCTATGATGATCCGATTGACACATTCAGCACCAATGTGCTTGGAACTGCATCCATCCTTGATGCATTGCGCAAAATCAATTACAAATGCGTTGCGGTGATGATCACCAGCGACAAATGTTATGACAATGTGGAATGGTGTTGGGGGTATCGGGAGACAGATCATTTGGGCGGCAAGGATCCTTACAGCGCCTCAAAGGCGGCTGCCGAGATGGTTATCAAGACATTTTATCATTCCTATTTCAAAGCGAACAACCCTGTCAGTGTGGTATCGGTGCGGGCTGGAAATGTGATTGGCGGAGGCGATTGGGCGGCCAGTCGGATTGTGCCGGATTGTTTTAGGGCGTGGGCAAATCGGCAGGTGGTAACAATACGCAGTCCCCAGTCCACACGTCCCTGGCAGCATGTGCTGGAGCCGCTGAGCGGTTATTTGAGAGCGGGTCAGATGGTATCGAATCGTCCTGAATACTCAGGACAAGCCTATAACTTTGGTCCGCCTTCGGAGCAAACGCATACGGTGCTTGAACTGCTCGAAGAGATAAGCCTTCATTGGGATTTTGATGGAACATACGAAAAATTTGTAATCAATCAAAATGCCGCCTTTCACGAAGCCGGATTGTTAAAACTAAACTGTGATAAGGCATTATTTGATTTAGGATGGCTCTCAACATTAGATTTTAATCAGATGGCCAGTTTGACTGCTGAATGGTACAACACATTTTATAACATGGATGCGGATATGTTCGCATTAACATGCAGCCAGATTGCGCAGTATGCTCTTGCGGGAAAAAGGTTGGGCAGAAAATGGGTAGATTAGAAAATATGGAAGGGGTGTTTGTTACGCCGGAAAAAATCATTTCTATGGCCAGCGGCGATATTTGTCATGCCATCAAAAACAGCTCTTGCGGATATTGCGGCTTCGGAGAAGCTTATTTTTCGTTTGTGAGCCAGGGCGCTGTCAAGGCGTGGAAAAAACATCTTCGGATGACTTTAAATTTGGTGGTTCCCGTGGGAAGCATTAAGTTTGTTCTTTATGATGCCAGACAGGATAGTTCGACGTTGGGTATGATTGAGGAAATTGTACTTAATAAAGATAATTACTGCCGATTAACCGTTCCGCCTGGGATATGGAATGGCTTTCAGGGGTTGGATACAACGAATCTGCTGCTGAATATTGCGGATATACCGCATGATCCTTCAGAAAGCGAGCGGATGGATATCTGCAACGAAATAATTCACTATACGTGGTAGCTTCATGTCCCTGAAAAAAATTCTTATAACAGGCGCTTCCGGCTATATTGGTGCACGGCTGTCGCAATGTCTGGCACGGGCAGGGTATCAGGTCGCTGCGTTATGTTATCCGGCGGTGCCCCAGCAGGAACAATGGCTCAGTTTAATGGACCGCGTTGTTCTTGGCGATATCACAGACTGTTCAGTCATCGAGACGATGACGGATTCTTACTATGATGTCCTGATTCATTTGGTCTCTTTGGATCATCGTCAATCGGAGTCTGATCCACAAGTTGTTTATAGGGTCAATGTTCAGCCGCTATGGAATTTGCTGTATCATTTCAGTAGAAAGGGCAATCTGAAAAGGTGTGTCTATTTTTCAACCGTGCAGGTGTACGGCAAAACAAGCGACAGCGTAATTTCTGAACAGACTCCTGTCGGGCCTGTGAATGCGTATGGGCTGACTCATTGGTTGTGTGAGGAAATTTGCAATTATTACAACCGGAATGGGCAGATAAACTGTGTGAATTTGCGTCTTTCAAATAGTTACGGTGATCCGGTTTTCAAGGATGCAAATTGCTGGTGGCTGGTTGTTAATGATTTATGCAGACAGGCGGTTGAAAATGGGCGCATTTGTTTGCTCTCCGATGGAAGTCCGCAAAGAGATTTTATTCACCATCGCGATATTGTCGAAGCGGTCAAAGCGATCATTCGAGCGGATAAACTGTTCTGTTCAACATACAATCTCTGTTCTGGTCAAACCTTTACCATTGGGGAATTGGCATATATCGTTAAGCGGTGTGTAAAACAGAAAATTGAGCGCGATATTGAAATATACTCAGCAGCTTCATGCCAGCCGATATGTGCACTTCCAGCCAACCAGTCAAAAAGTACCTGGAGTAATTCGAAATTGCGGGAAATGGGTTTCAGACCATCAACAGAACTTTGCTCAGGTATTGAGTCATTATTGGAATATTTGAATCAGGATATTGAAAAATGAAAACACCCATATTGCTGGTCGCATATAAACGCCCTGAAACAACTAAAAAAGTGTTGGCGGCAATCGGTCGGGTCAAGCCCTCAACGTTGTATGTTAGTCTGAATATTCCCAGGCCGAATGCGTTGCCGGCAGAGATTGAGGCCTGTCGGGAAGTGGAATTGCTGTTTTCGCAGCTTCCGTGGGATTGCAAGGTGCGGTTGAATAAATGGCCGGAACACCGCTCGGCCGGGCAGTCGATATATGGGGCAATTTCGTGGGTTTTTGAGCAGGAAGAGCGGGCAATTATTTTAGAAGATGACTGCGTGCCGGATTTGACTTTTTTTCGGTACTGTGATGAACTGCTGGAAAAGTACCAAGATGACAGTCGTATTATGCTGATTTCCGGTTCGAATATTAATACGACCTGGCAGCGGGGTGGATACAGTTATCACTTTGCCAGATTCGGCGGGATACACGGCTGGGCTTCGTGGCGCAGGGCGTGGCAGAAGGTGGATTTGGATATCGCACTATGGCAGGATCCGAGAACCAAAGAATTGCTCAAAGGCAGGCTGGGGGCATGGCAATTTTATTTTCTCAGCAAAATCTATGATAAACTGGTCAATCAGAGCAAAAACGTCCATACGTGGGATTATCAGTTTGATTTCGCACGGTTTGTCAACAGCGGTCTGGCGATTGTCCCCTCGACCAATCTGGTTACCAATGTCGGTTTCGGGCAGGATTCCACCCATACCAGCGACAAGAACTGCAAAGCGGCAAATCTGAAACTTGTTCCTCTGCAATTTCCGCTGGTGCATCCGCTGGTGGTGATTGAAGATACAGAATACGACAAGCTGGTTAAATCGATCCTATTTCCAATGACTCCCAAAGTGTTTTTGTCGGCGATAAAGCACAGAGCCAAAAGACTCATGCAAAAACTGCTTGGCTTGTAGCTAATGGTTATTTTCTGTATCTCACAGATGAGGTTCTTATCATGAAAATTCTCTGGATTACCAATATCCCATTTGGGGGGCTTTCGGATCTGGCCGGATTAAAGGGCGGTAATACTTCCGGTTCGTGGCTGAATGCCGCGTTGGACGCCTTTATTGGCGATAAAGCATATCAGCTTATCATTGCGACAACGGGCAATACCGAACAGATTAAATCGCAGACAGAGGATAATATTACCTATTGTCTTTTGCCGGGCGGCAGTGTGGGTCAGTACGACCATACTTCGTCAAGTAACAGGCAGGTATGGGAGGAGATAAAGAACACGTATAAACCCGATTTAATTCAGGTGTGGGGGACGGAATTTACGCATGGTTATCTTGCCCTGCAAGTGATGCAGGATATCCCTGCGGTGATTTATATGCAGGGTGTGATGAGCCAGATTGCCCGATACTATTTATCCGGCATGTCGGATCAAGAGCTGCGGTCGTCAATGACGCTTCGCGATATCATTAAACGCGACTGGATTAAGCAGGCACAGCGGAATTTTTATCGCCGGTCGCTGATTGAAGCGGAAATGATTAAAAAGGCCGGCCATGTGATCGTTGAAAATGAATGGTGTGCCGCACAGTGCAGGGCGATTGCTCCGGGTTGTGTTTCGTTCAAAAGCAAACTGAATATCAAAGACGATTTCTTCAAGCAGAAATGGGATTTTGGGAAAATCGAACCCTATACGATTATGAGCAATGCCGCCGGCTATCCCATCAAAGGACTGCACATCTTGTTAAAAGCCCTTGGGCTGGTGGTTCAGAAATATCCGCAGGCCAAACTGCTTGTTCCGGGCGAAAGTTCTCCATTTGAGAAATCCGCCTTCGGGGCCTTGATGATAAACGGTTATACCCAATTTATTAAAACGCTGATTTGCAGTTTGGGCATCAAAAATAATGTTCATTTCCTGGGCAGACTGACCTCGGATAAGATGGCTCAGCAAATGGCTAAAGCGAATCTTTTTATAATGCCGTCGAGCATCGAAAACCACAGCAGCACGCTGATAGAAGCGATGATTGTCGGGACACCCTGTATTGCTTCGTATGTCGGCGGGGTGCCGGAATATGTGGAACATAACAAAAACGGCCTGCTGTATCGGTTTGAAGAATATGAAATCCTTGCCGGTCATATACTCAATCTGTTTGACAATCCGCAGCAGGCTGCCCAAATAGCATCCGCTGCCAGCAGCCAAATGCGTCAGTCCCGCAATGCGGTCAACCTGAAAAATGAATTGACGGCCATTTACCGGCAGATGTTTTCTGCTAAGGCCTGATGGTCGAAATCTGCCCTCCCCTTTATACGCGAGATTCTAAATGCTTATTCCGATTATTGTAGGTTCAATTGCGGTCATTTTGGCCTATCTGAGCCAGTCCAGCCAGAATGGCATCGGGCTCAAAGCGGCGTTTTTGATTATCTTCGTCTTTCTGGCGCTGCGCTACGATTACGGCAATGACTATATGGGGTACCTGGACAGGTATAATGAGATTACCTCCAATGTGCAAATTTCTATTACCGAGATGGGCTGGGAGCCGGGATGGATTTTCCTGCATGTAGTCTTTAAGCCGTTCGGCTTTTTCGTCATGGTGATGTTCACCTCGCTTTTAACGTGTATTGTGTTTTATCGTTTTATTCGCAATTATGTCCCCGCATCCTATCAATGGTTTGCGGTGTTTCTCTATGTCTTTGACCCCTATCTGCTTTTAGTGCCAGCCTCGGCGATGCGGCAAAATATAGGCATTCTGGCGTTTTTAGTCGGGATTGATTGTCTGCATAAACGGGGATATGTTTTATATGTTTTATTGGCGCTAGCCGCCGCAACATTTCATAAAAGCGGAGTGATTCTGCTGCCATTTGTGCTGCTGCCGTTTATCAATTTCCGTGTCAACAAAGTGTTTGCCTTAGGATTTATTGGGTTGTTTGTGTCTTTTTTCTATTTTGGCCACATTCTCGTGCCTTTTGCGTTTAGAGCGGGCGGAACGCTTGTGGAATCCTATATTGAAACCTACGCTTATGGCACTAACGCACGCCAGGCTGCATTAGGTACTGGAATCGGTTTTTTCTATAATCTCTTTTTGTTTTCAGTGGTTTTGTATTTCGCAGGCAAAGAAATGGCAGCGGGTCAGCAGGATGAGGGGGATAATCTGTTGCTTGAGTCAGCCGATCAGGAATATGATCTGCAATGGTCGGCAAATGATTATCCTGATCTTCAGGCGCGCCGAATTTTGTTTAAAATTGCGATTTTGACGTTTTTATTTGTGCCGCTCGGTTTTCAGGCCGCGATGATTGGCCGCTTCAGTATGTACTTTACACCAATTTTAATCGCGGTTTATCCGATCATCGCATGCACCACCAAAGATAGATTTTTTAAATTAGTTTTTCTTGGCTCTCTGATTCCCTTTACCCTGTTTCGTTTTTGGGCGTTTTTTGTCGGTCCCGGATGGAAAGAGAAATTCGGCACCTATCGCACGATCTTTTCCGCCCCGCAGTGGTATTGATAAAGCCTTTAGCCATTAGCTGATAGCTGACCGCTAAAACCGAACCCCTAACAGATAACAGCTCTACTATGAAAAAAATCTTATACTTTAGTCGATTGTGTTCCGCTAGTGTGATGGAATACATTTTTGCGACATCGGACGTCAAGCCCGGATTGTCGGCGCAAAAATTCCACCAACTGCTTGCCGAAGGACTTGCGCTGCATAAAGACGATTGCTGTGTTCAGACGCTTAGCGCCATTCCGATTACGCCGGCCAGCCACAAGCGGCGGTTCTGGTGGCTGCCGTTGGAAACCGTCGACGGCATCAAATACACCTATATTCCGACGATTAATCTGCCCATTATAAAAAACCTTTTCGTTTTTATTGCCGCATTCTATAAGGCAATTTTTTGGATTTTGTGCGGCGGCAGAAAAGGTAAATTTGCGGTATGTGATATTCTGAATGTGGCCGTAACCGCTGCGGCGCTGCTGGCGTGCAAACTGACCGGTGCCAAAGCGGTCGCGATTGTTACCGACCTGCCGGGCCTGATGGTCGGCGGCATCCAGCATGGCGGCTGGAAAAGCGGGCTTTACAATATGATTACATCAGACCTGATGTTCAATTATGATGGATATATCCTGCTGACCGAGCAGATGAACAAGGTCGTTAATATCCGCAATAAGCCCTATCTGATTATGGAAGGGCTGGTGGATGTGAATATGGCGGCCTCGGATAACCGGCTTGAAAACAAAGCCCCTGAAAAAATTGTTATTTACGCCGGCGGTATTTATGAAAAATACGGCGTCAAAAAGCTCATCGACGCCTTTATGCGGTTAAAAGGCGACAACCTGCGACTGCATATCTACGGCGACGGCGAGATGGCAAAGGATATGCCAGAGTATATGAAGCAGGATAAGCGGGTTGTTTATTTTGGGGTTGTTCCCAATAAAGAAGTCGTCAAAAAACAATTGCAGGCGACCCTGCTGGTCAATCCCCGTTCCAGTACAGAGGAATTTACAAAATACTCTTTCCCCTCCAAAAATATGGAGTATATGGCCTCCGGCACACCCATCCTGACAACGCCCTTGCCGGGAATGCCCAAAGAGTATTATCCATTTGTCTATGTCTTCGACGATGAAAGCGTGGATGGTTTTGAAAAGACATTGCGTATCCTGCTTTCCAAGCCGAAAGAGGAACTTCACGAATTCGGCCGGCAGGCCAAACAATTCGTTCTGACATACAAAGATAATCGGATGCAGGCAGATCGCCTGTTGTCGCTTTTTGATAAGATTCATAATTCATTGAAAGAATAGACTGTGTGCGGCATATTTGGATATGTTTCTTTTGACGGGCATACCATCAACAGGGATAGATTTCAGGCGTCTTTGCTGAAGATGATTCATCGTGGACCGGATTTTCAAAATAGTCTGTTTTTCAAGGATGATACGATTGCATTGGGACATGTGCGTCTGTCGATTATCGACCTGACGGATGCGGCTAATCAGCCGATGGCGGTTGGGCCGTATTATGTGATATTTAACGGTGAAATCTACAATTATATTGAATTGAAGCAGGAACTGTCTGTTCGGGGGTGTCAATTTCATACCCACAGCGACACCGAGGTGTTAGTCAGGGCGTATGAATGCTGGGGTGAGGACTGCGTCAATCGATTTAATGGGATGTGGGGCTTTGCAATTTACGATACCCGAGACCACAGTCTGTTTTGCTCCCGCGATCGCTTCGGCGTCAAACCCTTTAATTATTATGTGGATGACAGACGGTTCATTTTCAGTTCAGAAATCAAGTCTATCATAGCCTATGAGCCTTCGCTTCGGGTGCCCAACTATAATTCTATTGCGCTGTTTTGCCGTGAAGGCGTTAATGGGGAAATTCCAGAGACATGGTTTGATAAGATAAATCGGCTGCTGCCGGGACATAATCTGGTTGTCAAGAACAACAAAATGTCGATGTATCGCTATTACAGCTATTCGGAGCATACACAGCGGATTTCATTTGAGGATGCCAAAGAGCAGTTTTACGAGTTGTTTCTGGATGCCTGCAGGCTGCGGATGCGCAGTGATGTGCCGGTTGGCGTAACGCTTTCGGGCGGGCTGGATTCGACCAGCATTGTTGCCGCAGTGCGGCAGTTCCATAGCGATCCACTGAATACCTATACGGCACATTTTCCGGATTTTGCCGATGATGAATACCAAGCAGCCCAAAAGACCAATCAGCAGTTTGCTCTGGATGGAAATCCGGTGCAAATCGATTATGGCAATGATTCCATCGATACGATCAATAGACTGATTTACCATTTGGAGTCGGGTCATTTTTCTCCGGCGATATTCCCATTGTGGAAAGTGTATGAATCTGCCAGCAAAGATGTAACGGTGGTTCTGGAAGGTCAGGGGGCCGATGAATTGCTTGCTGGATACATTGAAGCATTTGCAAGTCCTTATCTTCTTGACAAATTAAGAAAAGGTCATTTTATATCATTTTTGAGCAATTTTAGAAAATTAGCGCGCAATTACTCGGCTAAAACGATAACGATGTACTTTTTTCGCCTGTTCTTGCCTTCCCCTATACGATCGCAGGTACGGCGTTATATTCTCAAAAATGAAAATATTCTCATCGGGGAATTAGAACCTATCCCAAAACCTCAATTATTAGGTGAGTAAGAGCCGATATATGA
>CAZICJ010000075.1:0-11338 GCA_964537635.1 uncultured Pirellulales bacterium
CTGGAGGCTGGCGGCTGGGAGCTGGAGACTAAAATTGCAAAACGAACCCAATTCCCCCACGTCATCGTCCCGTTTGCCCCTTGAGGCAAAAATCTTTAATTCCTATCTTAAATCATGAAAATCTATGGTTCTATTTTCCGCAAAACATACCCCCAGCCGTAAAGGGCTGAATTGTACTGGCAAACGGGACCCGGATATGCTAATATCTACCGTCTTTGGAAAGCCCTATTGCAAACAATATGAATTGAAAAGACGACAGCCACCGCCTATAATGCGGAAATTATCCTAACATTTGGAGATTGTTTTATGGACAATACACGAACACCCGATATGGTCGAGACAACGGATTGCCTGGAAGCCGTCGGCGTTTTTCGAGCAATGAAGAATCTGTTTTTCTTTATCACGATGGCGGCAATGGTCGTTCTACTGGCGATTTTTATCCTCGAAGCAGCCGGCAAGGTGGATAGTTCCCCCTGTGCGGTAGATGCGGCGGGCAATACCGTTATTACGCCCTGTCAGGATTGCCTTGCGTTGTCCATTTCGGAAAGGGCGCTGATTGCCGCCAAAACAGAAGATATTGAAAAAGCCGCCGAAGTGGTCAGCCAGGCCGCATCAGGCATGACTGGGGATAGCAACGCCGCAGCTCAACCGATAATGACACTACCGGCCGACGCCAATACCCCGTCTGCTGCGACGGATATCAAGGCGATTCAGGGCGCATTTGTTCAAAAACTCGATGCGTTCTTTAGCAAAACCTTTTCCTGCTGGCATTTGTCGCTGGCCGTACAGGCGTGCAACTTCGTCCTGCTGCCGGCGGCGGTCTTGTATTGCCTGACCCTGCTGATGACGCTCAAAATATCCCTTTATGGCCGGCTGGGCGGAATCAATCACATCGGACGGGCATTCTTCCTTTCGCTGTTTGCCTTGGTCATCCTGCTGCCCTGGCAGGTCATTTTCAAAGGCATCGTGGTCGGCGGAATGTTCACGCCCACCGAACTGTTTTGCGACTGGGGACAGGTGGGGCAATTATCCAATGTATTCAAGACGCTCTATTTTCTGCGATTCGGCGGGATGTGGCTGGTAATCGCATTGCTGCTGCTGCTGGCTCAACTGCGTTCCATCCGCTGGGGACGCGTTACACTTCGCCGGCTGGGGCTTGTTCGGTAGGGTTGCGTGCGTGATATGAAAGAACCTGTTGCCTTCATCGGAACCGGGATTATGGGGGCGCCGATGGCGCTCAATCTGCTGCGGGCAGGCTATCCGGTTACGGTGCATAATCGAACGCGCCACAAGGCAGAGCAGTTGCTGTCTGCCGGCGCCCACTGGGCGGACAGCCCCGCACAGGCGGCATACGGCGCCCGCTTTGTCTTTACCTGTCTGCCTGATTCGCCCGATGTGGAAAAGGCACTTGTCGGCTCCGGCGGTGTACTTTCGACCGTGGCAGCCGGTACGATCTGCATTGACCATTCCACCATCAGCCCGCAAATCACAGAACGCCTTGCCCGCACACTTCAAGCCAAAGCCATTACCCTGCTGGATGCGCCGGTCAGCGGCGGACAAATCGGCGCCGTCGAAGCCAGATTGTCGATCATGGTCGGCGGCCCATCAGAGGCACTGGAAATCGTACGGCCGATGCTGGAGTGTATGGGTAAAACCATCATCCACTGCGGCCCATCCGGCTGCGGACAAAAGACCAAATTAGTTAATCAAATCATGGTCGTCAATACCCTGCTCAGTGCCGCCGAAGGACTGGTGTTCGCCAAACGGGCAGGATTGAATTTGGAAACGACATTGGCGGCCACTGCCGCCGGCGCTGCCAAAAGCGCCTCGTTAGTCAATCTCGGTCCCAAGATGATTGCCGGCGACTGGAAGCCCGCTTTCAAGGTGGATTTGCAGCTCAAGGATTTACGGCTGGTCATGGAACTTGCCGAGTCCATCGGTCAGCCATTGCCGGGGACGGCATTGGTTCAGGAACTGCTGTCCATCCTTGCCGCACAGGGCAGAGGACAGGATGGAACCCAATCGCTCTTTGAAGTCATTGAATCGCTGGCAGGCAAATAAAAGAGCCGCCCGGCGCTGAGCCGGACGGCTGACCCTTTTTCTATTTTTTGGCGGTCATCTTATTCTGCATTATCGCCGCTGCCGCCACCGTCAGTGGAACCGCCATCATTCGCACCACCGTCGGGTTGCCCGTCATCTCCGGGGGGTTGTTGGCTGTCATCCAGCGAGACAGCTGCAATACCCGATGTCAGCCCGGCCAGCACATTGCCCTGTGTCAACAGAACACACGCCAGTAAAAACAGTACAAACAGGATTCGTTTCATAGGACGTCCTTTCGATAAAAAACGGTTTTATATGCATTCTTCGTAGGTCGTGGAAACAGGTTTCAAAATAATAGGTGTTGTAATGCCGCTGGGCAGCAGTTTGCCTGGATCAGGTGTAATTTCAATCGTCCCAATGTCGCCAATTTCCAGAGTCTCTGAACCGCCATCAAGAAGAGTGGCGCCAATGTTGGTAACATAACCGGAGGTATAGGCGGATGTGTCCGCCATCGAAATGACTGTACCGTAAATCTCGGCGTTTCCGCGAATATCTACAATGCCCCCAATAATAGCGCCGGTCAGGACGTTATGCTCGTTGCGGCTGGAATTATTGTTGCCCAGATTCACATTGAAATGTGGCGCCAAAACCGTCGCCTCTTGAATGGAGGAGGTATTATTAAATGTTGCAGACCCTGTAAAATACAGGCAATTTCTCTGCCACCAGCCGCTGTTGAGCGACTGGGGAACATTGGTAATAATCGTCCCATTGAAGGTACAGTTTTCAAAACGGATGTTATTGTAAGTCGAGGTCGTTGAGGTTGGGCCGCTGGTGCTGCAATCCACATACAAAACATCTTCAAAGGTACAATTCTTAAAAACCGCATTGGTGCCGCCGCTAATCGTTACATTGCGCAGAGTCTTATTCTCGTATTTATATCGCGTCAAAGACAGACTGCTGCTGCTGGCTCTGGTGGTGTAGCTGCCTACCGCATGAGGATAATACTCCGTAACCGTAGCAACGCCCGTTTTGCCCAGTACTCCATCGGAAATTACCGAGGCTGTGCCGGAACGAATGGTTGTAGGAATTGCCGACTTGTAAGCAGAGGTATTGTAATCTGAGATGCTCAGACCTGGAATATTGCTCTGGTCGAGCTGGCCGTAGTTAATGCCCTCATGGTAGCCCTGCACCTCGTCGTTAGAGCTGTAAATCCGGTTTTTATCTTCATCAAACATAGGATTGCCGTCGGCGTCCAGCGTCTCAAGCTGCCAGGATTGTTCCAAGACTGTTTCCTTATCGATCACAGTATTGATGGTCCCTTCCACGCGGGAATCAGAAGTGATATTAAAAGGCGAGAGACTTGTCTTGTTCCAGGAACTATAAATGCTGCCGTGAACCGTCGTATCGCCGGTAATCCACATTCTGCCGCGTCCGGCCATCGCATAGTTCATCACCGTGGAATCCTTGGTAATATTCAGCGACATTTTCAGGCTGCGGATAATCGTACCGTCATCATCATTACTGCCGTCGGTTCCCGACACCAAAACGCGGATCACGGTAGGAGTCCCGGTCAGCCGGTAAAAGCGGATACGAAATGCCCCGCCGGCCTGATAGGGAATCCAGGGTGTTTCTATCTGCTGTCCATCTGTTGTGGTAATGGCATTAGGAACCGTCAGATTGCCGAATCGGGTGGATTGAAGCTGGGCGCAAATTTTCGTCCACATCTGGTCGGCTTCTGCGGTCGTAACGGTATTATAGCCTGTCCGTATAGGATTGGTTGTGGATGCGATGCGGGCAACATACATTGCACAATCCAGTCCGGATTGGGCGCTGCACAACGCGATGTTGCCGATGCGATGGTTTTGCGACACCTGGGCATTAGTGGAAGACAACCCCAGCAGGCCAATGGACACGGCCGAAAAAATCATCACAAAGATAATAGCCGCAATAAAAGCAAACCCGTTTTTTTGCATTTTTCGGTTGGGACTCATAGCCAACCCCCCAAATAACTTTGTTAGCATTCCAACTAAAATATAGCATAAAAACATTGGGGGTGTGGAAAAAGTCTTTTTTTGTGATTCGTCCGATAAAAACATCTTTGGGCAAATGTGATGGTAAAAAAGAGGCATTACAGGTCTTTTGGGTTCGGTTTTCGGTTTTTAAGAGCAGGCAGTACAGTAATCATAAGTTTTTCTTATTCTATTATTACATTGGGTTCGTTTTGATTTTTTAGCCTCCAGCTCCCAGCGACCAGCCTCCTGCCAGAATTGGGTTTGTTTTGAAAAAAGTTCTTTGTTCGTAGTTCTTAGTTAGCAGAAAGAAGATTGAGATTGTCGTGTATTGCATGTTCAGGTTCCCACTCCCAAAGGGGATATTAAAAATCAAAGAGCAAAAATAAAAGATACATATTCAAGATGAAAAATGTCGGATTCTGGATTTCAGCAGTTTGCCGCCGGTGCGGCGGTTTCCAGAGGTTTTTGGTCTGCTTTCTATGGGATATGGAATGCCCATTTTTCTGGTCAATATTATACCAGAAATAGGCGGAAAAAGCCAGTGAAAAAAGAAGAGAGTATTCAGAAAGCAAAAGACAAGAGGCAGAAGTAAGTAGGCGGGTAAGGTGTTAAAAAAAAGGCCTGATTTTAGAAATTGACACATTGCCTATAAACCGCCATAATATGCCCAAATAGAGTTATTGTATATGTAATCTGTTGTGGTAAACATAACTGGAGATGGTTTTAATGGTCAATGAGAAAGCAAGATATAAAACGCATCCTATCATTACGGGCTACTTGGAGAAGGTCAACGCTTCAGTTTTTGACAAATATCACAAAGAAATTACAGATATGACCAAGGGCAAACAGGGTATTTATGCACTCTATCGTAAAACCCAACTGTATTATGTCGGCCTTGCAACCAACCTGCGAAATCGGCTAAAGCATCATCTAAAAGACAGACACAAGGACCACTGGACGCATTTTAGTTTGTACATTATCCACAAGGTGGACCATATCAAGGAACTGGAATCTTTGCTTTTGCGAATAGCCTATCCCAAAGGAAACACTCAAAAAGGCAGATTGAAAACTTCAGAAAATTTAATGCCTGAGTTATTGGACCGTGTTGAACAGACACACGAAAGGGAAATTGGTGAGATTTTTAAGAGCACTCGTTTGCCAGAAAAAGACCGTATTTCCAAACCAAAAAGCAAGGCGGATAAAAAACCGCTTAAATGTTATTTCCCCTGTGGTAAACGGCTCATTGGAAAACGAAAAGGACAGGAGTTTAAGGCCTGGGTCTTTCGCAGCGGTACTATCAAACTAAATGGTAAACAATATAATTCTCCAACTTCCGCTGCGAAGGCTATTTGTGGTGTAGCGATCAACGGCTGGCACTTTTGGCGAATCAAAGATGACTACGGGAATATGGTAAAATTGTCAACTTTGCGGAAGTAAAGTTAGCGTTCGGAAAATACTGTTCACTAAGAATGCTAACGGCTTGCCTATGCAATCTGCCGGTGAACGAGACATCTCTTGTTGGCAGCTGGTGAAACGAGGAATCCAAATGGCGCAAAAAGACCTTGCCCGACAGGGCGGACAGATTTTGATTTATCAGACCGAAAACGGCCAGACCAAGATTGATGTTCGGCTGGAGGGTGAAACACTGTGGCTGTCGCAGGCGGATATGGCACGCCTTTATCAGACTACTCGACAAAACATAACTACCCATATTCAAAATATTTACGAAGAAAAAGAACTTTTGCCTGAGGCAACTTGTAAGGAATTTTTACAAGTTCAAAATGAAGGAAGTCGGCCTATTAGCAGGCAGATCAAGCACTACAATTTGGATATGACTATTTCGGTGGGATACCGGATTAAATCCCATATCGCGACGCATTTCAGGCAGTGGGCGACGCAGCGGCTGCGGGAATTTATTGTCAAGGGATTTGTACTCGATGATGAACGGCTCAAAAACCCTGACCATCCATTTGACTATTTTGACGAACTGCTCCGCCGGATTCAGGATATTCGTACTTCAGAGCGGCGGTTTTATCAGAAAATTACCGATATTTACGCCACCAGCGCGGACTACGACCCGACGGACGAAATCAGCCTGACTTTTTTCAAGACCGTCCAGAACAAGCTGCATTGGGCGATTACCGGCATGACCGCTTCGGAGATTGTCCGCAAACGCGCTGATGCGGACAAGCCCAATATGGGGTTGACAAACTGGCGGGGCGAAAAGGTTCGCAAAGCAGATGTGGCCATTGCCAAAAACTACCTGGATGAACAAGAGCTGTCGACACTCAACAATCTGGTCGAACAGTATCTGGTTTTTGCCGAAGGTCAGGCGATGCGCCGGATTCCTATGTATATGAAAGACTGGGTTGAAAAACTCAACGGCTTTCTATCGCTCAACGACCGCGATATCCTGAATCATGCCGGAACGATTTCACATGACATAGCCAAATCGTACGCTGAAAATGAGTATGATAAGTTTAACCACAAGCGGATTGAATGGTCGGATAAGCAAGCCAGCGACTTTGATAAGACGATAAAACAACTCCCGACACGGGGCAAGAAATTACCTCGCCGGAAGAAATAGCAAGAGGGGGCATTTGCTTTCCAGCAAAACAGGATTTGCGGGAATGACACGGATTAGAGAGCAGAACGGACACTTCTTGTCTAAGAACGAACTATGACCTTGCCCAAGGGATTTTTCGGTTTCGCCTCAGAATGACCCAGGAGGGGAATCTCAACTCTCAAAACGCGGGATATTCGGCTTTGAGCCGGCGGGTCATCAGGTCTGCGATTGCCTGCGAGACGCTTTTTTGTCCGTGGATAACCGCAAAGACCGCTTCGGTGATGGGCATTTCGATATGATGCTGCTGCGCCAGCCCCAGCACGGATTCGCAGGTGGCGGCGCCTTCGACGACGCTGTGTGTGGCGGCCAGGGCTTCTTTTGCCGAAGCGCCCTTGCCGATGCGTTCGCCAAAGCAGCGGTTGCGTCCCTTGGGCGAGATGCAGGTCGTTACCAAATCGCCAAGCCCCGACAGGCCGGCAAAGGTTTTTTGTTTTGCCCCCAGCGCCACGCCAAGCCGCTCGATTTCGGCCAGCCCGCGCGTCAGCAGCGCCGCTTTGGCGTTGTCGCCGGCGCCGACGCCATCCAAAATGCCAGCGGCAATCGCAATGACATTCTTCATCGCGCCGGCCAGTTCCACGCCGACAATATCCTGATTGGTATAAACGCGAAACATCGGCGTTGTGAAGGTTTTTTGGACAGCCAGCGCCAAATCCATATCCGCCGCCGCGACAGTCGCCGATGCGGGCAGGCGGCGAGCTAATTCGTCGGCAATGGTCGGCCCCGACAGAGCCGCCAGCGGAGTGCCGCCGCCGAGAACTTCAGCCAGAATTTCCGTAGGCCGCAGCAGGGTCTTATTCTCAATGCCCTTGGTGGTGCTGACGACCGGCACGCCGGCCGGCACAAACGGCGCCAGCCGCCGCCAGACCGAACGGACATACTGACAGGGAACCGCAGAGACCAGCAGATCTGCGCCGGCCAGGGCTTTTGCATCGTCGGGCTCAAACCGCAGCGCCTCAGGCAACTGGTAGCCGGCCAGAAAAACCTTATTTTCGCGACTTGCCGCAATTTTTGCCAACTGCGCAGCATCATGCCCCCACAAGGTCGTCTGCACCTTATTTTCACACAGCAGCATCGAGCAGATACTGCCCATCGCCCCATCGCCGATAATTGTCGTCTTGGAAAACATTGCCGTATTAAACCACTTTTTTTCCAAAAAGCAAGGATTTACAGCCGGCAGTTTGTACGGTACAATTTGCTTCTGTTCTGGTTATTCGTAGAAAGGATACCCGATGCGGCGTAAGCAGACCAAAATAAAATGGACGCGGCGACAGATTCGCAATGTCATCCTGTTCAGTCTTGCCGGCGTTCTGGCCGCAGCGTTTGCGGTCTATTATGTTCTTCTCAAGCCCAATGCGGCGGACCCGCGGTTTGCCGCCTGGCGCGTCAAGGGCGCTGCCGAAAACCCCAACAGCCCCGAAGTGCAGAAAGTCCTCGATTTGGGCAGAGCGGCGCGAATCGATCTCGACGGCTGTCCCAATCTGCACAAGGTTTCCAACAGCCTTTATCGCGGAGCCCAGCCAACCAAAGAGGGCTTTGCCAATCTCAACAAACTGGGCATTAAAACCGTTGTCACTCTGCGCGACCACCATAGCGATGCCGAACTGCTGGCTGATACGCCGTTGGCATACAAGGAAATCCCCGTCGATACATGGAAAATCACCGCCGCTGACATCACGGCGTTTTTGCGGATTACCGCAGATCCCAACCAGACGCCGGTCTTTGTCCATTGCCAGCACGGCGCCGACCGCACCGGCGTGATGACCGCATCCTACCGCATTGCCGCCCAGCAGTGGGAAAAAACCAGAGCCATCGCCGAAATGACGCACGGCGGCTACGGATTTCACCCGCTTTGGTCGGAACTGCCGGAGTTAATCCATCGAACAGACTATGCGGTAATTCGGCAAGCGGCCGGATTACCGGAAAAGCAGACGCCCAAATGAGTCTTCTGCGTGCCTATCTGGATATCGAAACCACCGGCTGCCGCAAATCCATCGACGAACTGACCGTTATCGGCATTGCCGTCGAACGCGATGACCGGATGGAAGTCGTGCAGCTCGTCGGCGGGCAAATAACCGAGCCAGCCCTGCGAAAAGCCCTTGCCGGCGTCTGCCGCATTTACACATACAACGGAAGCCGGTTTGACTTTCCATTCCTCCGCCATCGCCTGAAAGTGGATTTAACGCAAGGATTTAAGCATACGGACTTGATGTATGCCTGCTGGAAGAATAAACTCAAAGGCGGTCTCAAAAGTGTCGAAATGCAGTTGGGAATCGGACGCCAAACCGTCGGAGTGGATGGCTGGATGGCGGTTAAATTGTGGTGGGATTATGTCAACAATCAAGATATGGCGGCATTGGAACGGCTGCTGGAATACAACAAAGAAGATGTGGTAAATCTTCAAACGCTCCGCCTGCGGCTCGGGGTCGAATAACGGAAAATCCATTGACACGCCGGCAAATTCCGGCACAATACATCCGTCTAAAACAGGTACAAGGATATACAGAATGAAAAAAACGGCGGTCATTATTTGTGCCGCGGGTGCAGGTGCCCGCTTTGGCGGCGATAAAAAGAAGCCCTTCGTCGAACTGGGCGGAAGGGCGGCGTTTTTGCGGAGCATTGAGTTTTTCGCAAACCGCCCCGATGTCTGCCAGGTACTGCTGGCCATTTCGCCCGAAGATGAAGAGTTGGTCAAGCTCAAATGGGGACCGACACTGGGTTTTTACGGCGTTAAACTTACATTCGGCGGCAAGGAACGCTTTGAAACCGTCGCCAACGCCATCAAAAATGTGAAACCCGAAGCCCACCTGATTGCCGTCCACGATTCGGTGCGCTGCTGCCTAATGGATGAATGGTTGGACAAGGTGTTTGACAAGGCCGGCCAGACCGGGGCGGCAATTCTTGCCTGTCCGGTCAACGGAACCATCAAAAAAGCCAAGGACGGAACCATCGAAAAAACCATCGACCGAACCGGACTCTGGGAGGCACAGACGCCCCAAGTCTTTGACAAAGGAATACTTATAAAAGCGTATGACAACCTCAAAAATCTGGATGCCGCCCAAATCACCGATGATGCGATGCTGGTCGAGGCAATTGGTCATAAAGTCGCTATTGTCGAGACAGATTTTACCAATCTCAAATTGACGCGAAAAAGCGACCTGCCGATTGCCGAAGCGATTCTTGAATCCCGCCCCAAACCCAAGCCCGACGGTCCCACAGGCCCATATATCGAAGCCCAGTGGTAGGCGAAAAATAGTCATTTTTCTGTAAAAGTCATCAATTCTGCGCACATCCGGCCGGCAGGCTCGTATAGCCCTTATATAATGAAGGGAGGTGTGCTATGACTGTACTGGAATATCTGGACAATCGGCATACGCACTATCGGTTCAGCGAACACAAGCCAGCCTACACTGCCAAGCAATTAGCCCGCGTGGAAAATGTCAAGCCACAGCAGGTTGCCAAAACGGTAATTGTGGAAGCAGAAGGCCGGTTTTTTGTGTGCGTCCTGCCGGCAGACCGAATCATCGATTTTATGGCCTTGCGAAGGCATCTCAAAGTCAAGAATGTCTGTCTGGCGACGGAACACCAGATGCAGCGGTTGTTTGGCGACAGCGAAATCGGGGCAGAACCCCCGATAGGCGAGCCGTACAATCTGCCGGTGCTGATGGACAAGGCCCTGTGCAAAGATGAGGAAATGGTCTTTTTCGGGGGCAGCCACAAAAGCTCCGTCTGGATGGATACCGACGACTATATCCGGCTGGCAAAGCCCAAAATAGTCGGCTTTACATTTCCCGCCGACTGGCCGTGCTCCGACTGGCCGGGCATGAACCCGTACTGGATGGACCCGTTTGCGTTTTAACGGAAACGCAACGCACCGCAGGCAGCAACGGTAGTGTTCTTTGATTCTACACTTGCGTTTGCGAGTGCGGGCCATATAATGCCCTACACAGAAGTCGCCAGCGGCTGTCTGTAGTACAATAATTGGCCGCAAAAATCAGGATGGAAAATTTCGGCAGTTGGTCCTTGTAGATAACCGTGCCGCAAACGAGGGTAAATAGAACCTATGACGACAGAACAACCTCCGCAGCAGGACAATACCATACCGCCGGACACACTCAAGGCGGCATTCAAGGCATTCAAAAAACGGCTTAAACTGACCGCGCTCGATGAGGATTCCCGCCTTGGACGCGGGCCGTTTTCGGGCGGACGAACGGGCGTCTATGCAATACGGCCGCCCGACCAATACCCGACGGAGGTCTGGCGGGAATTGTGCCGACAGGGAAAACTGCGCGACAGCGGACACGGCTTGTACGAACTGCACAAGGACAGCAAGGCCGGCTCCGACGCCTTTTAGCATCTATACGGGTTTAATAGTTGCTATCTCGCCCCGCTGGCCACGCTGGTTTGCAGCGCAATCCGCTGGTCGTCGTAGTAGTACCGCACCGCCGATGGCAGCCACTGGCCGGCCGAAGCGTCCCAGTCATACCGGATTTTTCGATTCGTCGTCCCATCGCATCGTACTCAAACGCCGACTTGAGCGTATCTGTGCCGACATTGCAGACCCCGTTGGCATTGGCGTCATATATTTTTGTTAGAGGTATATTAAAATCGGTTCAACTCCCAAAAAGTTGGTTAAATTATCAGGCGACGAAGGCCTGTTTGA
>CAZICJ010000076.1:0-11021 GCA_964537635.1 uncultured Pirellulales bacterium
TCAATGTAGTCTATCAATTATAATAGAAAAATCAAGCTAATTACGACACCGCCTCGTCAGGCGTGGAACTAAAACGCCCACAAAAAAGTACCCGCAGGGAAAGTCATAAAACCGCCGCCCCAAAACGATTTATTGCCACCGAGAGTACCGAGAAAGATGAGGAGAGTTTTAAAGCAAAAGCCGCAAGAAGAAGCAACCACGGATTTCACCGATTACCACAGATTTTTTTCCCGCTCTACTTTCCACTTCCTTTTCTCTACTCTCTAATCCGTGTCATTCCAGCACAAAGCCTGTCCCTGCTTTTGCAGATTGCCCAGAACACCCACAAAATACACCTTTAATGAGTTTGCGGGTGTTCCGAGTTTTGATACTACTTCAGGTCGCTGAGGTTTGCTCCAAAATTGATATGGAACGGGATTCCATCCAGTACCAGGGCGGGTACGGATTTGACTCCATAATTTTCCGCTTCCTGCAGGCGTGTTTTGTCTTTTCCCAAGTGGACGATTTCCACATCGTATTTGGTTGTATCGATGGCGTCGGCGAGTTTGTTCTTCGCCTCCACACAAACGGGACAACCGGCATGATAAAACAGTGCGTTCTTCATAGTTTGATCCTTTCATCGTAAAAGTAACAATTTTCGCCGCCATCCACGATAAATCGCGGCCATGTATTATATGATTATACTATCAATTTTATGCTTGGTTCAGTGGGTACTTTTTGGTAGGATAGTTACAAAACGGTGTAACTTATTGTCAATACATGACTGAGAAAAACAAAAAAAATTCGAAGCGTTCCCGCTATGAGAAACTTGAACAGGTAGTTGGGTGCAAATGGTCCGTGTCCGTCCTTCAAGAGATTCGTCATGGTATCTCACGGCCGGGGGCTTTGCAGCGTGCCATCGCAGGCATCTCGGCCAAGGTTCTTTCCGAACGCCTGCGGAAGCTGACCCACTATGGCCTGTTGGATAAGCAGTCCTTCCCAGAAGTTCCTCCTCGAACGGAATACCGCCTGACGGAAAGCGGCAGGCGGTTAACCGATATTATTGAACAAATCCATGTACTGGATGAACAGCTCAAAGCGAGCGAATAACAAAAAGGGCGAAAAGGGGACTTTCTGTTTTTTCTCCTGTTTTTGGGACGTCTGCGGGGTGCTTGATTTGACAATTCAGTCCCCAATCGCCAAAATATCTGCCTGCATTAATAGCCCACAACAAACGATAACTCACTTTGCACACCTTTCCAAAGGACCCAATTCTATTTCCTTTGACACTGCAACAAAACTCCAACGGCCTTTTTTCTCCCGGACTGCCCCCGGCAATCCGTCGTCCGATAGCGTATTACCGGCTTGGCAATGCTATATTTTCTGCCCTCCGACAGCGGTTATTTGCCGGCCAGAACAGCGGATTTGAAAATCGCGGCGCGCTGCTGATAATTCTCGAACATATCCCAACTGGCACAGGCAGGACTCATCAGCACCACATCACCCGGCTGGCTGGCCTTGCGGCACAGTGCCACTGCCGCTGGCATCGAGTCCGCCCGATGAATCGGCACGCCGCCGGCAGCGTTGATGGCATCCGCAATCTTGTCGGCGGTTTGCCCCAGCAGAACCACACATTTGCAGCCGCAGCGGACAATGCACCGCCCCAGTTCATCAAACGCAAGATGTTTGTCATACCCGCCGGCAATCAGGATTTTCGGCTGGTCAATGCCTTCCAACGCCGCAATCGTACTGACCGGCGTGGTGGCTTTGGAATCATTAAACCACCTGACCCCCGCAATCTCGGCGACAAACTCCAATCGGTCCGGCAGCGATGCAAATGTACCGACCGCCTCAACCAAACGAGCCGAATCAACACCGAAATGCCCTGCGACTTTCAGCGCCGCCGACAAATTTGACCGATTGAATCGCCCAATCAATTTATACGCCGATAAATACGCCTGAGGGATATCATCGTCGCCAAAGAGCAGACACTGTCTGCCGGGCTGACTGCGGTATTTTTCATACAACTTGGCAGTAATCGCATCCTGCCGATTAAAAATTGACACGCAGGGTTTTTCGGTATCCGTCTTCTGATTGGCGAACAGCAATTCCTTCGCCCCGCAATACGCCTCAAATGTGCCGTGCCGGTCCAGATGATTAGGCGTCAAATTGGTGATGATGGAAACATACGGGGCAGCATTCACCCGTGCCAACTGCTCAATCTGAAAACTGCTCAATTCCAGCACGACCAAATCATCTGCCGATATCTCATCGAGCATACCCAGAAATGGACGATTGCCGATATTGCCGCTAAGCCAGACTTTGCGATAGGAAATGGCCTGTTTTTGCCCCTGACCTGCCGCAAGCAGATGATAAACCAGACTCGTCGTCGTACTTTTTCCGTTGGAACCGGTTATTCCGACAATCGGCGCTGGGCAATTTAGGAAAAACATCTCGACTTGTGATGTGAGAATCGCCCCCGCCTTGTGAGCGATTTTCAGAAATCGATTGTCTGGCGGAACCGCCGGATTGACAATCACGACATCTGCGGTCTTGAAATCCTCTTCCCGATGCTCTCCAAGGCGGTATTCTATGTTGCTATAAGCCTTTAAAGCCTCAACCGCTTTGGACAACTCATTTTGAGCAGCCAGGTCCGTAATAAGCAGCCTTGCTCCGGCCCTGGCCGCAAAAAGAGCGGCATCCTGTCCACCCTCGAACCGCCCAAGTCCCATCACGACGACTCGTTTGCCCTGCAAATCCTTTGTTTTCATAGACATACAAGAATGGGTCTGCCCGACGGCTTACCGTCCGGCAAGACCCTTAATAATTGATTTACATCGCCTGCGATATCTCAATTTTTGCGTCGATGGCCGCCTGCTCGATACACTTTTCCCAATTGTCGCCGAACTGCGAGGCATATTTGGGATTTTCATAAGCGTAAATTACAGAACGAGATGCGTTAATCAATGCGCCCAATCCATCCTTATTGCAGAATTTGACGCAATCGGCGGCAGTCGCCCCCTGCGAGCCGTAGCCCGGCACCAAAAACCAGCACTTCGGGTATTTTTGACGCAGCGAGGCGGTTTCCGCAACACTGGTGCCGCCGACAATCATACCTACATTACTGAACCCGCTGACGCCGACACGCTTGCTCTGGTTGGCAACTTCACCGACCACCGAGGCGAGTTTTTCATACATTTTCTGACCGGAAGCATCGGCAAAATCCTGAATCGCCGCCGCACTCGGATTGCTGGCACGCACCCAGACAAAAACGCCCTTGCCGTTGCCATCCGCCCTGTCGGCGAACGGCACAATGCTCTCAGCGCCTGCAAAGCCGTTGATGGTAATCGCATCGGGAACGATGATGGAATCCATCTCGTTAAATTCGGGATTCATCAGATGGGCGTCTGCATAGCATTCGGCGGTATGGCCGATATCGCCGCGTTTGACATCGCCGATGGTTTCCAGCCCCGTCGCATCCGCTTCGGAAACCAGAGAATAATAGATTTCCAGCCCTTCCATGAAGTATTTTTCAAAATAGCCGATATTGATTTTGACTGCCGGCACGATGGGGGCGACGACTTTGAGCGCCCGGGTGCAGAATTCAAGTATGCTATCCACCGCAGCGCCCAAATCCTTCTGACCGTCAAGCCGTTCGGCACGCAGCGACTCCGGAAGCCGCGAATACACCGGGTCCAGCCCGATAATCAGCGGCGTGGCCTTCTTTTTGACTGATTCTGTCAGTCTGTCCGCAAAATGACTTGCCACAACTCTATCCTTTCTATAATATAGCTTTTTACAGTAGTTAATCGAGAAAAAGCTACTATACTCTGGATTCGCCCAAAGGGCAAGGATGTTTTGGTCAGGAATTTATGATTGCGTCAAAAAATAAAAAAGGCCGTTATCGCAGACATTCGGTGATACTTGTTGTCGGGTCGTTTGTCCTGACGGCGGCTATTGTATTGATTTTAAGTGTTTTCTACACGCCGACATCCTATCAGCCGACCCCTCGCCTGCAAGGTGGGCAGGTCAGCCCCTATCTGACGCATACGCTGGGGCCGGAGTTTTTCAATCAGGTGCAGTTGGACAAGCCCTTTCGGCTGGTTGTCGAGCAGGCCGGCCTCAATGAAATCCTCGCTTCCCAGTCCCAGCCGCTGACAACCGGCGGATTTACCCTCGATTTGCCCGCTGTCCAGATAACCCCCAGCACAGTCAAACTGATGGCACAGGCGGATTATTCGGGGCTATCGTGCATCCTGTCCGTCAAGAGCCGTCCGGCAATGACATTAGACGGCAAACTCAATCTCAACATCGACAGTGTGAATCTGGGAGTCATTCCGGTAACATCGCTTGCCGCCAGCCTGGCTCGCACTTATGCCCAGGAGTATATCGTATCCGACAGCGATCCCTCGATTGCCCAAATCGTCGAAGGCGTTCTTAACAATAAGCCATTCGATCCGGTTTTGAATGTGTCTAACTACGCCATCCGTCTCAAGGAGTTGACGCTCGAAAACGGCAGAATAATCCTGCTGCTGGTCCCCGAACCCAAACCCGCGGCCGCATTAAAATAGAGGCCCGCAGCACTGCCGAAAAAATCGATTGATTTAGCGTTTCCCACTTGTCCGCAGTCCGTTAAAGCATCCAACCCTGGCGGTATTGTCTTGTCAGCAGGCTGGTCGCTTCCGGATTGTTTTTAAATTCCATTTTTTCAGAATCGTAATACAGTTTGGAACGCATCCGTTTTGCCGCATTGCCAAGCATCGTAAATTCCGTCAGAGTACCTGCATACTCGAAACAGGCACTGGCCTTGCGTCCCTCTTTTATCGCATCGATCCATTCCTGCTCATGGTTTCCTTTTATTCGCCGCAGTGTTTTGGCCGGCGGGGTATAAGCCTTCATTTTTGTTTCCGGAATGATACGCGGGCTGTCTCCATAAATCCCGCACATAATCGTACCGGTGCTGCCCTTGAACAAAATGCCCCCTTCCTGCGGCAGTTTGCGGCCATCTTCAAGTTCTCTGGGACGAGGAACCTCAATGCCCTCATACCAGGTCAACTCGACCGGCGGCATACCCTGACGCCCGGCAAAAGAAAGCTGTACAATTGAGCATATCGGATGCGTCTGTTCATTCAAATTGGAAACCGTTGCACTGATCACTTCCGGCTGTTTGAGTTTTAATGCCATAAATGCGGAATCCAGCGTATGAACACCGCGGTCGCCCATCACCCCGTTACCGAAATCATAGTCGGAAAACAGAAGTAGAATCTATGGCAAAGGTTTGACAGGGGACAGGGCGATCGGTACTATGGGTCGAGGTCAGGATTCAGGTGTTCGGAAATTGGCATTTGATCCAAGAGCCTCCTGCAAAACCTCGTGAAACGGTGTTGAGACCGTGAGTGCAGGCAGGAAGAATCCCCCGTTGAGCAGTTGTTCAGCGGCAATAACCAGCAACCCGAAGCTAAGGTGGGCAGCCACCTTCACACCGCCGCGAACCCGCACATGCCGTCCGCCGTGGTTGTCGTGCAGATGCGAGTTGACCCGTTCGGCGCTGCTGCGCTGATGATACCGTATAGCTTGGGCGGGTGTGAATTCACGTTTTTCACCGCGGCGAGGGTTGTGGTCGATGATCGCGACGTGACCGAGTCGCTCGGACATCTGGCGAATTTCTTTGGCATCATAAGCGGCGTCAGCCAGATCGTAAAGGCTGGTGATACATGCGGCGCTCTTGTCGCCGTAATGTTTTTTGATCATGGCTTCTTGGATGCGTTGCGGCAATTCATCTTCGGCGAAGGCAGCAAACGCCCGTGAGAAGGTGGATTCAGAGGGTACCTTTTTGAGTGTTTCCCAGCCGCACAGGCGGCGGAGTGTCGGGCGATGCCGCACCGTGTCAATCGGGTCGCGGGTAGTGGGAAAATCCCAGACAGCTTTGGCGATGAATGCTTTGCACAAAGCCAAACGGCTGGCGGGCTGGCACTGCCCACCCAGCAGTAGGAGTCAACGTATGCCTGCGGCGAGCAAAGCTCACAGACAGCCACGAATTTGCGATGTGTTTCGTCAAGTTTGCCAAGCTCATCTTCCGGCATTGGAAAGAGCCATGCTTGAATGCTGTTCCACAGACTGCCAAGATTTTCCATTGCTGTCATACCCTTTATCTCCTCGTTGTGGGTGAATTTACTGATTATTACAGGTATGATACAGCATTGAAATGAACATAACAATATACAAATAAATAGGTTGTGATTTTTTCAAAAAGAAAAAACGAATTTTGGACTTGACAATCAGCGGTATTGTCGCTACGTTGGAGCATGAATAGAGAAGCTTTCCGAAAGGTCCGCGACAGGGTCGTCCTGTCGCGTTTCGGGGGGGGTTGCAAGTGGCTATGGTATAAAATCAGCTCTATTGTTTGGTCTATTTTAGACGTAATATATCGCTTATTTGTATGTCACAAGAAATGCACAACGAAATGCCGCTGGTTTTGGTTGTCGATGATAACGACCAGAATCTGGAGTTAATCTTGGCGTATCTGGAAGATGTGGAGTGCCGGACAATTTCGGCATCCAATGGGATGGATGCGTTGGATATCATCGAGGCACAAATGCCGGATTTGGTGCTTTTGGATGTGATGATGCCCAAAATCAGCGGTTTTGAGGTCTGTAAACGCATCAAAAATGACCCCAAAACCAGTATGATTCCCGTCATTATGGTTACCGCGCTCAACGAAATGGCGGATATTGAAAAGGCAATCAATTCAGGAACGGACGATTTCCTGAGTAAGCCTGTCAATAAGTGGGAATTGATAACCCGCGTTAAGACCATGATCAAATTAAAGCACCTTAGCGACCGGCTCGAAAGAACGCTCACATATCTGAGCGAAGTGGAAAAAGCGGTCTTGCAAAGGCCCGTGGATAATCCATAACTTAATCAATAGCAATTAGTTATATAATTATATGATGTTTTTTCTCAGTCCCTGTTTCCGCAACGTCCCGGTATAATTCCCCGCCAAACCTTATACTCCATACACATGTCATTGTTAGTTTGTTTTCGGTACCTCAAAACCGGTGTTTTTGTATTTCTCCCTTAATCTCCGGCAACATGGGGACGATATCCCAAACGGCGTTTGTGAATGACCAAGATATACTGCGTATGGGATTATGAATGAGTAAACTGCTTGAGGTTTTCGGCAAAGGGATAGGCATTGATGTTGTGGAGTTGATCTGGAACTGGATCAATGCGCAACATCCCTCCGGGCGCCAATCTTCTGATAGTGCTGTACAAATGGACAAGATAATCGAGTGTCTGGCCAGCCGCGATTTGTCACAGGCCGAACAACTGCTTCGTTTGTATTTGTTTGAAAAGCCGAATTGTCCGCTCGGACGAATGGCGGCGGCGGCTATCTGTATCCAGCAAAACGACATTCACGGGGCGATTGAGCAATCCCAGAGTGTCTATTACCGAACACCTTCCAATACGCTGGCATTGTACATATTGGGTTTTTGTCATGAGCGGCTTGAGCGGATTGGGCAGGCCGTCGAATTTTATCAGGATTGCCTGAAGTTCAAAAGCCATCTGCAATTGCCTCGCCAGCGGCTTGCCGCGATTTATCTTTCCGAGGGCCGATTAGATAAGGTCATCGAAGAATACACGGCGCTGACGTATGAACATCCTGAAGATATTCAGTCCCAGGTGCTGCTGGGTTATCTTTTTGTGGCGGCTGGACGTTATGAACAGGCGAGTGAAGCGTTTAATCTGGCAATCATTTCGCACCCGGACAATTTCAACCAGGAAGGTCCGGACGATGAACTGGATGACTTGCTGCAGCATGGGATGTATGATGATGCGATCGAGAAAATTCGATTTCTGATAGAACAAGTCGGGCTTCTTCCTGATTTGTCGATACGGCTTGGAGATATTTGCAGCAAGGCCGGCAGGATGGCAGAGGCCATTACGCATTACGAAAATGCACTGCGGATGCAGCCCAATTCACTGGAGGCCACTATCAAGCTGGGCACGCAATACTTAAAAGAACGCCATTTGACCCTCGCCGCGGAGCAATTCAACCAGGCGGCGGAAACCAACGATGAAATCATCGACGCCTATATTGGGCTTACCATTTCGCACTATCTGGCCGGCCGGTATGAAGAGGCGGTTCGGTCGCTCGAATTGTCGTCAACGATTCATCAAAACAGCGTACTTTTATTTGCCGAAACTGCCGTACTGCATTATGAAGCCAATCGGCTGCTCGACGCGGATATGTCCGAAGCACACGCGGCAAATCGGGATGAGATCGTTCGCCAGTTGACTCATCTTTGGAGTGTGCGGTTGAGCCACAGCAAGGCAAATGCGGATATCTTTTATAAATACGCCGTGCTGCAAGGGGCTTCCGGAGATGTATCGGAATCGATTCGCTGGTTCAAAAAAGCCCTTGGCGTCAATCCAACGCATTACCGGGCCAGGACGAAGCTGGCGCTGGCCTGTCTGGAGAAAAAGCAGATTCAGGAGTCGCTGGATATCCTGACCGATGTCGCGGTATTCGCGCCCGTGGAGCTGGCGCTTCACTACCAGACATCGCTTTTGTTCTGCGACAAAGTCCGCTTTGCCAAAGCATTTCATCGCATACAAACCAGTTCTTTCTCATCGGCCTGCACGCAGGACACACGGGACAATCTTGAGGTGATTCTTGAAAACCTCGGCTTGATTGACCGTGCCATCTCAAACTGGTCCAGTCTCGAAGAGACCGCCCAATTAGCCGCATCGGGTATCGGCAAGAAGAATCCTGATTTGCTCTAAAAGCGTTTGATGTCGTCACTGCGGTCGGGGCAATGGGTTGCCAAAAATAGGTTTGTTTTGTAAAAACAGTTCTCAGGCGCAACAGTTGACAGTTCAGAGTCCGTAGTGAATAGAAAGAAAAGAAATTCTTTTCTAACTATCAACCATCGACTATTCACCTTATTCAGAGCAGCCGCAGTCCTTCGGAAAGCTCAGAGTAAAATTACGCAGATTTTACACCCGCGTTTTGCGTATCCCCGACGATATTAATTCGATTTTTTCCGCTTTGCTTTGCCAGCAAAAGCGCCTGGTCGGCTTTTGCAAACAATTCCTGTTCAGTCTGTCCATCATCGGGATAGGCGATTAAGCCGCCGCTGATTGTCAGCGAGCCTTTGCCGTGGTTGCCCAGCGAAGACAACTGTGCGGAACTGATCAGGCGGCGAAAGCGTTCCGCCATAAACAGCGGTTCTCTCGGATGTCCGCCATGCGACAGCCGCCGGTCTTTTTCCTGTGCGGTTTCCGGCTGGCTTTGGCCTTTTTTGGGAATATCCCAGAATATCACCGCGAATTCATCGCCGCCCACGCGGGCAACGACATCATGTGCCCGACAGCACATCTTCATCATCTGCCCAACCTGGCTAAGGACCTCATCGCCAAGGGTATGACCAAAGGTATCGTTATAATGTTTGAAATTGTCAATATCGAACAGCAGCAGGGTGATGTGAAATTCATCCTGCTGGGCGTAATCGACAAGCTGGCGGAGAAATTGACGGACATACCGCCTGTTTTTCAGGCCGGTCAGGTCGTCTTCGGTCGCCATCTTTTCCAACAGCCGGATGGTATCGGATGCATCCTGCGGCTCGCTGCCGGCTTCGTCGGCCTGCAAAACCGCCTTCTGGAGCCAATGCGGAAGCTGTTGGGGAAAAATCACATAGTCGTCGGCCGGCGGCTTATCCCACAGGCCGCCTCGGGTCAGGCGGATTGCCATCGGCTCCTCGACCATAGAACATAGCAGGACAATTTTCGCCTGGGGCGAAATTTTGCGAATCGATTCGACCGCCTGGTCAATGCGTCCAGTAATCTGGCCGACGGTCAAAAATATCCAGTCAAAGGGCGTAGTTGCCGCAAGGGCGATTGCATCCAGGACATTCTCACGCCGCAGACAGCTAAACCGCTTGCAGGATTCAACAGAGGAGACATTCTGGCCGGACGCGGCAAGAATCAGGGCTTTTTGCAGTAGGGGGGAAGCCATTATATCTCATCTCCCAATACAAAATAGGAAACATCTGCTATCTGTGTCGGTATATCAAATTGTCGTATTCTCATCACACCATCCTCAATTGGTCCTCATTATACCAAAGAAGAAGAAATTTGTCAAAAAAAGTCTTATCTCAAGATTCCCCGTATTTCGGCGTGTTTTGACGAGCGGTCGGATTTTATACAGAAATCCTCCTGTTTGCGACAGCGAAAAAAGTTCGCCATTAGACGCCATGCGGCAGGAAGTCGCCTGCTATGCCCATTGGTACAACCAACACCGTCCGCATCAATTACTCCATGGTGCAACACTCTTGGAAATCTATACATTTTACATTTAGATTTTCCTGTTTTCAAGCGGCTTGAACGTGGAAATTCTCGGTCAGTAGCGTTTGTAGTTCCGCCAGATACTCCCTCGGCTTCCGGAAAAAGCTTTCACATGCCCGCTTGAATTCCGCAAAGGTCTCATAGTAATGATTATTGAGCACCCTTTTCTTGAAGAACTTCCAGCACCGCTCAATCAGATTCAGATTGGGCGAGTACGGCGGCAGGAATATCAATTTGATCTTAGTGCCTTTGAGCTTTTTTTTCAGCCACTGCGATCGATAGTACCGGGCATTTTCCACAATCACATAAATCTTCTTTGCCGTGGGATGGGCGGTCTCCAGATAGGTGTCCAGTGCCGTAAGTTGTTGTTCAGTCAGTTTAGGATCCGTCCCGGCATAGTCATCTTGCAGCAGGGCATCCAGGCCGCAGACCAGCCTCTGGCCAGCCCAATAACAGCTTTGACCCGATCCGCCTGACGCTTGTCCCGCAACTTGCGATGCTGGTATTCCAGCTCGGCCAGTTGCGTCTTGGATAAGGAATAGTCATTCATGTCTTTATTATCGGACATAATGCCCCGGGAAGTTTAAAAATAGGAATTTTCTGTTGGGAGCAGTGTAACTGGCCTTCGTTTGAACCTTCCCATAACTGCTGGAAATATATGATGTTGTAATTGGCCTAAGTCGAAAAAATCGGGG
>CAZICJ010000077.1:0-11013 GCA_964537635.1 uncultured Pirellulales bacterium
CCCCCCCCCCCCCCCCCCCCCCCCCCCCCCCCCCCCCCCCCCCCCCCCCCCAAGACCTTCGCCAACTGACATCCACAAATGCAAAGCATATAAGGGGTTAGACCCACAGCAAAAGCACGCCCTCGCTTTCATCGCTGCGTCAACGGCCGCCAACCTGTCAGAACATCGGTATCTGGTCGCCCATACAGGTGCCAACTAATCGTGCGGAGGCAATCATCGGGTGGTCTTGCGGCACGCTTTTTCGTTTGCCGGCGGCCTGCTCAATAGGAATGGGCTTGCATACCCCTGAATCGTAGGCAATCATCACATTGTATTCGCCTTTTGCCAAAAGCTGAACGGCTTTCGTCCCCAACCGCGTACAAAGCCAGCGGTCAAAAGAGCTTGGAGTGCCGCCGCGCTGGACATGTCCCAGCGATGTAACCCGAGCTTCAATACCGGTAAGTTCCTGCAATTGCCGTGCAACCCGGCTTGCCATCGGCTCCTGGACCAATTTGTAGGATTGAGGGCTGCCGTATTCCGATATTTCCTCGAGCAGGTCTTCGGCGTCATCATAGACCGTCTGTGCCGAATCCGACGGCCTTTTATTTTTCTTCTTCTTTCCATTTTTGAGGCACTTGGCAATCGCTTTTTCGCGTGCCTTCGCCTGGGCCATGGAGATGGCGCCTTCGGCAACAGCAATAATCGAAAACCGGCTTCCTCTCCGCCGGCGTTCCTGCAAGTACTCGGCGACAATCTCGAGGTCGTAGGGGATTTCGGGGATTAAAATCACATCGGCGCCGCCAGCAATGCCGGCGCTGAGCGTCAGCCAGCCGGTATTATGCCCCATAATCTCGCAGACAATAATCCGGTGATGGCTGGTGGCCGTCGTATGCAGGCGGTCGATGGCGTCGGTGGCAATCTGCATCGCGGTATCATAGCCGAAGGAGACATCGGTGCCTTCAATATCGTTATCGATGGTTTTGGGCAGGTGAATCACATTGACCTTGCCCTGCTGATGAAGCCGCAGGGCATTTTTGAGCGTTCCGCCGCCGCCCAGACAGACCAAACAATCGATATGGTGCCGCTTGATGTTTTCGACGGCAACCTGCGTCATATCACGATATTTGCCGCCCATCAGCATCTTGTGCGGTTTGTCGCGGCTGGTACCCAGAATCGTGCCGCCGCGGGTCAGAATCCCGCTAACATCTTTCTGTTCCAAATGAATCGTCCGGTTTTCGACCAATCCGCGAAAGCCGTCCAGAATCCCGACAACCGTCATTCCGTATTCATTGATAGCGGCTTTGGTAACCGCTCGAATTGCCGCATTGAGCCCCGGACAGTCGCCGCCGGCTGTCAATACCCCGATACATCGAGCTTTGGACTGTGATTTTGCCATTTTTACAACCCTGTAATGTTTTTTTGTCTCATTCAACAAGATAACTTTCTAACTTGCTTTATTCAATCTATTTTGTCTAATTAGAATATAATTTCTGTAAAAAACATGGTTAATAAAAGATGGCATTTATCGACAATTCTATAAAGACGGCTTGGATGCTCATCAGCAAACAGGCAGACCGGCTGGCCGAACAGATCAAATATCTGGCTCAGACTGACGATGCCGAGCCGCTGCACCAGACGCGCGTTGCCTGCCGGCGGCTGCGCGAATTGCTGGTGTTTTTTGCGGATTATTTTGAGCCGGCCTATATGCAGGATTGGAAGAAGACGACAAAAAAACTGCTGACCCGCCTTGGATTGCCGCGCGATTTGGATGTGCAAATCGCATTTTTACAGCAGTTTCTTGACGAATTGGATGAAAAAAATCGCAAGTTGCGTCCGGGTATCGAACGCCTTCTGCTGCGCCGCCGACAGCAGCGGCAGGCGCTGCAAAGCCGGGTTGTCGCCGCCGGCAAACGCTTTTCGAAAAAGCACATACTGACTAATTTGCGTTTGCAGATGGACAAAACCCAATATCTGTCCGAAATTTGCCCGCCTGCCCGCGATACGGAGTCCGCATCCAGCCTGCTGGCACGGCAATTATCACCTCGCATCGACAATGTGCGAAAGCGACTGGGTTGTCTGGACAATCCGCAGGATGCCGCCGGTCATCACAAACTGCGAATTGCCATCAAGAAATTACGCTACACCGTAGAAATCGGTGATACCATGCTGGATGGCTGCCTCAAGGAGTATCTGGACGCATTTAAAGAAGCCCAGACGATTTTGGGCGAACTGCATGACTGCGATGTCTGGCTGAGTGCAATAGATGAATTCAAAAAGGAAGAAAAACAGCGAATGACCGATTACGCGGGGCATGCACGGGCGTTTGGGCGGCTGTGTCCCGGATTAGATTTTCTTGGCCAAGACCGTATAGCGAACAGGCAGACCTGCTATCATCAGGCAGTCAGCCTGATAACACACTGGCGAGAGACTCAGTTATTGGAGCGGCTTTGTCAGGCCACAGCGCCCCAACAGCCATTAGGGACACAGGATGAACCAGCAAAAACAATCTAAAGCCGATCATCAAACAGACCGGTTGGGGGCGGTGCGCGCTTTTGCCCGTCAATGCAACTACGAAACGAGCCACTGCGAACAGGTTGCTCATTTGGCGCAGTGTCTGCTTGATGGGCTTGCCGCCGCATACTCGTTTTCGCCGCAGGAGCGATTCTGTCTGATCTGCGGTGCGATTCTGCACGATATCGGCTGGAAAGATGGACAGCAAAAGCATCACAAAAGGTCGATGCAGATGATTTTGGCTGATACCTCGATGCCGCTGGAATCGCAAGAGCGAGAAATAATAGCCTTGATTGCCCGCTATCATCGCAAAGCGCTGCCCAAAGCAGACCATCCGGTCTATGGCGGACTGAGTACGGCGGCACAGCACCGGATCGGCCTGCTGGCCGGCATCGTGCGGCTGGCCGACGGCTTAGACCGAACGCACAGCGAAATTATTGAAAACATGACTGTCAGCATCCAATCCAAACAAATCCGGATTGTCTGTATCAGCAGCGGATTGGCGCTGGCGGAAATGGATTACGGCAGAGAAAAAAAGGATTTGCTCGAACAGGCAACCGGCTGCACAATTGTGATTTCCGGACGCAAGACGCACGAATAATACGCAGACAGCCCCTGCGCTTGATAGTCCAGAGGGGCTGAAATTAGGATAGTAAAGATATATGCTGGAACAAACACATAAATCGCAGACGCTGCAAACTCTGGCGGCAATCGATATCGGAAGTAACTCCATTCGAATGACGATTGGCCAGCTTTTGCCCGATGGCGCCATCGAAATTATCGAACGCGCCAACCGGCCGGTGCGGCTGGGGCAGGACTGTTTTCGGCAGGCTCGGCTGATGCCGGCAACCATGCGGGCGGCAATCAATATCCTCAGGGAATTCAAGCGCCGCATCGACGAATATCAAATCAAGCACATCTGGACCGTGGCGACCAGCGCCGTCCGCGAGGCGCGCAACGCCGACGTCTTTTTAGACCGCATTCTGATGGCCTGCGGCCTGGATGTGCAGATTATCGACGCTTCGCAGGAGCGGCGCATAACCGTATCGGCTGTACGGGCGGCAATGAGCGACAAACCGCTGGATTTCGGCAGCAGCACCGTACTGATGTGCGAAGTCGGCGGCGGCAGCACGATGATGACGCTGATGCGGCGCGGCAAACTGATCAGCTCCCAGAGCCTGGTGCTTGGCTCGATTCGCATTCAGGAAATTCTCGGCACCTCACAGCGGTCGGTCCGGCAGGTTGCCGAACTGATTGAAAACGAAATTGAATCAGTACTTGCCTCCGTCGAAAGCCTGGTGCCGCTGGCGCGAGTTGGAGTCTTTATCGCTATCGGCGCCGATTCGCGGTTTGCCGCCTCCCAGATAGGCGAAGCGACCGAGAACCCAAAATTCAGCCGGATTGCCCGCAAAGCATTTGAGGACTTTGTGGCGCGCAACCGGAATATGAGTCCCGAACAACTGGCCTTGCAGTCGGACATGCCGTACACCGACGCCGAGACGCTGCTGCCGGCGCTGCTGATTTTTCAATCCCTGCTGCGGCTGACCCGCGCCAAAGAAATCATCGTACCGTCGGTGTCGATGCGGGATGGGCTGCTGCTGGAACTGTCGCGTCAATGTCTCGGGCAGGCCGATGAATCCGTCGCCGCAGAGGCGATTCAATCCGTGATGATGCTGGCCGAAAAATACCGCATCAATTTGCACCACGCCCGCCGCGTAGCCGACTGCGCGTTGCGGCTGTATGATGAACTCAAAACCATTCACGGGCTTGGATTTCGTCCGCGTCTGCTGCTGGAGGCTGCGGCCCTGCTACACGAGTGCGGGACTTTTGTCTCGACCCGCGCCTATCACAAACACACCTATTATCTGGTTGCCAATTCGGAAATCTACGGGCTGACGCCGGGCGAAGTGGCAGTGGCCGCTCATGTGGCGCGATATCACCGGCGCAGCGCCCCCAAAGCCTCGCATCTGGAATACACCGCTCTGCCCCAGGAATCGCGGATTCTGGTCAACAAACTGGCGGCCATCCTGCGGCTTGCCAAGGCTCTGGATATCACCGATATCCGTCAGATAGACCGACTCCGCTGCCTGCCGGGCCAGGACTCGATACGGATTTTGATGCCGGGTTTGTCCGATGAATCGCCGGTCAAGCGGTCTGTAGAAATCCGAAGCAGCCTGTTTGAGGATGTATTCGGATTTAACCTGGAACTGGAACCCTTATCTGAAATGACACAATAACGTATGGCTGTAAAATCCAAAATCACACTGGACGATCCGAGTTTGTATATCAATCGGGAATTGAGCTGGCTGGAATTTAACCGGCGAGTGCTGGATATGGCAATGCGCGACAGCGTGCCGCCGATGGAACGGCTCAAATTCCTGGCGATATTCAGTTCCAATCTGGATGAATTTTTTATGATTCGCGTTGCCGGCCTGATGCAGCGGTCGGATGCCGGCATTCAGACGCCCGACCCCAGCGGATTGACCGCCGATGAGCAATTAGACCTCATCCGCCAGAAAACGCTCGACCTCATCGCCCGCCACGCAGAAACGACGCGCTCGCTTCTGGAACTGCTTCACAAATACGGATTTAGCCTGCTGGGGCGCAGCAGTTGGAATCCGGAAATGCGCCGCTTTCTGAGGGATTATTTCCAGCACCATTTGCAGCCGCTGCTGACACCGATAGCGGTCTCTGATGGACAGCCCTTCCCGCTGCTGCCCAGTCTCCAACTGCACCTGGGACTGACCCTGCTGGGACAAGACAGTCAGGAAACACGAATTCTGATTGTACCGGTGCCGACCGCCTTGCCGCGGTTTATACCGCTGCCCAGCAAGCAAGGCACTGTCTTTGTTCTGCTGGAAGATATTCTGATGGAGTTTGTCGGCATTCTCGGACAGGATAAAACGGTTGTATCGGCGGATATCTTCCGCATCACACGCGATGCCGATGTCAAGATTCAGGAGGATGAAGCCGCCGACCTGCTGGAAACCATGCAGGCCGCCGTCCTCGAACGCCAGCGGCGCAAGGCGGTTCGCATTGAGGTGTCCGCCAACTGCTCGCCGGCGCTGCGCGACTGGATCTGTGGCCAATTTGATATTGCCCAGGCGCAGTTGTATCCGATTGACGGCCTGCTGGATGCTCGTTGTTTATGGGAAATGGTGCGGCATAACGGTTTCGACTCGCTGCGCTGGCCCGACTGGCCGGCACAGAAACCGGCCGACACCGTCGGGTTCGAGTCGCTCTGGGAGGCAGTTGCCGACCATGATGTGATGCTGTTTCACCCCTACGAATCCTTTGAGCCGGTCGTCCAATGGCTCCAGGAGGCCGCAGACGACCCGGATGTGCTTGCCATCAAGCAAACGCTTTACCGAACCAGTCCGGATTCGCCGATTATAACGGCGCTGGAGCAGGCCGCCCGACGCGGCAAGGAAGTTACAGTGCTTGTCGAGCTGCGGGCGCGGTTTGATGAGGCACGCAACATCCGCTGGGCCAGGCGTCTCGAAGATGCCGGCTGCTATGTGATTTACGGCGTCGCCGGACTCAAGACCCACGCCAAAGCCCTCTTGATTATTCGCCGCGAGCAGGGACGCATCAAACGCTATGCGCATTTATCGACAGGCAATTACAACGACAGGACTGCGCGGCTGTATTCCGATATCGGCCTGCTGACCTGCGACCCGCAATTGACGATGGATGTGGGGGCGTTCTTCAATCTTTTGACCGGCTTTTCGGAACCCGTCGGCTGGTCGAAACTGACCATCGCTCCAACCTCGCTGCGGCGGCGGATGCTGGACTGTATCGAACGCGAAATCAAAGCAAGTTCACCCGACCGGCCCGGACTGATTATCCTCAAAGCCAATTCCCTCGAGGACCATCAGATTTGTCAGGCGCTTTATCAGGCATCCATGTCCGGAGTCCATATTTTTCTCAACATCCGCGGCATCTGCTGTCTGCGCCCCGGCGTCAAGGGTATTTCCGAGCATATTGAAGTGGTCTCTATTTTAGACCGCTATCTGGAACATGCACGCATCTATTATTTCGGCAATGCCGGCAACCCGCAGGTATATTTGAGCAGCGCTGATATGATGGGGCGCAATCTGGACGGCCGGCTGGAACTGCTGTTTCCCATCACCCAGCCCAATCTTCAACAGCGGCTGTATGGCATTTTAATGGCCTATTTTGCCGACACGGCCAGCGCCTGGCGGCTGCGTTCCGACGGCAGATATGAACACAAACCCGCCGGTAAGCAGCCGGTACAAAGTCAGAAACAGTTTTATGAACATGCCGCCGGCATCAGTCGGCTGCAAAAGGCACTGTTTCGATTCCGCCCGATTCGCCAAAGTGAAAAACAATGAATCGGCCGCTGCGGCGGCTCGACCAACAGCCAATAACCAGAAAGAATTATTATGAGCAAAAAATTGTGTAAATTGGCAAAAAAAGAAATGCCCTCCGACGACTGCCAAAAATATCTGAACTGCATCCTGCCCGCAAAATTCCTCTGTACCAAATGCGGCCGCGTCGCCCGCAAAAAAGACTTCCTCTGCAAACCCGAAAAGATTAAAGGGTACCCTAAAGACTTGAGTTGAACGTAAAAGAAAAGGGGACTATGCCAATGAAAACCAAAGATGTTAGTGAAAATGCTCACAAATTCACAAAGCCTTTCCGCATCACCGACGGCACTAAGTTTCGGCTCAAAGACTTCGACCCTGAAGATACACTGAAATTTACTTCCGAAGATAAGCTGCATGCCAAAGAAGCGCTGGCCATGGGCATCGAAGTACTCGCCGAACTGCAGAATAAGCTCTATGCGCAGGATAAATGGGCAGTACTGCTCATCTTTCAAGCAATGGATGCGGCAGGCAAAGACGGCGCAATCAAGCACGTCATGTCCGGGGTCAACCCGCAAGGCTGCCAGGTTTTCTCCTTCAAATCGCCTTCTGCCGAAGAACTGGACCATGATTACTTGTGGCGATGCACAAAACGCCTTCCCAATCGCGGCAACATCGGGATCTTCAACCGCAGTTATTATGAAGAGACACTGGTCGTCCGCGTACACCCGGAGTACCTGACCCGGCAGAAGCTTCCGCCCGAATTGCTCGGCAAGAATATCTGGAAAGACCGCTTCCGCGACATCCGCAACTTCGAGCGGTATCTGTCCAACAACGGAATCGCTATCTGCAAGTTCTTCCTCCATGTCTCTAAGAAGGAGCAAAAGCGGCGGTTTCTCGAACGGCTGGAGACGCCCGAGAAGCATTGGAAGTTCTCCCGTGCCGACATGAATGAGCGAGAGTTCTGGAATGAGTACCAGAATGCCTACGAAGACATGATTCGCAACACCGCAGCCAAACATGCGCCATGGTACGTCGTGCCTGCGGACAACAAATGGTTCACTCGCGTCGTAGTCGCCGCCGCCGTCATTGACACCCTGACAGCATTAAATCTGGCCTACCCCAAAGTCGGCCCGGATAAGCTCAAGGAACTTGCCGCCGCCAAGAGGGCGCTGCTGGTAAAAAAATAGACTGCACGAAAAGAGAAACCATATAACCGTTCCACTTTCTGCACTTGACTGGCCAACCTGCCGCCCGAGACGGGACTTTACGCGTGATTGTTTGGCGGGCTGGCCCTCTGGTTTTTTTGCAGCTGGCACTATACAGATATTACGGTCACAATCTGTCTTCAATTATAGCTGCTTTTTACAAAAAAGGGCAGGCATAAAAGCCTGCCCCCTATCGAGTTTCCGGGGGTCTCCCGGAATGACTGCTAAACGTTTACACACCGGCGCTAAGCCACTGCTGTGCAAACAAAGCAAAGTCGGCCAAATCCACAAATCCGCTGAAGTCCAAATCCGCACTGGCCGGCGCTTTGGGTTCGTTGGTGGTCAGCTCAAATGCCAAATCCCAGGAAGTACCGGCTGGGTATTCGATCGGCATACCATCCAGCCATTGTGAACCGATAACCGGCGGCCAAATGTTCTGACCCATCGGATCAATGGCCATCTCTGTTCTTACGGCATCATCATTGTAGAAATGCGGGCGGGTCTTCCAGCCGAATGGGAATTGCACCTGATGTCCCTGAGGATAAATCGCCGCAATGCTCAGCCAATAGACCCGTTTCCCATTCGAACCATTCGGTTCCTGCCAAAACCATTCATCCTGTGACAAAAGCTGATTAAACTGGAAACACGACTCATTTTCCCGTTCAGGCCTCTCTTGCGGGTCAACATCAAATCCCGCAAAATTCCATACCCAGGATGTACAGGTATTTTCCCAAATCAGCGTACCGGGGTGGCTGTAATCCTGTGGGTTAAGCAGATTCGGGTCAGGCACATCCGTCCAAATACCGATGTGGAACGCAGTCGGCAGCACCGGCGGCAGTGTGGGCTGTGTCCAGCCGATGAATGACCCCCACCAGTGAATATCCGTTACTGGCCGTTCATCCGAGCACTCCCAGTCATCAGCCATAATCGGGCGCTGCCAGTAAAGGGATTGCTCATCCCAGCCGTTGATCAGACCTTGCTCAATCTCAACAGGCGGCTGACTCCACTTGATGAAGTTCTTGCCATTGGCGCCAGTGCTGGGCAGATTCTGGGTGACGACAAGGTTGTGCCAATAGTTCCACATCACGCCAAATTGCGGTTGTCCGGGCGGAGGTACTGGCATTTGTCCAAATATCCACTGGAAATTCTCGTCCACAAGAAAGAACTGGGAATTCTTAATATTGAACGCCGGATTGTTGGCAAAACCACTTGCGATAGGCGTCGCCGCCGCCACTCCAACTTTAGAAGCATCAATCGTAATTTTGGTCGGTATGTTATGAAGTATCGGCGCAGGGCAACTCCACCACCACGAGCGGATATTTCCATTGATATCCTTGATGCCGAATGAAACAGCATTGATCTGCCCCGTAGGGCCGTTGTTTCGAGGTGTTACCGTTACGGTAATCGTCGAATTACTCAAATCCGGATCGAGCAGGTAATCATATTCCCAGGCACTGGAGTAACTTCCCGTCTGCTGCGATCCATCGCCCCACGCCATCACAAGCCCGGCATCCTCCGGATCAGGATCATTGGCCGGATTACCATCGTCGCCGCCGCCATAGACATACAAGCTGGCGGGCATGAAACTATTGGTCGGATAGGGGTCGCCCTGTTCCCGATGCAAATCCCAATGGGACATATAATCCATCCATTCGATTTGAACCAGCGGATGGACATGCCCACTGGAACGCGCTTCCTGCCACTCCATTTGGGAGTCGATTAGGAAATGCCCGCTGCTGGTGTGCGGCGTCCCAATCAGATTCTGGGTGACACTGGGAAAACCGCTTTTATCACCGTCCGGAGTATGTAGCCTGCTGGTAACCTCGACACTCAACAGTCTTGGGGTACTGACGTCAATCGCTTCAAAGAATACATCAAAGAATGAGGTAGGATTTGCTCCATTATCGATGGGTACAAAACTTCCCCCCATAGTGTAAGCTTCTACCGTAATTGTCCCGGGACCGATCGAAGTACTACCAACCATAAACGGAGACCCTGGAGACGACGAGGCTCCAGTGCAGGTCATTACAGTGGGGTCATAAAGCAAGGTCGCTGTACCGTTGTTGACCAATACCGGACTTGCTGTCATTTGCACATATAGCTTGACCGTACAGGTTACAGGAACCATTCCTTCATTCACAGCCACTGGCGTTAATTCACAATGCAATTCAGCAAAGGGACCAAACGAAGGCGCTTTGATCGTCACATCCTTGTTTATATCCGTCACACCGCCGGCATTAAACGTAATCGTACCGGATTTGCCGGCAGCAACGGCTTTTACAACGATTTTTTTACCGTTGCAGTTTTTATCCGCCCAGCCGCCAGAATACCAGCCCAACACACCGGCGACCTGACCGCTGGTGGTAGTGGTACTATACGACGTACCGTCGCCGGGGTAGCAGTTGATATAAACTGTCGCCCCATTTATCAGAGTGCCGCTTTCATCCTTGACCTGACCCGAGACCGCATAGGCACCCCAAACTGAAACACTGCTTACAAACAACACACGCAAACTCATTAAGATTAGCTTTTTCATGATTTGTCCCCTTAGAATTGTTTGATTTCGAACAGTGTATTTGCGAAGACCGTCCCCGCAAATATCAGGAACAATACACATCTTTACGCATAAGCCATTCTCCTAAAAAACAAATTCCGTTTTTTATTAAACACGGCCTCAATACGATGTTTAGTACAAAATATAAAACAACGCTGCGATACGTTCTGGGGTGGGGTATATAGAACATTCTGGGTAAAAGACAGACATTCCCTGCCTGCTCCCAGAGTGGATTGTCCTGTATGTCATTTTCGGACTTCGCATGTGAGCGCTTTCTCCAATCTCGACAAGCATCATTATAGCATTTATCATTAGGCGATGCTATCCGGAAAAGGCACTATTTTTACACTTTTCCCATTGTTCGTTTATTCCCGCATAATAGAACCTATCCCAAAACCTCAATTATTAGGTGAGTAAGAGCCGATATATGAGT